>NZ_JANMET010000164.1:0-17102 GCF_031377265.1 Tabrizicola sp. | reverse complement strand
ATATCGGCTCCATGCCCGGCAAGATCATCCAGAACCTGAAAAAGGCCAAGACCACCAACCCGCTGATCCTTCTGGATGAAATTGACAAGATGGGTCAGGATTTCCGGGGCGATCCGGCGTCAGCACTGCTCGAGGTGCTGGACCCGGAACAGAACAACACGTTCGTGGACCACTATCTTGAGGTGGAATACGATCTGTCCAACGTGATGTTCATCACCACGGCGAATTCCTACAACATGCCATCGCCATTGCTCGACCGGATGGAGATCATCCCGCTGGCCGGCTATACCGAGGACGAAAAGCGCGAGATCGCCAAGGGCCATCTGATCGACAAGCAGACCGTGGGTCACGGGCTGAAAAAGGGTGAGTTCAAGATTACCGATGCAGCACTGCAGGAAATGATCCGCACCTATACCCGTGAGGCGGGCGTGCGGAACCTGGAGCGTGAGATCGCGAAACTGGCCCGCAAGGCGGTGACGCAGATTGTCAGCAAGAAAGCGAAGGCGGTCGAAGTGACGCCGGAAAACCTGGAAAGCTTCCTCGGGGTGAAGCGCTATCGCTATGGTCTGGCCGAGAAGGAAGATCAGGTTGGCGTGGTGACAGGCCTTGCCTGGACCTCTGTTGGCGGCGATCTCTTGCAGATCGAGGCGTTGCGCCTGCCCGGCAAGGGCCGGATGAAGACCACCGGCAAGCTGGGCGACGTGATGAAGGAATCGATCGACGCGGCGGCCTCGTATGTCCGTTCGATCAGCCCGTCGATCGGGGTCAAGCCGACGAAGTTCGAAACGATGGACATCCATGTCCACGTGCCGGATGGGGCGACGCCGAAGGACGGTCCTTCTGCGGGTCTGGCGATGGTGACATCGATTGTGTCGGTGCTGACCGGGATTCCTGTCCGCAAGGACATCGCGATGACTGGCGAGGTCAGCTTGCGTGGCAACGCGATGCCGATTGGCGGCTTGAAGGAAAAGCTGCTGGCGGCGCTGCGTGGCGGGATCAAGACGGTCTTCATCCCGGAAGAGAACGAGAAGGACCTGGCCGAGATCCCCGATACCGTGAAGTCGGGCCTGACCATCATCCCGGTCACCCATGTGCGCGAAGTTCTGGCCCAGGCGCTGGTGCGTCAGCCCGAACCGATTGACTGGGACGAGGCCGCCGAAGAAGCGGCCGCGGCGGCCAGATCCTCTGGGTCGGCGCCGCCGGCTCAGATCGCGCATTGAGCGCAACGAGATGAGAAAGGCGCGCCAGTTCGGCGCGCCTTTTTCTTGCAGCCGTCGACGCACCGGACGCTGGATCGTTATCGGCGGCCTGCTTTCCGTCGGCGAAGTTCGGAGAGTGGGGTGGTGCATCTGGCAGTTGCCGACCGCCGAACGGCTCAGACCTCAGCGAGGCGCTTAGAGAATACCACGGTAGCCGAATAGAGCTTGGATTTATCTGACGTCTGCGGTTAGACACTTGGTCATAGATTTGAAGAGGGATGAAGTCCAAATGCCACCCCGCGCGCCCAAAGAACCTGACTTGAAACTCGTTGAAAAGCCCGCAACCAAGGCCAAGGCCGCCCCAAAGCGGGTGTCGGCTGCCTCCGGTAAAGCGACAAAGCCGGCTCCAAAGCCTGCCGCAGAACGGGCAAAGCAAACCGCTGAACCGGTAACACCTTCAGCGATGCTGAAGCTGCCGGGTCTGGTGGACGCTGTGGCTTCGGCACTTGGTGGCAAGAAGAAAGACGCCAAGCTGGCCGTCGAAGTGACACTGGCCGAACTTGCAGCAGCCTTGCGGCGCGGCGATGGTCTGATGTTGCCACCACTTGGGCGGGCGCGGGTGGTGAAGTCCGCCGAAAAGGACGGAAGTTCTACACTGACGGTGAAGCTTCGGCTTGCCGATGCCGGTGCCGAGAAGGTCAAGCCCGTTGGCGGCAAAGGCAAGAAACAGGCTCTTGCGGTCGACGGCGAGGATAGTTAGAAGCCCCGCCAACGGGAGATTAGCTCAGCGGTAGAGCGCTTCGTTCACATCGAAGATGTCAGCGGTTCAAATCCGTTATCTCCCACCATTATCGCAAAAGAGCGTGCCGTCCGTGGCGCGCTTTTTTTGTTTTTGGCGGTCCTGCATGACGCTTTCCCGGCATCCCGTATCGGCGGCACGCAGATATGGCCCCAGGCGGCATTCCACCGCTTGCCAATGCCGCCCGCCTCGGTGTAAGCCGCGTTCTGCGGGCGGTTAGCTCAGTTGGTAGAGCGTCTCGTTTACACCGAGAATGTCGGGGGTTCGAGTCCCTCACCGCCCACCATGCCTTTGGCGCGAAGCCGGGCTGTGGTGTGCAGCCGCCGGGATCGCGGCATTTCCCATTTGGCATAGCTCATCTGTGCACAGACCCCGCGCGAAAACGGGGGACTGATATTCGCCTCGCCCGGTATTATGTTGGGTGCAAAGGAGATCGCCATGAGTTGGAACCCCGCGCTGGACCCTACCATCCCGATCGGTGATGCGGTTGATGCGATCAAAACTGTGATCGTGCCCCGCGCCCGCGATCTTGGGGGCTTTGAGGTGCGCCGTGCGCTGCCTTCGGCCGCCCGACAGATGGTTGGGCCGTTCATCTTTTTCGACCAGATCGGTCCGGCCGAGTTTCTGACCGGGCAGGGCGTCGATGTGCGCCCGCATCCGCATATCGGCCTCGGCACGGTGACCTATCTGTTGCAGGGCCGTCTGCACCATCGCGACAGCCTTGGCACCGACCAGTGGATCGAACCCGGTGCGGTGAACTGGATGAAGGCCGGCTGGGGGATCACCCATTCCGAACGCACCGATGGCCCGGTGCGCCAGACCGGACAGACGATGTTCGGGCTACAGACCTGGTTGGCGCTGCCAACCGCGCGCGAGGATGATCCGGCCGAGTTTGTACACACGCCGGAAGCAAAGCTTCCGGTGCTGGAGGGCGAAGGCAAGGTGGTGCGGCTGATCCTTGGCAATGCCTGGGGTGAGGCGGCCCCGATGCCGACGCCATCGGAAATGTTTTACGCCGATGCGACGCTGGGGCCGAATGCAGCCTTGCCACTGCCGGACAATCACGAGGATCGCGGTGTCTACATCCTGCAGGGCGAGGTCAAAGTTGGCGGCCAGACCTTCCCCACGGGGCAGATGCTGATCTGCCGCCCCGGCGACCGGATCAGTGTCAGGGCAGGGGCTGCGGGGGCGCGGATCATGCTGCTGGGTGGGGCCACGATGGACGGGCCGCGCTTTATCTGGTGGAACTTTGTCGCCTCGTCCCGCGACCGGATCGCTGCCGCGAAAGAGGCGTGGCGGGCGGGGGATTGGGCGCATGGCCGCTTCAAGCTGCCCCCGGCTGACGATGCGGAGTTCATTCCCGCGCCGGAGGTCTGAAAAACGCGCGCGCCCCATTGACGGCGCGCACCCCCTTGCGTAAGACGGCGCACGTTCGGGAGGCACCTTCCGAGCAGCGAGATGCGCGGTGGTAGCTCAGTTGGTTAGAGTACCGGCCTGTCACGCCGGGGGTCGCGGGTTCGAGCCCCGTCCACCGCGCCAATCTCCCTCTCTCGGGTGCCGATGAATGACAATCCTGCGCGGTGGTAGCTCAGTTGGTTAGAGTACCGGCCTGTCACGCCGGGGGTCGCGGGTTCGAGCCCCGTCCACCGCGCCAGATTGTCTTTCGAACGGTCCCCAAATCGGTGTCCACGCGTGGACAAGACTCGTAGTCCTGCAAGATCAATGGCTTGGAATTTCGAGTTCAGGTTTCGTTAACGCTTGCCCGATGCGGTTCGCGCGGGCCGCTGAGCGGCAGCCGGTAGCGGATATGGCCATCCGACTTCACATAGCTGTCGTAGAGCGCGCGGGCGCGGGTATTGTCCTCGTTGGTGTGCCAATAGAGGCGGCTCCATCCCTTTGCGGCGGCGAGGGCGATCAGATCGTCGAGCAGCGCCCGCCCGGCGCCAAGGCCGCGCGCGTCCGGGGCGACGAACAGGTCTTCGAGATAGCAATCCTCGGTCGCGGCCCAAGTTGACGGGTGGTGCAGATGGATGGCAAAGCCGATCACCCGCTCATCGCTGAGCGCCAGCCGCGCCTTGACGGGCGATACGGGGTTGATCAGCCGCGCCCAAGTGGCGGCGGTGACGTGGGCCGCAAGGTCCACGTCGTAGAACGCAAGGTATTGCGCCCAGAGCGTCTGCCATGCCGCCGCATCGCCGGGTGTTGCGTCGCGGATGATCATTGCAACCGTGCCAGAACACGCGCCCAGGACCGGATGCCCTTGTGAAAGCTTTCCAGATCGTATTTTTCGTTCGGCGAATGGATCTGGTCATCATCGCGGCCAAAGCCGATCAACATCGCATCCATGCCAAGATAAGTCTTGAAATACCCCGCGATCGGGATTGATCCGCCGGCACCGATGAAGGCGGCGGGAATGGCCCACTCCTCGCTCAAGGCCTGCCGCGCCGCTTCGAATGCGGGGTCGGCGATGGACATGACCGACGCGGGGCTGCCCTCGATCGCGTCGTGCCATTCGATGCGGCAATCGGCGGGCAGTTGTGCCTCGGCCCAGGCGCGGAAGGCGGTGAGGATCTTCACCGGGTCCTGGTTCGACACCAGACGGAAGCTGACCTTGGCATTGGCCTCGGCGGGCAGCACGGTCTTGAAGCCGGCCCCGGTATAGCCACCCCAGATGCCGTTCACCTCGGCGGTGGGGCGCGACCAGATCGCCTCAAGCGGGGTGCGGTCCGTCTCGCCCGCCGGGACCGACAGCCCGACATCGCCAAGATAGCGCGCATGGTCGAACGCGAGGCGCTGCCATTGCTGGCGCAGCGCATCGGGCAGTTCGGCCACATCATCATAAAATCCCGGAACCTGCACCCGGCCGCTGGCATCGTGCAGGCCGGACAGAATGCGCGTCAGCACATGGATCGGGTTGCGCGCGAGGCCGCCGTACATGCCGGAATGCAGATCGCGCGTGGCGGCATGCAGGGTAAATTCGGATTTCGCCAGCCCGCGCAGCATGGTGGTGACGGCAGGGGTGCGGCCTTCGAACATGCCGGTGTCACAGATCAGCGCGAGATCGGCGCGCAGTTCGGCGGCGTTTTGCTGCAGGAACGGGATCAGGGATGGGGAACCGGATTCCTCCTCCCCCTCCAGAAAGATGGTCAGCTTGCCGGGCAGGCTGCCATGCACGGCTTTCCAGGCGCGGCACGCCTCAAGGAACGTCATCAGCTGGCCTTTGTCATCGGATGCGCCGCGCGCGCGAATGACGCGGCCTTTGGGCGTATCCTGCAGTTCGGGATCAAACGGGTCGCGGTCCCAGAGATTAAGCGGATCAACGGGTTGCACATCGTAGTGGCCATAGAACAGCAGGTGTTTCGCGCCTGCGCCACCGTGCCCGACAACCATCGGATGGCCCGGCGTCGGGCGCGAGCTTGCGTCAAAGCCCAGGGTTTTCAGGTCTTCGACCAGCCAGTCGGCAGCCTTGGCGCAATCGGCCTTGTAGGCCGGATCGGTGGAGATCGAGGGGATGCGCAGGAGCGCCATCAGCCGCTCCAGCGCCTCGGGCAGGGTGTCGTCGATGCGGGTCAGCACGGCGTCGAGGGTCATCGCTCTCTCCCAAATGTGATCGGGAACAAGCCTATCAGGCGGCGGGGGACTGTCCATAGCGCGCGACTTGCGCTATGCGCTGGCCGGACAAAAGTGGCGGAAAACGGGGATGGCCATGGTGGCGAAAGCGGGACTGCTGATGGCGTTGGTTGCCGGGGCAGGGGTTGCGTTGGCGGGGATCGCGGGGGCCGAGGAGGTTCCGGTGGAAACCAGCATGCTTGGCGCATCGGCGATCACGCTGCATCTGCATCCGTTCCTGACCGAGGAAGAACTGACCACGCTGCGGCTGGTGATGACCAACGAACAGGCGCTGTCGCTGTTTGTGCCGGGCAAGGCGGGGTTTGCGGCGTTGGCGATGTCGCCCGATGACGGGTTCATCCGCGCGGGCGCACCGATGGGGTCGGCGATTGCGGTGGGCGATCTGCCGGATGCCGAAGCCGCGCGCACTGCGGCGCTGACGGCCTGCGAGGGTGCCAAGCAAGGGGCGGCACCCTGCGTGACGGTACTGGAAATCGCGCCAGCGCCATGAGCGGGCGCGACACTTCGCCCCCTTGGCGCGGGGGCACGGTTGACGCAGGTCAAGGCCGCGCCGGGACCGATCTGACACAGCTGTCCCAGCAAGGACACCGGAGACGTTGATGAGCTACGATACCGCACTCGACACCGCATTGCAGCGCCTGCACGACGAAGGCCGCTACCGGACATTCATCGACATCGAGCGGCGGCGCGGCCAGTTTCCGCATGCCGTGTGGCGGCGGCCTGACGGGACCGAAAAGGACATCACCGTCTGGTGCGGCAACGATTATCTTGGCATGGGGCAGCACCCGGAGGTGCTTGCCGCGATGCACGAGGCGCTGGAGGCGACCGGCGCGGGTTCAGGCGGCACGCGCAACATCAGCGGCACCACGGTTTATCACCGGCGGCTGGAGGCCGAGCTTGCCGATCTGCATGGCAAGCCTGCAGCCCTGCTGTTCACCAGCGCCTACATCGCCAACGACGCGACACTGTCAACGCTGCGCCAGGTGTTTCCGGGGCTGATCATCTATTCCGACGCGCTGAACCATGCCAGCATGATCGAGGGGGTGCGGCGCGGCGGCGGCGAAAAGCGGATCTTCCGGCACAATGACGTGGCGCATCTGCGCGCATTGCTGGCGGCGGATGACCCGGCGGCACCAAAGCTGATCGCGTTCGAATCGATCTATTCGATGGATGGCGACTTTGGCCCGATCAAGGGGATCTGCGATCTGGCCGAGGAGTTTGGCGCGCTGACCTATCTGGACGAGGTGCATGCCGTCGGCATGTACGGCCCGCGCGGCGCGGGCGTGGCGGAACGCGATGGCCAGATGCAGCGAATCGACATCATCAACGGCACGCTGGCCAAGGCTTACGGGGTGTTCGGCGGCTATATTGCTGCAACTGCGAAGATGGTGGATGCGGTGCGCAGCTATGCGCCGGGATTTATCTTCACCACCTCGTTGCCACCGGCGGTGGCAGCCGGTGCGGCGGCGTCGGTGCGGGTGCTGAAAACCGCCCAGCATTTGCGCGATGCGCATCAGACCAAGGCCCGGATTCTGAAACTGCGGCTGAAGGGGCTGGGGCTGCCGATCATCGACCATGGGTCACATATTGTGCCGGTGCATGTCGGCAACCCCATCCATTGCAAGCTGCTGTCGGACATGCTGCTGGAAACCTATGGCATCTACGTGCAGCCGATCAACTTTCCAACGGTGCCGCGCGGCACTGAACGGCTGCGCTTTACCCCCTCGCCTGTACACGACGCTGCGGCCATCGATCAGCTGATCAAAGCGATGGATGCGTTGTGGAGCCAATGTGCGCTGAATCGCGCCGAGGGGGTTGCCTGACCCATGTCGCAAGTGCAAAAGCCCTTGCCCTGTGCTAGCGTTTCACCAATAGACAGGCCAGTGAGTCGTTTGGGAAGGCGATTCATGGGACAAAAGGCACCGAGGGGACAGAGCGCGCATGATCGGTTGGAGGTCTAAACCTTCGACGACCGGAGAAGAAAAGCCCAAAGGGTTTGACGACTTCGAGTTGCGACTGGGCGATGTGATGCGCGGAGAACGTGCAACGCTTGGCAAGTCGTTGCTGGACGTTCAGCGCGAACTGAAGATCAAAGCCACCTATATCGCCGCCATCGAAAATGCCGATATTTCGGCCTTTGAAACGCCTGGCTTCGTGGCAGGCTATGTGCGGTCCTATGCCCGTTATCTGGCGATGGACGCCGATTGGGCGTTCGAGCGGTTCTGTGCGGAGGCCGGTTTTGCGGTGGCGCATGGCATGTCGGCATCGGCCTCGCCGCAGCGCATCATCAAGGCCCGGGCGCGGGCTGACTATTCTGATCCTCTGGCCAACCCGAATGCCACGTTTGTGCCGCGCGGCGAAAGCGTGATGTCGCAAGTGCAGCCCGGTGCCGTCGGGTCGGTTGCGGTGCTGGTCGCGTTGATCGTGGCCATCGGATATGGTGGCTGGTCGGTGTTGCAAGAGGTGCAGCGCGTGCAACTGGCCCCGGTTGACCAAGCGCCGAATGTCGTGGCCCAGATCGACCCGTTGCAAGGCGCAGGCGTTGCGGCGCCGCAAATCGTGGCCGCCCAAACCGATGCGACAGTGGATATCGCGATGGCGGACGGGACGCAGTCAACCGATGTGATGGACCGGCTGTATCGCCCGCAGGCACTTGACGTGCCGGTGCTAACCTCGCGCGACGGGCCGATTTCGGCGATCAACCCGCGCGAAACCGGGGTGCTGGCGGCACTGGAAGGCGGGGCTGCGGCAGAACCCGCAAGCGAGGTTCTGCAAGTGGTTGCGGCAGTGCAGCCGGGGGTGGAGCTGTTGGCGGTGCGCCCGGCGTGGGTGCGGGTCAATGCGGCGGATGGCACTGTGCTGTTTGAAAAGATCCTCGATGCAGGCGAGCGGTACAGCGTGCCGTCGCTGGAAGAAGCCGCAGTTTTCCGGACGGGAAATTCCGGATCGGTCTATTTCCTGGTCAACGGCGTCACCTACGGCCCGGCTGCACCGGGCGCGAATGTGATCAAGGACATCGCCCTGTCGCCCGAGGCGGTGATGCAGAGCTTTGCGCAGGCGGACCCGGCAGCCGATGATGACCTGGCCCGGTTCAACACCGCTGATGCCAGCGATGTTGCCGCACCGATCGCGGCACCCGCAGATTAATTCTGTAACATCTGTCTGACGGTACACGGCAAGCGGTTGCTGCGCGCGGCGCGGCGATCTATCTTCTGGTCAAGCTTTAGTGGAGACTTGGCCCCATGTCGCACAACCCAATTCGTCCCTGGCGCAACATCCAGCGCCGCGTGTCGCGTCAGATCAGCGTGGGCAAGGTGCTGGTCGGTGGCGATGCGCCGATCTCGGTGCAGACGATGACCAACACGCTGACCACCGATGTCGCAGCGACGATCGAACAGATCCAGCGCTGCGCGGTGGCCGGGGCCGATATCGTGCGGGTGTCCACCCCGGATGAGGCGAGCACGCGGGCGCTGCGCGAGATTGTGGCCGAAAGCCCGGTTCCGATCGTGGCGGATATCCATTTCCATTACAAACGCGCGATTGAGGCCGCCGAAGCGGGTGCGGCCTGCCTGCGCATCAACCCCGGCAACATCGGCGATGCGCGGCGGGTGCGCGAGGTGGTCAAGGCGGCCAAAGACCACGGCTGTTCGATCCGGATCGGGGTGAATGCCGGGTCGCTGGAGCGGCATCTGTTGGAAAAATACGCCGAGCCGTGCCCGGAAGCGATGGTCGAGTCTGCGCTGGATCACATCAAGCTGCTGCAGGACAACGATTTTCATGAATTCAAGATCTCGGTGAAAGCGTCGGATGTGTTTCTGGCGGCGGCGGCCTATCAGCAACTGGCCGACGCAACGGACGCGCCGATCCATCTGGGCATCACCGAGGCGGGCGGACTTACGTCAGGCACGGTGAAATCGGCCATCGGTCTGGGCAACCTGTTGTGGATGGGGATTGGCGACACGATCCGGGTGTCGCTGTCGGCTGATCCGGTGGAAGAGGTGAAGGTCGGGTTCGAGATCCTGAAATCGCTGGGGCTGCGGCACCGGGGGGTGACGATCATTTCCTGCCCAAGCTGCGCGCGGCAGGGGTTTGACGTGATCAAGACCGTCACGGCGCTGGAGGAGCGGCTGGCGCATATCACCACCTCGATGAGCCTGTCGATCATCGGCTGCGTGGTGAACGGGCCGGGTGAGGCGCTGATGACCGATATCGGCTTTACTGGTGGGGGCGCGGGCAAGGGGATGGTGTATCTGGCCGGCAAGCAAAGCCACACCATGGGCAACGAGCGGATGGTGGACCACATTGTCGAGCTGGTGGAAAAGAAGGCCGCCGAGCTGGACGCGGCGGCTGAAGCGGCAGAGTAGGATCAGTACCCCCGCGCCATGAAGGCCGCGATGGGTGCGATGGCAAGAAACGCGAGTTTCGCTTTAAGATAGCCGCGCAAGCGTTTGATCATGCGATGATTTGCATGAAAGTAATTGTTGTTTTCGGTGGCGCGCAATGACCTTAGATCGGCAAATGCCGGCGGCAGGCCGAGCAGGGTAACCGCTGCCAGCGCGGCCATCTTGATCCTCAGCCGGGTCGAGGTTTGGTAGTAGTCCCAGCCCTTTTGGACTATAGGTGCGTGCAATTCAGACCAGAACAAGCACCCTGCAGGCAAGATCGATGCGCCCGAGGCACTGGTGCACGGGTTGGCGATGCTGCGGCTGGCGGGGCGGGGCTTCAGCGATCAGCCAGCGCGTTCGCTGGCGACGATTTTCTGCATGTCATCGAGCGGCGCGTAGCCGCGCAACATCGTGCCGTCGATCACGAATGTAGGGGTGCCGGTGATGTCCATGGTCTCGGCCAGCCTGTAGTTCGCCAAGATCACGGCCTTCACTTCTTCGGTAGCCATCTTTTCAAGGATCGGGGCGGGGTCGTGACCCAGATCGGCGGCAAGCCGGGTCAGGGTTTCCGCCGTCGGATCGCCGCGCAGGGCGACCAGCGCGTTATGAGCCGCCTTGTAGGCATCGTCGCCATGCAGCATCCGCACTGCTATGGCGAACTTCGACGAAACCATGGAACCGTCGCCAAGGATCGGGAATTCCTTGATCACGTAACGGATATTGCCATCTGCCTTGACCAAGGCGTTCACCTCTTCATGGGCCTTGCGGCAATAGCCGCAGCGGTAATCCATGAATTCGACCACGGTCACATCGCCATCCGGATTGCCGCCGACCCAATCGCCGGGGCTTTTGAAGATTGCATCGGTATTTGCCTGCACCAAGGCGGCATCGCGCAGTTCGGCGGCGGCGGCCTCGCGCTCTTCCAACACGGCCATGGCTTCGGTGATGACTTCAGGATTTTCCAGAAGATAGGCCCGGACTTCGGCGCGAAAGGCATCACGCTCTTCGGGGCTCATCTCGCCCAGACCACCCGCAAGGGCTGCGGTGGAAAAGACGGCGGCGGCAAGGCCAAGGACGAGGCGGCGCATGGACAGCTCCCTGAAGAGATTGGCGCGGTTGCGCGCCGGACCATAGGTTGCACTGGCGCGAAAGATCAAGTCGGGGCTTTGCTGCCACCGGCCCGGTCCCCGAATTGTGATCTTGGCCCGGCACCCGCGATCCGAATTTACATTTCGCGGCGAAGCGGGAATACACTGTACGGATGAACTGCAATTCCCACTTTTCAACCAAAATACGGCGGGTCTGGGCCGCCATTCTGATCTGCTTGGCGGCCTTTCCGGCTGGCGCGCAGGATCTTTCGGCGTTGGCGCGGTTTGATCCGGCGGCGTCTTCGATCACTGCGCGCGCCGATGGGGCGGATGTGGTGCTGACGATCAGTCAATCGGTGCCGTGGCGGGTTCGGCTGCTGGACCGGCCGCCGCGGCTGATCCTTGATGTGCGCGAAGTGGATTGGTCGGGCATTGCCAACATGCCACTGCCGAAGGGGGCGGTGACCGGGCTGCGCGCAGGGGTGTTTCGGCCCGGCTGGTCACGGCTGGTGATGGATCTTTCGGGGCCGCATCTGGTGAGCCTGTCGGAGATGAGCACATCGGCGACCGGCGCGCAGATCCGGTTGAGCCTGAGCGCGACGGATCCAGGCAGTTTTGCGGCGGCGGCGCTTTTGGCCGAGCCGCCGGAATGGGCAGCGCCCGACGCAGCCGCCCTGCCGACCCCGGCGCGCCGTGGTGCCGGGCCGATCGTGGTGGTGCTGGACCCCGGCCATGGTGGGATCGATCCGGGCGCGGAACAGGGCGGGTTGAATGAGGCAGACCTGATGCTGACCTTCGCGCGCGATCTGAAGGACCTGCTGGTGCGCAATGGTCGCTTTACCGTGGTGATGACCCGCGAAGAGGATGTTTTCGTGCCACTGGAGACGCGGATCAGCCTTGCGCGGGATGCCGGCGCCGATCTGTTCCTGTCGCTGCACGCCGATGCCTTGGCCGAGGGCGAGGCGCAGGGGGCGACCGTCTATACCCTGTCGGAAGAGGCGTCGGACGCGGCGTCCGAGGCGCTGGCCGAGCGGCATGACCGCGACGATCTGCTGGCCGGGATCGACCTGACCGATCAGGATGATCTGGTGGCCGAAGTGCTGATGGACATGGCGCGCACTGAAACCACGCCGCGGACCGACCGGTTGGCCGATGCAATCGTGGCTTCGATCAAGGCGGCGGAAGTGCGCATGCACCGCCACCCGCGCCAGTCCGCCGGGTTTTCGGTGTTGAAATCGCCGGATATTCCGTCGGTCCTGCTGGAGGTGGGGTTTCTGTCTTCGTCGCGGGATCTGAAGCGGATCATCGATCCGAAATGGCGCGGGCGGATGGCCGAGGCGATCCTGAAGGGCATCCTGAAGTGGTCTGAAGAGGATACCGCGTTGCGCGGCGTGACGGGACCATAGGCCAAAGCGAAGTATCGCTTCCGTGATCGGGGGTGCGGCTCCAAGGTTTTGACGTGCGGGCGCGTCTGGTATACTGGAGGCAGGGCAAACCACGGGAGTGTCGGGTGCTCAGATTCATCGGTTCGGTTTTGGGCGGGCTGTTCACCACGGTGACCTTGGGGCTGCTGTTTGCGGCGCTGACGGTAGGTGGAATTTTCCACATGTACGCCAGTGACTTGCCCAGCCACGAAAACCTTGCCCAATACACCCCGCCGACGATCAGCCGGATTTATTCCGGTGAGGGCCGGGTGATCGACGAATTCGCCAAGGAACGCCGGTTGTTCGTGGCCAGCGAGGATATTCCCGACCTGGTGAAGGATGCCTTCATCTCGGCCGAAGACAAGAATTTCTACACCCACCACGGCTATGACACCCGCGGCATCGTGGCAGCAGTGATCGAAGCGGTGAAGTCGCGCGGCGGCAGCATGCGCGGGGCCTCGACCATCACGCAGCAGGTGATGAAGAACTTCCTTCTGGACGGCAGCCGGTCGATCGAGCGGAAGATCAAGGAGATCATCCTGGCGACGCGGCTAGAAGACACGCTGTCAAAGGACAAAATCCTGGAATTGTACCTGAATGAGATTTTCCTTGGGAAGAACTCGTACGGGGTGGCGGCAGCGGCGCAGACCTATTTCAACAAACCGCTGTCGGCACTTGCGCCGCATGAGGCGGCGATGCTGGCATCGATGCCGCAAGCGCCAAGCAAATACGACCCGGTGACGGCGAAAGAGCGGGTGACCGAACGGCGCAACTATGTGCTGCGCGAGATGTGGCAGAACGGCTATATCGACGAGGCGACCTACCGGTCGGAAAAGGAACAGCCGCTGCGCAGTGTGCAGAATGGCGATTTCGAGGCGTTCCGCGAGGCGCTGCCACCGCGCGGTTATTTCACCGATGAAATCCGCCGCCAGCTCTCGGGCACCTTTGGCGAGGAGGAGTTCTTTTCCGGCGGTCTGACCATTCGCGCCACTGTAGACCCCGATCTGCAAGACGCCGCTGCCGCCGCGCTGCGCGCCGAGTTGGAAAAGTATGACCGGGGTCAGGGCGTCTGGCGCGGCACCGGCCAGATAATCGCGACGGACCAGCTTGGCTCCGAGGAAAGCTGGCGTGCGGCTTTGGCAAAGCTGGAACTGCCGCGTGACGTGGCAGCGTGGTTTCCCGCCGTGGTGCTGGAGCTGGGCGACAGTTCGGCCCGGCTCGGCATTGAAGGCGTGGTCGAAGACGAGGATGGCCACTTCATTCCCGCCGAAGATGTGACCTGGGCCCGCAAGCGGCTTGCCGATGGCGAGTTGGGCAAAAAGGCCAAGGTGCCGGGCGATCTGGTGGCGGTGGGCGACGTGGTTCTGGTGCGCGCCGTGACCAACGAGGACGGTACATTCAACCGCTGGTCGCTGCGTCAGGTGCCCGAAGTGCAGGGCGCGTTCATGGCGATGGACGTGAACACCGGCCGGGTTCTGGCAATGCAGGGCGGGTTCAGCTATCAGGAGTCGGTGTTCAACCGCACCACCCAGGCGACGCGGCAGCCCGGCTCCAGCTTCAAGCCGTTTGTCTATGCGGCGGCGCTGGACAGCGGCTTTACCCCCGCCACCATCGTGGTCGACGCGCCGATCGAGATTGACACCCCGCAAGGTCTGTGGACGCCGAAAAACGCGTCGAACAAGTACTACGGTCCGGCGCCGCTGCGGACCGGGATCGAGCAGTCGCGCAACCTGATGACCATCCGCATCGCACAGGAAATCGGGATGCGCACTGTGGCCGGCTATGCCGAACGCTTTGGCGTCTATGACCGGATGAACCCGTTTCTGGCCAACGCGCTTGGCAGCCAGGAAACCACCCTGTTCAAGATGGTCGCGGCCTATGCGATGTTTGCCAATGGTGGTGAACGCGTGGAGCCGACGCTGGTCGACAGGGTGCAGGATCGTTACGGCGCCACGATTTATCGCCACGACCAAAGGATTTGCGCTGATTGCCTGGATGCCAGCGTGCCCGCAGGGCAGGGCGTGGCGATCAGTTCCAACCGCGAGCGGGTGATGAATGCGATCACCGCCTATCAGCTGACCTCGATGATGGTGGGCGTGGTGCAGCGGGGCACGGCGGCGGGCATCAACCTGCCGGTGCCGGTGGCGGGCAAGACCGGCACCACCAATGATTCCAAGGATGTCTGGTTCATCGGCTACACGTCGAACATCGCGGCCGGGTGTTACATCGGCTACGACCAGCCGCGCACCATGGCTGGGGCGTCGGGTGGTGGGTTCTGCGGCCCGGTGTTTGAAAGCTTTATGAAGACTGCGATCAAGAAATACGGCGGCGGTGAATTCAAGGTGCCGCCGGGTGGGTATTTCCTGAAGATCGACCGGTTCACCGGCCAGCAACTGCCCGATGACGCCACCGGTGAAAACGTGGTGTCGGAATACTTCCGCCAAGGCGAAGAGCCGATCTTCGGCCTTGGCGCGCTGGTCGACGGCGGCTTTGCGATGGGGTCGAACCTGCCGCTGTTCGCCTATGGCGAAACCGATGCCGGCGACGGCGGCACCACCGTCACCAATGCCACCGGAGAGACGGTCGTCGTGCCAAAGAAGGCTGACTTTGGCACCGTGGCCTCGGGCGGCCTTTACTGACACCCCGTTCGAACCATCTGACCGCGCCCTTGCCGGGGCGCGGGCTTGACGCTATGACCGCCCGCTGCCACTCCGCACGACAAACTGCAAGGACTGTTCCCGATGCGCGCAGAAACCCTCTCCAATATCGAAGCGGTCACCAAATCGCTGAAGCTTCTGGCGCAGCGGATGGATTGGGAAACCGCCCCGCACCGCCTTGAAGAATTCGACGCGATGATTGAGGCCCCCGATTTGTGGAACGATCCGGCAAAGGCGCAAAAGCTGATGCGGGAACGGCAGGCGCTGATCGATGCGCTTGGGGTGTACAAGCTGCTCGAGGCGGGCCTTAAGGATAACGTCGAACTGATCGAACTGGGCGAGGCCGAGGGCGACGCCGAGATCGTGACCGAAGCCGAGGCATCGCTGGCCGAACTGGTAAAGAACGCCGCAGCAAAGGAACTGGAGGCGCTGCTGAACGGCGAGGCGGATGGCAATGACACCTTCCTTGAGATCAATGCCGGGGCCGGGGGCACAGAAAGCTGTGACTGGGCGTCGATGCTGGCGCGGATGTATGTCCGCTGGGCGGAAAAACGTGGCTACACCGTTGAACTGCAATCGGAATCCGAAGGCGAAGGCGCGGGCATCAAGTCCGCCAGCTACAAGATTTCAGGCCGCAATGCCTATGGCTGGCTGAAGTCCGAGGCGGGGGTGCACCGGTTGGTGCGGATCAGCCCCTATGACAGTGCGGCGCGGCGCCACACGTCGTTTTCGTCGGTCTGGGTCTATCCGGTGGTGGATGACAACATCGACATCGAAGTGCTGGACAAGGACATCCGGATTGATACGTACCGATCCTCCGGGGCCGGTGGCCAGCACGTCAACAAGACCGACTCGGCGGTGCGGATCACCCACTTTCCGACCAATATCGTGGTGACATCTTCGTTGAAATCGCAGCACCAGAACCGTGACATCGCGATGAAGGCGCTGAAATCGCGGCTATATCAGCTTGAACTGGACCGCCGGAACGCGGCGATCCTTGAGGCGCATGAAAACAAGGGCGATGCGGGCTGGGGCAACCAGATCCGGTCCTACGTGCTGCAGCCCTACCAGATGGTGAAGGATCTGCGTACCGGATATGAGACGTCGGACACCGCAGGCGTGCTTGACGGCGATCTGGACGGATTCATGTCGGCGACGCTGGCGCTGAACGCGTCCGGCAAGAAGCGCGGCGATTACAGCGGCGATCTGGACTGACATCGGGAATGCCAGCCTTGCGACAGGGTCCAGGCTCAGCCTTGCTGTGTGCATCGCCGGACGGAGGTTTCCATGCGCTGCATCGCTCTTGCCCTGATTGTCCTGACGTACCCGGCCAATGCTGACATCGGCAACCGCCCGCTGCGCTGCGAGGTGGTGACCGAGGCAACGGGCTGCCAACGTGCCACCAGCATCTGGAATTTCACGCCCAGCGGCGGGATGGTGGTTCTGGGAGACACCCTGCGTATGGCCGGGACCGAGCGGCTGACCGGCCCCGACAGCACCGTCATCCTGGACATCTCGCTTGGCACTGGCGAGGTGATCGGGAAGACCGTGCTGCAGGCGCAAGACGCGGGTTTCCTTGCCACGACCTTTTCGCCCGACGGGCAGATCCTGCTGGCTGCTCTGCGACCGACCGAGGCAGAGAGCGCCGCGCCTGCGGCGGCTGAGACCGATGATGCGGGCGAAATCACGATCCGGATCTTCGACGCCACCGGCGCGCCGCTGAGCGACGCAACGGGCTACGTGCCAACGGCCATGTTTTCGGCGTTTCGCGAGAACCGACTTGTATTTCAGGAAGATCAGGTCAGCCTCGATCTGACCGACTTCCGGTCGGACGATCCGCCTGCCATCATCTCTTTGCGGTACAGTGACGGGCAGATCGGCGGGGCTGAATTGATCCCTGATGGGCAATGGCTTTACGAT
>NZ_JANMET010000381.1:0-2793 GCF_031377265.1 Tabrizicola sp. | reverse complement strand
CGCACCCGCGCCTGCATCCGCGCCATCCAGGCCAGTTTGTAATCATACTTCGGCCCCGGCGCCGGGTTGCCGTTCGGCAGGTACAGCCCGCAGACGCGCACAGGCCGCGCGCCCATCACCCGCGCCTCGATCCAGCGGGCCTGTTCATCGCTGTCATCGCCGGGCAACCCGCGCGTCACATCCTCCAGCGCCAGCTTCGACAGGATCGCCACCCCGTTGAACCCCTTTTGCCCATGCGTTTCCACGCGGTAGCCCATCGCCTCAAAAATCTCGCGGGGAAAGCCTTCGTCCACCGATTTGATTTCCTGCAGGCAAACCACGTCCGGCACCGTTGCGGCAAGCCATGCCGGCAACGCCTCGATCCGCGCCTTGATGCCGTTGATGTTGAACGTGGCGATCTTCATTGGCTTGCCTTCCCTGCGCGGCCCCCGTTCTAGACCCGCCGGCCCGCACGATCAAGGCTCAAGCGCTTTGCCGCAAGGCCTGCGTCGCTGCCGCCAGCCACAGCGCATCGATCCGGTCAATCTCGGCGGGGTCAAACCGCTCCGCCTCCTCCCAGTACCGCCCCGACGGCACCATATAGCCAAGCGCCGCCTCCGCTCGCAACGCCTCCGCCGCAAGGTCGGCGCAAAACGCTGCAGGTTCAGCCCGGCCCGCCATCGCCAAAGACGCCCGTGGATACAGCAACCGTGACGGCCCGTTCGACAGGTTGACCATCGCACAGCCCTGCATCGCCGCCAGCACCATCAACCGCGCCGACTTCGCCTCCAGCGACCGCAGCGTGATGTCCGCGCGCAAAGGGTCTGGCGTGCCGGTCCCGTAGAAATGCGTCGGCCCGCTGGCCGGATACAGCATGTCGCAGCCAAACACCGCGATCCGGCTTGGCTGCAATTGGTGCAACGCCCAATACCCGGCGGTGAACGCCATCGTGGCACCCGCATAAACAAACCCGCCAAACACATTCTGCGCCGGCACGAACATAGCTTCGGTGACAATCTGCTGCCCGCCCACCGGCACCGGCACGCGATCCGCAGGAAAGTCATAGGGATGGATCATGTAATCCCAATCCGGGCGCAGCGTATGGGCGTTGTTGATCGCCACCACTGTCTCAAACGGCGCACGACCCCAGGTCCGCGCTGCCACCGCCATCGGGGCGGATCCAAGGATCAGAACCGTCGTCATCGCACACACTCCGCTCACTGCAAGGGGGGAGTTAGCGCGCAGAATGCAAAGGTCCACCAAGACCTTGACCCGCACAGGCGGTTTTCAGAACCGCCCGGAACGACGTCGAAAGACCCGGACTACATCGAAAAAGACGTGCCGCAGCCGCAGCTGGAGGTCGCGTTCGGGTTTTGCACCACGAACCGCGCGCCGATCAGCTCTTCGGTGAAATCGATCACCGCATTGGTCAGGAACGGCAGCGAGATCTGATCGACCAGCACCTTGATGCCATCCTTTTCCAGCACCAGATCATCGCCCTGTGGATCGTCCAGCTTGATATCGTACTGAAAGCCCGAACATCCGCCGCCATCAACGGCCACGCGCAGCGCCTTCGGTTCGCCCGTCGCGGCGGCAATCTCGGCCAGCCGGGCAAAAGCGCGGTCGGTCACCCGTGGCGGCATGTCAACTGTTGGAAGCGTAAGTTCCATGGCTGTTCCCGTATCCTTCCGGTTCTGTCCGGAATATAGGTCACCAGGATGCGCCGAACAAGCCGAGGCCGCAATGCTGAAACCTTTTGCCTGTCAACCCGAAGCCTCTCGCGGGCGGCGCTGGCCTGAAAACCTGTCATCCTTCCGCTCGCCCTTTCAGCGCGATCGGGACCGGATCATCCATTCCTCGGCTTTTCGCCGCCTGAAACACAAGACCCAGGTCTTCGTCGAACACGAGGGCGATTACTACCGCACCCGCCTGACCCACACGATCGAAGTGGCGCAAGTGGCCCGCACCATCGCCGGTGTCCTCGGCCTGAACACCGATTTAGCCGAGGCGGTCGCTTTGGCGCATGACCTTGGCCACACCCCCTTTGGCCATACCGGTGAAGACGCGATGGAACGGCTGATGGCCCCCTATGGCGGCTTTGACCACAACGCCCAGGCCCTGCGCATCGTGACCCGGCTTGAACACCACTATGCCGACTTTGACGGTCTTAACCTCACCTGGGAAACCCTTGAAGGCATTGCCAAACACAACGGCCCGGTGACCGGCCCGAATGCCGATGCCAAGCATGCCCATGCGGCCGAAGGCGGGGCGCTGCCCTATGCGCTGGCCGAGGTGAATGCCGAATGGGATCTGGAACTTTCCACTCACGCCTCAGCCGAGGCGCAGGTGGCCGCCATCGCCGATGATGTCGCCTATTCGCACCACGATCTGCACGATGGCTTGCGGTCCGGCCTGTTCACCGAAGACGATCTGATTGATCTGCCCGTCACCGGCCCCGCCTTTGCCGAGGTGGACCGGCTTTACCCCGGCCTTGACAAGATGCGCCGCCGCCACGAAGCATTGCGTAGGGTCTTTGGCCGCATGGTCGAAGACGTCATCGCCGTTGCCCAGAATCGGCTGGCCTCAGCCCAGCCGAAATCGGTCGATGACATCCGCCATTTGGGCACGACCGTGATCCGCTTTTCCAAGCCGCTGTATCAAGACCTGAAAGCGGTGCGCAGTTTCCTGTTCCACCGGATGTATCGCGCGCCATCCGTCATGTCGGTCCGCGCCGAGGTGACGCAAGTGATCGATGATCTTTTCGCGCGCTTCATGGCGGACCCGTCCGTCCTGCCCGCCGAATGGCAAGATGAC
>NZ_JANMET010000370.1:0-13882 GCF_031377265.1 Tabrizicola sp. | reverse complement strand
GAACAGGCGGGTGAGCGTCGCCTCCTGCTCAGCCTGCATCGCGGGCGCGTCGTCGGGGTGGCAGAAGCAGAGGACCTTGACGACATGTTCCAGGGGCCATTCCGAGAGGCCGCCGAAATCGGGGCCAAGCTCGGGTTCCAGGGTCAGGGGGCGGGAGCCCGGCCATTCCACCGGGCGGGCGATCCAGAGGCCCCGCCCTGCGGCGCGGTGCAGCGCCGATCTGCCGAGGCGGTTGTCGCACAGGAGGCCAAAGCCGGGCTTGCCGTCCGCAACGGCGAGGGTGGCGTCGAGGCACAGCTCCTTGAAGCGGGCGATCTTCTGCGGTGTGGCGCCGGGGATGTCTTCCAACTGGCTGCGGTGATCGAAGGCGAAGGCGCGCACCTCGGCCCAGTCCTTGCGGCGGTTGGTGGACCAGTGGATCTGCTCCAGCGCCTGATCGTGGCGCAGGGCCGGGGTGACGACGCCGCGCTTGAGGAAGAACTGCAGCTCGTCCCACGACGGATAGGCCGGGGTGCAGCCGTGGCGCGAGACGGCGAAGGCCCCGCAGGCGTTGGCGTATTGCAGTGCGGTGGGCCAGGGTTCGTCATCCATCCAGCCGCGCATCAGGCCGGACATGAAGCCGTCGCCCGCGCCGAGGACGTTGAACACGTCGATCGGGAAGCCGGGGCCGATCTGGCCTTTGTCCAGGCTGTCGGGGATCGCGCCGGTGAAGGCGGAGGCGCCCATCGGGCCGCGTTTGCAGACAAGCGTGGCGTTGGAGACGGCGCGGACGGCGCGCAGGGCGGCGAGGGTATCGGTGCTGCCGCCAGCGATGTGAAACTCTTCTTCGGTGCCGACGATCAGGTCGAAGAGGTGCAGGGTGGCTTGCAGCTTGGCGGTGACGGCGGCGGACTCAATGAAGCGGCTTTCGCCGTCACCATGCCCGGCAAGGCCCCAGAGGTTCGGGCGGTAGTCGATGTCGAGCGCGGTACGGGCACCGTGCTTGCGGGCGAGGGTCAGGGCCTTCATCACGGCTGCCTCGGTGCGGGTGTGGCTGAGGTGGGTGCCAGTGGCGACGACGGCGCGGGCCTCGGCGATCAGGGCTTCGTCGATGTCGTCTTCGCTGAGGGCCATGTCGGCGCAGTTTTCGCGGTAAAAGATCAGCGGGAACTGCGTCTCGTCGCGGATGCCGAGGAGGACGAGGGCGGTCAGCCGATCCGGGTCGGTGGCCACGCCACGGACATCGACGCCCTCGCGGATCAGTTCCTCGCGGATGAAGCGGCCCATGTGTTCGTCGCCGACCCGGGTGATCAGGGCCGAGCGCATGCCCAGCCGCGCCATCCCGGCGGCCATGTTCGTCGGGCTGCCGCCGATATACTTCTGGAACGACCCCATGTCTTCCAGCCGCCCGCCGACCTGCGCCCCGTAAAGATCGACCGAGGACCGGCCAATCGTGATCACATCCAGCGGTTTCATCGCAACTCTCCCAGTGGCCCCGGCCACAGATTCGGCCCATGGCAGCACATTTTAGAATTTTTATTCCATATCAGGTCTTAGCAAAAGCGTTTTCTCACTCGCGGGCCGATCCGACCGCGACGGCCAGGGAAATCGCCAGGGCGATGGTGGCCGACAAGGATCGAAACGCGCCGAAATCCACTTCGGCCACCGTCAGCGTGACATCGGCAATCTGCGCCAGCGGGCTGGCCAGATTGTCGGTCAAGGCCACCACAGGCAAGCTGCGCGCGCATGCGTCTGCCGTCAGATTCAACGTCTCAACCGAGTAGGGTGCGAAGGCGATGGCCAGCACCGCATCGCCCGGCCGCATCGCAAAGCGGTGGTCAAGATGGCCAACCCCGTCGTGCAGCATGGCTGGCACCGCCATTTTTTCAAACATGTAGGCCAGGTAGATCGACACAGGAAATGATCTACGAAACCCTATGATGTGAATGGTTTGCGCGCCAGCGAGGATGGCGACGGCACGGTCAAGGGCCGCTTCGTCCAAGGTGCTGGCCAAGCCCTCAAGCGACAGACGCCCCGCCTCGACGAACTGCGCGACGAGTGCTGCGGGCCCGCCCGATGCCCCGGCCTTGAGGTTGCGTAGCCGCGTTGCATAATCAGGCCAGCCGGGTGCATAAGCCTCGCGGAACAGGCGCTGCATGTCGGAAAAGCCGGAAAAGCCGAGAATCTGGCAAAACCGCATCACGGCGGAAGGTGGCACATCCGCCCCTGCCGCCAGATCGGCAACCGTCGAGACGGCGATCCGGTCCGTGTTCCGGGCGATGAAATCGGCGCATTGGCGCAGCCGTTTCGGCATGCTGTCAAGTTCGCTGGCCAGCCGGGCGCGGAACTCATCCACCGTGGCGGGTGCCGTTTTGCGCAGTGTAACGCTGTCGTCTGGCATCTTTTCCCCGGGGTCAAAACGGTGGCCTTGATGCTAGCACATGGAACAAATATTCCAATACCAAAGCGACGCCCCGGTGTTCCGAACCCCAAACTACGTTGTGGCTGGATCAGGCTTGGATCATCGGGGGCAAAGCGAACACCTCGGTCGCCGATTTGCCTGTGTCAAGACCGGCGATCCAGGCTGTTTCGCGGGCCAGCTTTGCCTCGGCGTCGGCGATCCGGCTGCGCACAATTGCGGGGGGCAGGGCGACGAGCCCGTCATCATCGCCGATGATCAGATCGCCGGGGCAAACCAGATAGCCGCCGATCACCACCGGCAGGTTCAGCGCGCCACGATCTGCGCTACTTGGGCCACGCGGCGTGATCCAGCGCGCAAAGACGGAAAAGTCCGTCCACGTTCCCAAGGTGCCTACGTCACGCACGGCGCCGTCCACCACCAGCCCCGAGGCGCCCTTGCGGCGTAGATGGCCTGACAGGATGTCGCCGATCATTGCCGTGTCGCGGTGGCCGGCGGCGTCAATCACCAGCACCTGACCCGGCCCGATCAGATCCAGCGCCTGCAGGACGGCCCCGAAATCCGGCGGCTCGCAGCGCACGGTCACGGCCTGGCCGAACAGACGCGGCTGGCGACCGGGCGGCATCAGGGGCCGGATCGCGGGATCGATCTGGCCAGCGTCGCGGCCAAGATCGACGGCAACGGACACGGGGATCGGTCGCCAACGATCAATCTCGGCTGCGGTCAGGGTACTGGCGGGGGCGTGGTGCAGGGTGACGGGCATCGGGCCTCAGGGGAAGGGGTGGGATTTGAGCGCCGCGCCGAGGGCCGCAATTCCCTGGCGGATCTGGTCTTCAGTAGCCGCGGAATAGTTGATGCGGGCGTGGTTGGCGCGTTGGGTCACGGGAAAGAAACTTGCGCCGGGCACGTAGGCAACCCGCGCTATTGGCAAGGCCACATCGCGCATGAAGGCGGTGGCATCGAAGCCTTCGGGAA
This sequence comes from Tabrizicola sp., assembly GCF_031377265.1. Classification (GTDB taxonomy): domain Bacteria; phylum Pseudomonadota; class Alphaproteobacteria; order Rhodobacterales; family Rhodobacteraceae; genus JAUYQR01. The sequence continues at coordinate 10,509 of NZ_JANMET010000370.1, read as the reverse complement.
ACGTCGCCCAGGTGAACAGGCCACCGGCCGGGTCTGTCACGGTCACCTCTTGGGGGAAATGCTGGCGGATCGCGTCAAGCATCACGTCTTTCTTGGCCCGGTAGGCTTGGCGCAGCAGGGCGATATGCGCGCCGAGATCGTAGCGGTCCAGAAACAGACTGGTGGCCGCCATGTTCAGGGTGGAGGTCTGGGTGTCTGCGGCGACTTTCAACAGCCCCATCCGGTCAAGCAGGGCAGGGGCCGCCACCGCCCAGCCGATGCGCAGGGCGGGCACCAGAACCTTTGAAAAGCTGCCCAGATGGATGACCCGGCCATCGGTATCCATGGATTTCAGGGTAGGCAGGCTTTCCCCGGTGAACCGGATATGGCGGTAGGGCGTATCCTCCAGCACGATGACATCGTGTGCATTTGCCAATTCCATCAGACGTTTGCGCCGGGGAAGGGCGAGGGTCACGCCTGTCGGGTTCTGAAAATCCGGCACGGTGTAGATCATCCGCGCGCGGGGATTGGCTTGCAAGGCGGCCTCCAGCCCGTCCATTTGCATGCCGTCATTGTCGATCGGCACGGCGGCATAGCGGGGTTGGCTGGGGTTGAAGGCAATCAGCGCGCCAAGAAATGTCGGGTCTTCGGTCACAATCACATCGCCCGGATCGACCAGCATGCGCGCCGCGAAATCAAGCCCTTGCTGCGAGCCTTGCAGGATCAACACGTCCTGCGCACGGCAGGGGGTGCCGTCGGCGCGCATCAGGTCGGCTATCTGTTCACGCAGGCGCGGCAGACCGTCGGAAGGTGCGTATTGCAGCGCCGAGCCGCCCGGTTGGCGGATCGCCTCACGAAACACCGTTTCCAGTTGCGCAACCGGGAACAACGACGCATCTGGGTAACCGCCACCGAATGACAGGATCGAGGGATCGGCCCCGAGAGCCAGCAACTCGCCGATTGCCGAGGGCTGAACAGCTTGCATCCGTTGGGCAAAGTGCTGGGTCATCCGCGTTCCTGAGGCCTTGGACGCAAGGGATACGCTATTGCGGCCGATATCAAGCCAAGCTTTGCTTTTGTGCCCAAGCAGTGCCGGCCAGACGCGTGCCGCCGGTTTCGGTGTCCCAGAAGCAATCATGGCAAAGCCAGTTCTGCATCGGCAGGCCGTAACGGCCCACATCCGGGCAGCTGTCACGAATGTTGGTGCGGCCCCCGGTCAAGGGCCCTTCGTCGATGATCTTTGCCTCGGCGAACAGGCCGATGGTCAGCGCCGCAGTGGTGAAGTCTTGGCCCCGTTGTCCGGGATCATGGTCAAGCGTCAGGGTAATCTCGCGCCCGTTGACGCGCAGGTCCGCCACGGTTGGCGCAGTGCCGCCCAGTTGAAGCCATCGGAACCCAAGCAGGCTGGCCTCGGTCTGGCGAACCATGTCGGTGTCGATCAGCAGCGGGCTGCCGTCGCCGCCCTGAACGCCGAGGCGGATCACCGCGCCTGTTCTGGCATAGGTCGCAACATGCAGCGGCAGCCACGGTCTGCCCTGCAAGGTCTGCCAGATTGCCCTGCCGTGATAATCGCCCAGAAGGGCGGACGCCTCGGGCAAAAGGTGAACGGCGTCGCCACGGCCTTTTCGGGTGGACCGGCGAGGCAGAAAATACTTCGGGCCAACGCAGTACAGCCGCCCCGGATGACGCAGAGCTGCGGCAAGCTGCGCCATGGCCAGAGGCTGCTCAACGTTGTCGAGCGTCTGGGTTGGAGGCCACATCACCCTTGTCTGGTCGGTAAAGACCGGCACCTGATCGCCAAGCCCGGTGACTTTGCCAAGATCAGATGTCAGCGCAGCCTGAAGCGCCAGCAGCCTGTCGTGATAGCCATCAGCGTCGCGTGGCGGGGCCGCTTCGCCTTGGATGAAGGACACGATCGGCTGCAGCATCCTGCGGTCGTGGGCAGCGCAAAACTGGCGGGTGCGAACCGCTGCGCGCAACAGACCGGCGTATTGAATGCCGTGACCGCGCCCCTCGGCCAGATGCTTTGGCAGGAGTTTCAGGATATGCATGCCGCCGCGGGCGTGATTGGTGGCTACCACCGCTGTTGTGGCGGGCAGGGCCGGCAGAAACGCGCAAACCGCCGTCGACACCGGGCTTTCGCCGCGATCTTCCTTCAGGTCCTCCAGTCGGTCCAGATCGGTGGCGGGAAAGTGGCAGGGGCCGAAATCGGCTGTGTCCCATCCGGGCCGCTCTGACACCGACATCTGCGCGCCCGCGCCGGGGTTTGCATACATCATCGCCCGACCGGGAGCGACGGGGTCCTTGGTCAGGGGCTGATCGTGCCCGAGGTTCAAAGCGAGCGATTGGCCGTACATGATGTAGGGCTGCACGGCGGTACAGGTGTCGGCCAAGGTCCAGTTGAAACACAGATCGACATGTTCAAGCGCTATGCCGGCAGCGCCCATGTCATGGCTTACCTCAAGGCGATTGTCGCGGATTTGAACGGCGGCAGTGGGGTGGAACATTGGGCCACCCAGCTCTGGCCAGCCAATCTGGATCACCCGACCGTCAGACCGGATGACGCCTGCCCGTGCACCATCCAGCGTTACCGGCTGGTAGCCAGACGTGTCGCAAGGTGGCGGCCCGCTGGTCGATGTGTCCTTCGCCTCTGTCATGCCCGGGCACGCATCGGGCGGTGTCCAAGATGCGATGCCAAGCCGGTCCGCACCCTTGCTGCGGTGCAGACGAATGGCACCCGATCAGATCGCATCGCCGGGAAAGCCATACAGCTCGCACAGGCGCTGCGGGTCCAGTGTTTCCCGCAGCATCGCGCGGATCGACGGCCCGTCAGTGAACGGAAAACCCGCCGCCAAAGCCTCATCAACGCTGGGAGGGGCGTCGATTCCGGTGGTCAGTTCGGGATTGCCGCGGCGCATCATCTCGACCAGCCGGTCGGTTTCTGGCCGGTCATGCACGGTGGTGGCGTAGCCTCGGGTGTTGTTCACGCCATGCTGGGTAAAGTGAAAGCCGATGAAGGTCGGGTCCAGATAACTTGGCACGATGTCACCCATGCTGCGATGCTGCATATGCAGCGGCGAGCGTAGCATTCCCGGCCCTGCAATTCTGGCAAGACCCTGGGCATGAAAGGAAATTACGCGAAATCCGTGGTTTGCGCGGTCATCGTACAGGAACCCCATGATGCCCCGAGGGTAACAGACCATTCCCCCGGTATCCACGCGGTCGGCGTCTTTGCGAAGCCGCGCGATATAGCTTGCAGGCAGCGCATCATCGTCATCGAGCCGGAAATGCGCTGACCGTTCGGTTCCGTCTGCGGTGGTTTCAGCCATGAACGGGCGGATCAGCTTGGCATAATCCCGCGAAAGGGTGCGGTTCAGGCGGATAAAGGCATGGCCCGCGACGGCTGCATCCAGACGATCCTGAAATATCTGCGGCATATCTTCGGAAACGGTGATCAGCAGGGTAAAGTCCTGATCGGTCTGGGCGGCAAGGCTTGGCAGCATCAGGTTTTCGAACAGATGAAACCGGATCGCCATGCGAAGCGGATGCCAAAGCTTGGCCCGGGCATCGTCAATATCCTTGATCTCGCGACCAGTGTCGGAAATTCCAAACCATGAAAAGCGACAGTGGCCAAAGATCTTCAAGTCCGTCTCCGCATAGCTTTCGTTCACCTCTGATAGTCGCAACAGCCTCAATCGCAAAGGGATAATGATTTAAGCAATCAGTCAGGAACCGATCCGCGATCTGCGCGCAGATGGGCTTTGCAGTACGGCTCGCGCCCGCGCAGATGGTCGGGGACCGGCAGCAGCGTGTCGCCGATCTTTGCTGCCGCTTCGGCCAGCCGTGCCGCCAGATCGCCCTCAGAGGGATAGCGCCAATCCGGCAGCGTGGACAGAAACCCTGCGTCTACCAGCGCCGAACCCAACCGTGAAAAATCCGTCGTCACCTGGGTCTTTGACCAAGACGAGTGCCTGCCAAGCCCGCGGGAAAAGGCGTAGACATCGACATGCGCTTCGATCACCTGCACAGTGCAGCCGGCAAAGGCCCGGATCTGGTCGGCAATCGCCCAGGCAAAGAATTCCCGCCGTGTGATCACCGCGACCTTTGCGTCTGCAGGCACCGCCATTGCAACGACGTGCAGCGCCGAGCCATCCACAGCGATCAGCCGCCGCGCCGACCGGTAGGTTGCGATCTGGTCCGCGAGCGTGTGGAATTGCGGGTGGAAGACATGATAGCCCGCCTCGGCAAGCGCACGCTCGATCTCGCGTTCGAACAGGTGGTTGCCTTTCCACCCTGTCTTTGTGCGCGACACATAGATGTCGCGTGGTTCTGAATTCGGCGGAATCTTTGCGGCGCTGTCGCGGAAGAACCGCCGCTGTTCTGGCAATCCGGCAAACAGTTCCGGCGTGGTGGAGATGCCTTGGGAGGGGATATAGAGGTCCTCGACCTCTTCGTTCTCGGCAGTGGCGACGACGGGCACGTCCGGGGCGAACACGCCGAAAATCGCGGCCGCGTTGCGTGGGATTTCCGGGTCATGCGCAGGATCGGCGGTGTAGCGTCGGTGAAACAGGACGCCTTGCAATGGGACGCCGTCATCAAGCAGTTTGCGAACCGCCCAAAGCCGGGCGGTCGAATAGATCAGGGCGTGACCGAAATGGTTGAACAAAAGCCCGCCGAACACCCATGCGCCCTCACGGCGCCGAACGGAGTTTGGCACCTCGGCAGGCAGGCAAAGCTCGCCATCCGATGACAGGGTGCCGGCCGCTGCAATCGGGCTGCCGTCCGGCCTGAACACACCGCAGACCTGGCGCAGACCTTTCATATCTTCGGGGCCAGGTGGCCTGATCACGGCATTTGCCACATGATCAATCTGTGCGGCAGGCATTTCCTGGGGGAGGACACCGCTCCATTCCGTCATTTGCCGTTACACCACCGCTTTTCTGCTGATCGCAATTTGTAGCAGAACCACGCCGTTGAACAGCCGCAATCCGGCTTTGGCTGCCCGGCGCGGGTATCGGGGGGTGATCTGGTTCGTGTGGACGGGCTTTGTGCCAATTTCCTGCGGATGTTGTGCGGGAACAAAGAACCCGGACGCGCATCAGGCCAGAATTGGGAAACAGTCAGATCAGACAAGGAGAGAACGATGTTCACCAGACGCGCTGCCCTGATGGGCGCGGCCTTTGTTGCCGCAGCCCCCTACGTGATCAAGGGCGTCCAGGCCCAGGAGGTTGCAGCCGATGCGGGGGCGCTTCCGGTTGATCTTTCGGCGCTGACTCGGCGCAAGGTCAAGCTGGTGGCGCCTCCGTTCGTGCACGAGCATGAACAGGTCGCCACTGCCGGCCCGCAGATCATCGAATTCGAGATGAAGATCGTCGAGAAAGAGATCCAGGTTGATGAGGATGCCTGGCTGCAGGCGTTTACCTACAACGGTTCGGTGCCCGGCCCGATGATGGTGGTGCATGAGGGTGATTACGTCGAACTGACGCTGTTCAACCCGCCCGAAAACATGCTGCAGCATAACATCGACTTTCACGCCGCCACCGGCGCGCTGGGTGGCGGTGCGCTGACGCTGGTCAACCCCGGTGAAAAGACGGTGCTGCGGTTCAAGGCAACGCGGCCGGGGGTGTTCGTTTATCACTGCGCGCCGGGGGGGCCGATGATCCCGTGGCATGTGGTGTCAGGTATGTCGGGCTGCATCATGGTGCTGCCGCGCGACGGATTGAAGGATCATCTGGGCCAGCCGGTCAGCTATGACCGGGTCTATTACATCGGCGAGAATGATTTCTACATTCCGAAGGGCGAGGATGGCACCTACATGCGGTTTGCCGACGCAGGGGAAAGCTACTCCGACACGCTGGAGGTGATGAACGGTCTGATCCCGTCGCATGTGGTGTTCAACGGCAAGGTCGGCGCGCTGACCGGCGACAATGCCCTGACCGCAGAACAGGGCGAGACGGTTCTGTTCGTGCATAGCCAAGCCAATCGCGACAGCCGGCCACACCTGATCGGTGGGCATGGCGATCTGGTATGGGAAGCGGGCAAGTTCAACAACGTGCCTGACCGCGATCTGGAGACCTGGTTCATCAGGGGCGGTTCGGCCGGCGCGGCGCTGTATACGTTCTTGCAGCCGGGAGTTTACGCCTATGTGAACCACAACCTGATCGAGGCGGTGAACAAGGGGGCCACGGCGCATGTGGTCGTGGGCGGCAACTGGTCCAACGATCTGATGGAGCAGGTCGTGGCCCCGGTCGAATACGACGCTGTCCACGAAGGACGTACTGCCCTGCCGTAAGCGTCGGGTCACAGTTCGGTGGCAGCCGCTATGGGGCTGCCACGGTCATTCAGGGGGCAAAGATGCCAGCGCGTTCAACATATGTCGCCTTGGGTGCGGGTGCAGTGTTGATCACTGCCGCGGTGCTGGTGTGGTCGCAGGGGGCTGACCCGCTGCCGATGCCCGAAACGGTGCGGCTGGAGGCCGCGACGCAAAGCTACCGTCCGGCAGGCGAGTTCCGGCAAGGCACGCGGGTTGTCGATGCCCCGGTCGGAACGATCGCGGCGGCGGCGATCGAGGTTATGGTGCACCATGTCAGCGAGGCGGACTACGCGCTTTGCGTGGCGGATGGGGCCTGTCTGGCGGCCCCGTCCGACCAACGCGGTGACCTGCCGCAGACCAATGTCAGCTATCTTGATGCCACTGCATATGCCCGCTGGCTATCTGCCCGCACGGGGGGCGACTGGCGCTTGCCTACGGATGCCGAATGGCAGCGGCTGGCGGGAGACCGCGCCGTTGACGACGGCTTTTCAGCCGATGCGAACGGGGCCGACCCGTCACGTCGCTGGATCGCCAGCTACCGGCGCGAGGTGGAACGCCGGGGAGAGGCGGATCTGCAGGCGCATCCGCTGGGGCATTTCGGGGTGAATGATGCTGGCGTGGCGGATATCGCCGGAAATGTCTGGGAATGGACCGACAGCTGCTTTCAGAACGGCACCGTGTCGGCGGATGGATCTGTGATCGAAACCCGGTCCGACTACTGCGGGGTGCGGGCGGTGCAGGGCAAGCATCGCGGCTTTGTCATCGATTTCGTCCGCGATGCCCGATCCGGCGGGTGTGCTGCCGGTGTTCCGCCCGATTACCTGGGCTTTCGTCTGGTGCGAAACGTATCCTGACCATGCGGGCCAAACAAAAGGGGCGGCCAGATGATCTGGCCGCCCCTTTTGTCATCCCGAACAGTTGCTTACTGGGTGACTTGTGCGAACAGCGGCTCAAACCGGGTCTTGGCCTTGCCTTTCTGCACGACGGCCACCGCCGCATCCAGATTGACCGGAGCCCCGACCTGGATCAGCGCCACCATGCCCATCGCATAGTGTGGCGTGCACTTGACGCCGTAGACGCCTTCGGCGGTCAGGGTCAGGGCGTAATCCTCGCTCATCTTGCTTTTGAACGGCTCAACACCATCGGGCAGCATGCCTTCGATCGATTCCGCATTGTGCCCCTTGTCGGGAGAGAGGAAGTTGATCGTGTCGCCAACGGCGGCCTTGATGAAGGCAGGCTCGAACACCATGGCGCCATCAGTGCCCTTGTTCAGCATCTTGACCTCGAAGGTTTCGGCAAAGCTGGTGGTGGCCAGCAGTATTGCCGCCAGCGTAGCGATGGTCAGTTTCGAAAACATGCGGTATCCTTTCGGGATTGATTGGGTCTGGCGCTGGTTTAGGCGAAGGACTGGCGCGGCTCGTTGCGCTGCCACAACATAAAAGGCTGCAACGTGAAGAAACTTGATGAAAGCCTGCTGACCGATCTTCCGCCATTCCGCAGCCTTACCCGTTTCCAGATCCGCGAAATCCTGGATGCTGCCCAGACCGCAAGGTATGACGCCGGGCAGACAGTGTTTGCCGAAGGCGAAACGGTGGACCGCTTCTTCCTGCTGTTGGATGGCCATGTCCGGGTTCAGCGCACCACGGAGCAGGGCGACCAAATCATCCTGCTGCACATCGCACCGGGCCATCTGTTCGGCATCGGCGCGGCGCTGGGCCACACGAAATATCCGGCCACCGCCATGGCGGCGGATGATTGCGTCGTCCTGACGTGGCCAAACCGGTTGTGGGCCGAATTCTTTGACCGGTATGAGGGATTCGCAACCCATGCCTATGCCGCCGTCGGCGAGCGCCTGAGCGAGATGCACAGCGTCATCGTCGAGATGGCGACCAAGCAGGTCGAACAGCGCATTGCCGCCGCGCTGTTGCGGCTGATCACCCAGATGGGCCGCAAGGTGGACCATGGGATCGAGATTGATTTTCCGATCACCCGCCAGAACATATCTGACATGACGGGATCCACCCTGCACACCGTCAGCCGATTGCTGAGCGCCTGGGAAAAGGACGGGATCGTGGCAAGCGAGCGCAAGAAGATCACGGTGACCGCGCCCCACCGGCTGGTGTTGCTGAGCGGCATTGCTGGCTGAAATCCGGGGGTACCGGTTGCGTCCGCAGTCGACTGATCAAGAGCGGGACGCGTTGGGCGGTGTGGCGTGCCCTACAGCAGCGCTGTCGCCAGTTCCCAGCGAAACTTCGCCTCGTCCAAATGATACTCCCGACAGGCGTCGATAACTGTGTGAAACGGCGCGACCGGGCACCCAAAACACAGCATCCGGTGCGAAAGAAACACCGAAGCCGTAGCAGGCCAACGGTCAAACAGCACTTTCAGCGTCAGGTCAGGGTTGTCGAAGTTGGCGCTGGTCATGGACGCCCCTTCCAGGTTCAGCCACGGATTGACCCACACTGGGCTGTCCTGCGCATCGGGTCTTTGTGCAGGGACAACCTTGGCGCGGCACTGGCTTACAGGGGAGCCGTAAGGTAGCAGGCCTGCTACGCTGCGGGGGGAGGTTGCCCGCACGCAGGGTTCCGCTTGAAAAAAGGGCAAAGGCGAACTGCCAATGCTGGCCTGCAATAAACGCTGGGCAGATGGCGAAAAGACATCAGTTGATGGCGAAAACGGACGGGGTTATCGGCACTCCTCCGGGCAAACAAGGGGTAAGACAAGGGGATACCTGACGATGCGCTATTCCGGATTACGGGTGATTGCCGAGGCCCTCACCGGCCACAAGGGGTGGAAGCCGATCTGGCGCGACCCGCAGCCGCAAGCGGCCTATGACTATATCATCGTTGGCGGTGGCGGGCATGGATTGGCCACGGCCTACTATCTGGCCAAGGAATTCAAGCAGGCGCGGATTGCCGTCTTGGAAAAGGGCTATCTGGGCGGCGGCAACGTCGGGCGCAACACCACGATCATCCGGTCGAACTATCTGCTGGAGGGCAACGAGCCGTTTTATGAATTCTCGTTGAAGCTGTGGGAAGGGTTGGAGCAGGACTTCAACTACAACGCCATGGTCAGCCAGCGCGGCATCATGAACCTGATCCACACGGATGCGCAGCGTGACGCTTTCACCCGCCGCGGCAACGGGATGATCCTGAACGGCGCGGATGCAGAACTGCTGAGCCGCGATCAGGTGCGTGCGATCTATCCGTTCCTGAACTTCGACAACGCCCGTTTTCCGATCAAGGGCGCGCTGGCGCAGCGCCGGGGCGGCACGGTGCGCCATGACGCAGTGGCCTGGGGCTATGCGCGCGGGGCCGACAGCCGGGGCGTCGATCTGATCCAGAACTGCGAAGTGACGGGGATGCGGATTGAAGCGGGTCGCATTCTGGGGGTGGAAACCTCGCGCGGGTTCATCGGGGCCAAGAAGGTTGGCGTGGCGGTTGCGGGGTCGTCATCGCGGGTCATGGCGCATGCGGGGATGCGGTTGCCGATGGAAAGCCATGTGCTGCAGGCGTTTGTGTCCGAAGGGCTGAAACCCTTGATCGACGGGGTGATGACCTTTGGTGCGGGGCACTTCTATGTCAGCCAGTCCGACAAGGGTGGGCTGGTCTTTGGCGGCGACATCGACGGCTACAATTCCTACGCCCAACGCGGCAACCTGCCGGTGATCGAGGACGTGGCCGAGGGCGGCATGGCGCTGATGCCGATGATCGGACGCGCGCGACTGCTACGGACCTGGGGTGGCATCATGGACATGTCGATGGACGGCAGCCCGATCATCGACAAGACCCATGTCGACGGGCTCTATTTCAACGGTGGCTGGTGCTATGGCGGGTTCAAGGCGACGCCGGCAAGTGGCTGGTGCTTTGCGCATCTGTTGGCCACCGATACCCCGCACAAGACGGCCACTGCCTACCGTTTCGACCGCTTTCTGAAAGGGTTGATGATTGATGAAAAGGGCCAAGGCGCCCAGCCCAACCTGCATTAGGAGCCCGCGATGATCATCCATCACCCCATCCTTGGCCCCCGTGATGCGCAGGAATTCGTCTATCTGGGCGACGCCAAACTGATGCACCGCCCCGACGGGATGACCGCCGGGATCGAGGTATTTCACGACTATCTGTACAACCGCGACAACCCCGCAGGCGAACATCGCGAGCTTTGGTATCACGAGCAAGGCGATCGATCCTGGCTGGTGGTCACCCGCAATACGGTGA
>NZ_JANMET010000369.1:0-6647 GCF_031377265.1 Tabrizicola sp. | reverse complement strand
CTCGGGGAACAGAGCCAAAAGCTCCTCCCGCGCCGCATGATCCAGCATCGACAGCATTCGCCCGGCAGGTTGGAAGCTTTCGGTCCAGATGCCGTCCGACAGGATCACCTCGTGCTGGTCAAACAACACATGGACATAGCTCACCCCTGCGCTTGGCAGCGCCGACGAAACGCCTGTGCGGCCAACCAGATGCTTGGCTGCAACCAGCACTTCAGCTTCGCCGAACAGCAGTTCAGCCCGCGCCCCTTCAATGAACAAACGGTGCTGCGGCGAAACCATCATGTCACGGACCGGACCGGTGCCATCAAGCGCACCTTTGGCGATCTGCACCGGCTGCAGGCTGGGCGACAGAAGCAGTTCAACATAAGAAACTTCGCGCCGCCCTACCCAGCGTACCGGTTGGACCCCATGGTCTCGTGTCAGCACCATGTCGCCCACAGCCAAGGTTTCGACCGCGATATCTCCGCGATCGGTTTCGATCATGGTGCCGGGTGTAAAGCAGGGGATGATTTTCTCGATCTCGGAAAACGTCGTTTCCCCAATGAGCACGCCACCGGGTGTGAAGAACCTGATAGTCCCGGATTCTGCAGTGAGGTAAATGATGTCGATCGTGCTCCACGTCCAGCCACTGGCGAACAGGTTGACCGTGTCGACATCCGCATTGCCGGGGGTGTCTTCACCACCGACGATGGTTTCCTTGATCGTCAAGCTGGCGAACACATCGTTCAGGCCGACAAGGAAGGTATCATTTCCGAGCCCGCCAAAGGCCTGATCCAGACCTGCGCCACCCGTCAGCGTATCATTCCCGCTGCCGCCGGTCAGCGTGTCGTTGCCGATTCCGCCCAACAGCACGTCGTTGTTGTCGCCGCCATCAAGGCTATCGTTGTCCGCGCCGCCATCAAGGCTGTCATTCCCAGTCCCGCCGATCAGCGTGTCATTGCCCAAATCGCCGAGAAGGCTGTCGTTGTCCGCACCGCCATCCAGGTTGTCGTTGCCGATCCCGCCGTTCAGCGTGTCGTTGCCGGTGCCACCGTCAAGCGTGTCGTTGCCCGCATCGCCCGACAGCGAATCGTCATCGGCATTGCCCGAAATGACATCCGACCCTGCCCCGCCAAAGATCGTGTCGTTGCCGTCACCGCCGTTCAGAATGTCTGCAAGATCCACCGTCGAGGTGATCTGCACATCATCGACCAGCGCCCCCAGACTGTCGCCGTTGCCAATTTCGGTGAAGCGCAGGGTATATAAACCGCTAGCCGGAAATTCGACTTCGAACGCATAGTTGGTCCAGTTGGGCAGCACATTGGAGCCCGGAAAGATCGTCTGCGTCGCGATGACATTGCCACCGGGATCCAGTACATCGACCCGATACCCGTCAAGGCCGACCGTCCCGGCAGTGCGGACGATGCCGCGGAACGTCACCTGTGCCGACACCGCCTCGGCAACGTTGAAGCTTTGGCTCATCACTGTGATTTGGCCAGCGTTCCCGTCGACTTCCGAAACACCGTTTGCTGAGCCGCCACTGAAGTAGGAAGATTCCGGGTTGAACTCCAGGTCCGTGCCAGTCCAGCCCGCACCCCCACCAGTGAACGTGCCGTTGGTGATGTAGGTGGAGCTGGAAAGCGCTGAGTTGCCGCCGTAGATCAGGTCGGCGCCAATGCCGCCATCAACCGTGTCGCTACCTGAACCAGCGTAGACAGTATCATTCCCATCGCCCGCAGAAATAGTGTCGTCGCCCGACCCGCCGAAGACGCTGTCCGCGCCAGTGCCGGCCAGCACGGTGTCATTGCCGCCCTCTGCCTTGATCGTATCCGCCCCAGTGCCGCCATCAATCACGTTCTGCTGGGCATCGCCAGTCAGTGTGTCTGCACCCCCGGACCCGGTGATGTTCTCGATGCCGCTGAGGGTGTCACCCGCTGCATCGCCCCCGGTTTCTGTCAGGCTGTCGCTGATGTTGACGTTTACCGGGCTGGTGGATGCGCTGTAATCCGCGGTGTCGATACCGGCCCCGCCGATCAGCGTGTCGGCGCCAAGACCGCCTTGCAGAGTATCATTGTCAATGCCGCCATCCAGCGTGTCATTCCCGATCCCGCCGGACAACGAGTCGTTGCCATCGACACCGGTCAAGTTGTCGGCGCCATCGTCCCCTTCCAGGGTGTCGTTACCGGTGCCGCCGATCAGTGTGTCATTGTCGGCCCCGCCCTGCAGCAGGTCATTGCCCGCGCCGCCATCAAGACTGTCGGTACCGATCCCGCCACTGAGCAAGTCTTGGTCATCCCCGCCGAACAGCCTGTCCGCGCCCGTGCCGCCCAGCAAAGTGTCGTTGCCAGCATTGCCAGTCAGCGTGTCGTTGCCATCAAGGCCCGACAGGAGGTTCGCGATGCTATCCCCGGTTATCGTGTCGCTCAGCGTTGAGCCGATGACGTTTTCGACACCAGACAAACTGGAAGTGTTGCCGCCGCCGCCTGGGTCGATGGTGGGAGTGGCAGCACTCAGGTTGGCATTTATCTCACGGGCGCTTGAAGAATAGTCGACGGTGTCAATTCCGCCCCCACCGATGATAAGATCGTTGTCATCGGAATTACTCAGGGTGAAAGTGTCGTTTCCCTCGCCACCGTCAACGGTATCCGAACCACCAAGCCCGGCAATAATGTCGTTGCCATCGCCGCCGGTGATGGAGTTGTTGTTGTTATCGCCGGTCAGCGTGTCATTGAAACTCGAACCGATCAGATTCTCTATTCCAGTCAGCGTATCGCCGATTGCGTCGCCCGCTGCCAGAGTGCCATTGCCGTTGATGGTTACCGCCACGCTCGCAGTCGCCGTGGCATAGCTGGCAGTATCTGTGCCCCCGCCACCATCAAGCGAGTCACTGCCCGATCCACCAATCAGAACGTCGTTATCGTTGCCGCCAAAAAGCCGGTCGTTGCCGGTGCCGCCATCAATTGTATCGTTCCCAGCCCCCGCCGTGACCGTGTCATTCCCGCCAAACATGTCATAAAAGTCGGACCCGCCATTGGCGACCGTCGGGTTGTCATTCAGCGTTGTCCCTGGGATCGTTGCCATTGCTGTCGACTCCTAGCTTAAAGACACTGGTTACTCTTGGTCACGCACGCCTGCGGGGATACTGTCAGGGACCGGCGAAAACAAAGCCAAACTATGGCAACCGAAAGACATTCCCGACAATGTCGTTTAAGGTCGGACAATCGCCTTCTTATGCTGAGAGCGTGTCAGGATCAAGTTTTGCTCAGATCTATTGCTAGAAAAGATGCAAGTTTGCCTCACCTTTCAATGTCTTCCGATGCATTGAAGGACAGCGTCCTGCGTGCCGCCGGATAGGCCTTCTGACCGGCGGGCGTTTTCAACGCGGGGAACAGTTCCAGAATTTCGAGGCGCTGGGCATTGCCCATGCCCTTCAGCGTCCGGTCTTGCGGTTGAAAGCTTTCGGTCCACGCGCCGTTCGACAATACCACCTCATGCCGGTCGAACATGAAATGGATGTAGATCGTACCGCTTGATTGGACGGTTCGCGCGCCAATGGCGCCAAGGTGTTTTGCGGCAACCAGAACCTCCGGTTCGGCAGAAAAGATCGAGGTGCGCCCGTTGGCAACCAGGACCCGGTGATCGGGTGATACGATCAAATCGCGTTCCGGCAGGCCCTTGCCCAAACGCCCCTGCCCGATGACCACCGGGTGCAAATGCGGATTGGCTTGAAAGTCCTGCACGTGCATCTGGCACAGGCCGACCCAGCGGATTTCCTGCATGCCGTTGTCGCGGGTAATGACCCGATCCCCGACGCGCAACAGCTGTGCAGGAATCTCTCCGCGTTGCGTGGCGATCTGGGTTCCCGGCGTAAAGCATGGGGTCACGCGCTGCCCGGATACATCCGAAGCGGCGCAATCCACCGGCCCGCCCACTGCGGCCACAGGACCGCCGATCTGTTGTTGTCTGCCACCTGGCGCGGTCAAGGGTCATCCTTCGTGCTGTTATGTGTCGGTCAAAAAAAGCCTAAAGCACCGCTGCAAAATACCCGTTGAACCAATTGCAATAAAGAGGAAAACCAGAGCTGCCGCCAAGGTCAGCTGCCGATTTCGCCTTCTGCGCGAGTTGCGTTCGGCAGTAATCGAAGCAAAAGCGAGGCCGCATGACGCCGCACGGTAAGAAGACCTTAAACAATGCTGCTAAGTATTTATAATTGTTTGATATCTATTGTACGTCCAGTGGTTCATTTGTTCAACGAAAACCAAGTGCGCTCACCCCACACAACCAAAGGTGGTTTGGTCAATTTCTGGCTACCTTCATCACGCTGTCGTCATGCGTCGACCATTGTCTCTCACACACCACCGAACGTTGGGTGATCGCGATGATTGCGTTCTGACACCAATGCCTTCAAAGAATCGGCCACTGAGAACCTGCCTGCCAAAGCTACAAATCAACCGGGATGTGGTGCCCGAGGCGAGATTCGAACTCGCACACCTTGCGGCGGAGGATTTTGAATCCCCTGCGTCTACCGTTCCGCCACTCGGGCCACGCCGCATCGTTTAGACGCGGGCGAAGCTGGCGTCAATGCGGGCTTTAGCGGTCACAACTGGTCGGTCCCGAAGGTATCGCAGGCTTGCAGATCGCCAGACTGCAATCCCGTCTGGAACCAGCGCGAGCGTTGCTCGGACGTGCCATGGGTAAAGGTGTGTGGCATCGGGCGCTGGCCGGCGTTGGCTTGCAGGGTATCGTCGCCAATCTGACGCGCCGCGTTCACCGCTTCTTCCAGATCACCCCGCTCGATTGTTCCTAGCGTCTGCGACGCCTCTCTGGCCCAGATGCCGGACAGACAGTCGGCCTGAAGTTCGATGCGCACCGAGATCTCGTTGCTTTCCGCCTGGCTGACCTGTTGGCGCAGGGTGTTTGCCTTGCCAAGAATGCCGAGCTCGTTCTGGACGTGGTGGCCGATTTCATGGGCCACCACATAGGCCGCGGCGAAGTCGCCCTTGGCGCCAAGGCGGCGTTCGAGGGTGACGAAGAAGCTGGTGTCGAGGTAGATCTTGCGATCCTGCGGGCAGTAGAACGGGCCTGTCGCTTCGGAGGCACCGCCGCAGCCGGAGCGGGTGGCGTCTTTGAAAAGGACGAGGGTCGCGGGGCGGTAGGGCCGGCCGAGTTGTTCCTGGAAGACTTTGGTCCACACCTCCTCGGTGTCGGCGAGGGTGACAGAGACGAACTGGCCTGCGGCCTCGTCCTCGGCGGTCAACTCGATCTGGGCGCCGCCGGGGCTGGTGCTGCCGGGGTCGTTGAGGAGAGGGGTCACGTCAATGCCGAGGAAGTAGCCGATCAAGAGGACGGCGATCAGGCCTACCCCGCCGACGCCACCGACGCGGGCGCCGCTGGTGCGGCGGCGGTCCTCGATATTGTTGCTGCCGCGGCGGCCTCGCCATTCCATCGTGATACTCCCTGACCCCGGCACCCTGATTTGTCCACGCGTGGACAAGATGGGTGGCCTATACAAAACAACCACTTGCGAAGCGGCGTTAACGATTCCGAAAGGAATGCTTTGCCGGTTGACGCAACTCTAGCCGCTGCGGCGGCTTCGTCAAAGCCTGAATCTGGGGGCCACCGAAGCGTGACTTCCCCCTGCCCGACCACCGGCGTAAGGTCGCGCGGCAATCCAACCCTTCGCGCGAGGCCGCAATGACCCTGACCCGTTCGCAACTGATCCTGATCGCCATGCTTGGATCAGCGGCGCTTCTGGCCGGGGCGTTCGGGTTTCAATACATCGGCGGCCTTGCCCCTTGCCAGTTGTGCCTGTGGCAACGCTGGCCGCATGCGGCGGCGATGCTGATTGGCGTTCTGGCGCTGGTGCTTGGCTGGCGGGCGCTGGCGCTTTTTGGGGGGCTGGCCGCACTGACCTCGGCCGGCATCGGGATGTTTCATGTCGGCGTGGAGCAAAAGTGGTGGGAGGGGCTGGCGTCTTGTACGGCGGGGTCGATCAAGGGGCTGTCGACGGCTGATCTGCTGAACCCGAACATTGTGGTGGCGGCACCGGTGCGCTGCGACGAAATTGCCTGGCAGCTGCTGGGCGTTTCAATGGCGGGCTGGAACGTAATTCTGTCGCTGGGGTTGGTGGTGATCTGGCTGGCAGCAGCACGGCGCTAACAGCAGACCAAAGCAGAATGAGTGCAACTGGACTACCGGGCGTTTTGGTCGGCGGTTTGTGCCTCTCGGCCATATGATAAGCAAATTTATCTTATTGATATAATGTGTAAATCTTTGCGGACAAGCGGATTCTGTGCGATCGCTGTCTTGATCGTTTTGGCACTTCCGGCGCTGAGCATGAGGCGCAGCGCACCACGCTGGGCATCCGCCATGATTTCCGTGATGGCGTGACCTTTGGTCAGCGTGGCCAAAAAGGCCGGTCAGGCACGCAGCCGCTGATGTTCCTGAATCGCAAACCGGTCGGTCATGCCCGCCACGTAATCCGCCACAATGCGGGCAAGATCGGTGCCGTCGCGCGCCGCCTTGATGTCATCTTGCCATTCGGCGGGCAGGACGGACGGGTCCGCCATGAAGCGCGCGAAAAGATCATCGATCACTTGCGTCACCTCGGCGCGGACCGACATGACGGATGGCGCGCGATACATCCGGTGGAACAGGAAACTGCGCAC
>NZ_JANMET010000345.1:0-4130 GCF_031377265.1 Tabrizicola sp. | reverse complement strand
TTTGCATGCTTCACTCTCCCCGAATTTCATTGGGTTAGTAGCGCGCCTTCCATCTTGCGCCAATGAAAATAGCCGCTACGCATAAGCTTGCACAAAAACAGGGGAGCAAAGCATGACCGACAACCAAACCGACGGAACTCTAATTCCGCGCTCGCTATTCGTATACGCTCTTATTTACGGCGGGCTGGTTGTGTTGGCTGGCGTTCTGGGCACAAAAATTGCCGAGATCGGCCCCTTTGGATCACTCGGCGCACTTCATGTCGAATCCGGGATTTTTGCCTTTTTTCGCTCCGCCGCCAAAAGCGAGGGGTTTCACACCCCTCGCGTTCCCCGTGGGATATTTGGCGAAGAGGAAGCTGAAATTTTAGACAAATTGGTGCGATCGGGCGTAACTTGGAAGGACTGCTGGATCGTGCGATTGGGAGGAAAGCCATGGCAACCGATCTTCTGGTGGGAACGACCAAAGGCCTGTTCATCCTTGCAGATCAGGGGGATCGCAGCGGTTGGCGGGTGAGCGGGCCGTTCTGTGACGGATGGCCGATCAATCATGCGGTGGGCGACCTTGCGAGCGGGGCGATCTGGGCTGGTGGCGGCAGCGGCTGGCACGGACCGGGGGTGTGGCGACGGACCGGCGGGGAATGGGCCTTGTCCAAGGGGCCGTTTGACGGCACCGAGCAGGTCTGGTCGCTGGGGCATGACGGCGACAGGTTGCTGGCCGGGACCAAGCCTGCGGCGTTGTGGGAGAGCCGGGATGGTGGGATCGTCTGGTCGAAGATGAGCGGGTTGACCGACCAGGAGGGCGCTGAAGCGTGGGCTCCGGGGGCGGCGGGGTTGGTGTTGCATTCGATCTTGTGTGGCGGGCAGGGGCGGCTTTGGGTGGGCATCTCTTCGGCCGGGGCTTTTGCGAGCGCGGACGGCGGGGCGAGTTGGGAGCGGCAGGGGCGGCGGTCGAACCGACCGGGGCCAGCGGGCGCGTTGGACCGGTTCTGGGGCGACGAGGAGATCAGGGCGGAGGACGAAATTTTTTCCTGCGTTCACAACATGGCCTTCGGTGCGGCCGACGGGTTGATCTACATGCAGAACCATCAGGGCGTTTATCGCAGCCGTGACGGCGGTGCGATCTGGGAAGAGATCACCGAAGGTCTGCCCTCGACCTTTGGATTTCCGGTGGCGGCGCACCCGCGCGATCCCGGCACGCTGTGGGTGTTTCCTTTGAACGGCGACAGTCAGGGCCGGTTTCCGGTGGGCGCGCGGGCGCTGGTGTGGAAATCGGTCGATGGCGGGGAAAGCTGGCAGGGCCATGGCAAAGGGTTGCCGGAGCGGGATTGCTTTTTCACCGTGCTGCGACAAGCGATGGCAGTGGACAGCGAAGACCGGGTCGGGGTGTATTTCGGCACCAACTCAGGCTCGGTCTTTGCCAGCCGGGATGAGGGCGAGAGCTGGCAGGAAGTGGCGCGGCATCTGCCAACGGTGCTGAGCGTGGAGGTGATGTGAAAGGGAGGCTTTCGGCCTCCCTCTTGGTTTTTCAATGGATTAGCCGTCGAAGTCAACTTCTTCGATGAGCTTCAGGGCGGCGCCACGCAGGCCGGCCAATTCGGAGAGTGACTTGCTGTCTGGCGTGAACTCACCCCAGGATGCGACCAGAGCCGAGCGCGCAACGCCGGGTTTCACCGGGTATTCGTAGTTGGTTTCGGCGTAGATCTTCTGGGCCGTATCACCCGAGAGCCATTCCATGAACTTCAGCGCATTGTCGCGGTTCGGGGCGGCTTTGGTCATCGCGACGCCCGAGATGTTGAGATGCGTGCCGTCGCCTTCGAAAGTGGGGAACACGATGCGCACGGATTCGGCGGCAGGTTTTTGTTCGGGATCGTTCAGCATCTGGCCGATGTAATAGGTGTTGCCGATGGCGATGTCGCATTCACCGGCGGCGATGGCCTTGACCTGATCGCGGTCGCCGCCGTCGGGTTTGCGGGCGAGGTTTGCCTTCAGCCCCTCAAGCCAGGCCTTGGCACCAGCTTCGCCGTGGTGGGCGATCACGGCGGCGGTGAGGGCGACGTTGTAGTCATTGGTGCCCGAGCGGGTGCAGATGCGGCCCTGCCATTTGGGATCGGCGAGGTCTTCGTAGGTGGTGACTTCTCCGTCCTTCACGCGGTCGACGCTGGCATAGACGATGCGGGCGCGGGTGGTCAGGCCGAACCACTGGTCGGCGTCATCGCGGAAGGCGGCGGGGATGTTGGCTTCGAGCACTTCGGATTGAACCGGCTGGGTGACGCCGGCATCGACGATCTGGAGGAGGCGCGAGATGTCGACGGTAAGCACCAGATCGGCGGGCGAGCGGTCGCCTTCGGCCACCAGACGTTCGGCCATGCCCTTGTCGACAAAGGCAATGTTCACTGCAATGCCGGTCTCGGCGGTGAAGGCGTCGATCAAGGGTTGGATCAGTTCAGGCTGGCGGTGGGAATAGACGTTGACCTCTTGCGCGACGAGGGGGGTGGCGCAGGCGAGAAGGGCGAGGGCGGTGAGACGGAACATGGTTGAGTCCTTTAGTCAGGTTTATCGCCGGGATAATCGCAGCTTTCGTAAGGGCGTCAATAGCCTGAGTAAATTAATCAGGTATTTTCCTGCCAGCTGCCTTTTCCTCGGCCTTGGCGCGGTTCCACAGGGCGTCCATCTCGGCCAGGTCTGACGCTGCGGGGGTGCGGCTGTCTTCAGCCAGCCAATCTTCGATTCGCGCGAAACGGCGGGTGAATTTGGCGTTGGTGCTGCGCAGGGCGGCTTCGGGATCGACGCCGAGGTGACGGGCGAGATTGGCCATCACGAACAAGAGGTCGCCCATCTCTTCGGCAACTTCGGCCTGGGTCAGGGTGTTGCGGGCCTCCGCCAGTTCGGCGGCCTCTTCGGTCAGTTTGGCGAGGACGTCCGTGGTGGAGGGCCAGTCAAACCCGACACGGGCGGCGCGCGATTGCAGTTTCAATGCGCGGCTCAGGGCGGGAAGCGACAGGGCGATGCCGTCGAGGGTGCGCGCGGTGCCGCGTTCGGCGGCTTTCAGCGCCTCCCAGTCTGCGGTTTGCTGGTCGGCGGTTTGCTGGGCTGCGGTCTTGTCTCGTGAAGCGGTTCCAAAGACATGCGGATGGCGGGCGATCATCTTGTCGCTGATTGCGGCGGTAACATCGGCGAAGCTGAACAGCCCGGCCTCATTTGCCATCTGTGCATGGTAGACCACCTGCAAGAGCAGATCGCCAAGTTCGCTGCGCAGGTCTGCCCAAGCCTTGCGTTCGATGGCATCGGCCACCTCATGGGCCTCTTCCACCGTGTAGGGCGCGATGCTGGCAAAGGTTTGTGCGATGTCCCAGGGGCAGCCGGTGACGGGGTCGCGCAGCCAAGCCATGATGGCCAGAAGGCGCGGCAGGCCGCCATCGGCGTTATCCAACAGCGCGTTCGAATTGGGGTCAAGGTGGGCGTCTGGCATTGCGGGCATCCCGGAATTCAGGTTTGGTGAGGGCTATGACAAGGAGGAGACTGCCATGCCTGTGCTGAACCGTATCGCGGCTTTTGGCGAGGAAATGAAGGGCTGGCGGCGGCATCTGCACCAGAACCCGGAACTTGCTTTCGAGTGCCATCAGACCGCTGCCTTTATCGAGGCGCGGCTGCGGGAGTTTGGCGTGGACGAGATTCATCCCGGCATCGCCAAGACCGGGATCGTGGCGATCATCAATGGCACCGGCGTTGGCCCGACCATCGGCCTGCGTGCCGATATGGACGCGCTGCCGATTGAGGAAGTCACCGGTGCGGTGCATGCCTCGAACATCACCGGCAAGATGCATGCCTGCGGCCATGACGGGCATGTGACGATGTTGCTGGGGGCCGCGAAGTATCTGGCCGAGACGCGGCGCTTTGTCGGGCGGGTGGCGTTGATCTTTCAGCCTGCCGAAGAAGATGGCGGCGGCGGAGAAGTCATGGTGCAGGAAGGCATCATGGACCGGTTCGAAATCGCGCAAGTCTATGGCATCCACAACGCGCCGAACGTACCTTTCGGGAATTTTCAGACCACGCCGGGGCCGTTGATGGCATCTGTCGATACCGCCTATGTCTATGTCACCGGAAAAGGCGGCCACGCCGCCACGCCACAC
>NZ_JANMET010000332.1:0-5601 GCF_031377265.1 Tabrizicola sp. | reverse complement strand
AAAGCCCCGCGCCGACCATGAAGGCCGCACCGCGGAGGGGAAATGACTGAATCATGGCGTCTTCCTTTCACGACCCGATCAGTCAGGGGAAAACGCGCCAACCCGCCAGGGGCGGGGTGACGATCGCTCTCTCTCATCCGGACTTTCACCGTCGGCCCCGGAGTTCCACCGGATCTGCTGACCCCCGTTGCCGGGGCGCTCGCGGGCTGTCACCGCCGGTGGGGAATTGCACCCCGCCCTGAGAACACCGGCAAAGTCCCGGCGGGAAAGGGCTAGCAGGACGCGGCTTTGCGGGCAAGCGTGGGCGATGCAGGCACATGGTGCGGCAATGCACGTCAGGGTGACGCTGCGTCGGGGTCGGGACGGGGCTGGCATTCCGGGCTTGCTGTGCGCCGGTGTCGGGCAGACAGTCGGGTCATGTGGCTGACCGGACCCCTCGCCCGCTTTCTGCCCGCCCCCGCCACCGAAGAGGGCGCGGGACTGGCGGATGCCGTGGTCCTTCTGCACGGGCTGGCGCGCACCGATGCCTCGCTGGCCCCGATGGCACTGGCGCTGCAGGCGGCGGGGTTCCGGGTGGTGAACTGGTCCTACCCCTCTACCACCGCCACGCCCGAAGCGCTGATTGACGAGGTCGGTCACGCGGTTGCGGCTTGCGGGCCGGGGCGGGTGCATTTCGTCACCCATTCGATGGGCGGCATCCTGCTGCGCGCCTGGCTGGCCCGGCACCGACCGGCTCAGATGGGCCGCGTGGTGATGCTGGCGCCCCCGAACCACGGGTCGGAACTGGTGGACCGCTTTGGCACCTTGTCAGTGTTTCAGCGGGTGAACGGGGTGGCGGGCGGCACTCTCGGCACGGGCGAAGGGTCTTGGCCAAAGGCCTTGCCCCCGGCAGATTATCCGCTGGGCGTGATCGCGGGCACAAGGTCGCTGAACCCGCTTTTTGCCTCGGCTCTGCCGGGGCCGAATGATGGCAAGGTCACTGTGGTAAGCACCCGGCTTGATGGCATGACCGATCACGTCACCTTGCCCGTCACCCACACTTTCATGATGCTGAACCCATTGGTTATCCGCCAGACCGTGTTGTTCCTGAAAGACGGCAAGTTCGATCCCACCCTCACCTACCTCACGGCAATCAAGGACACGCTGGCCAAACCCTGACGGGGCAACAATCTGGCCCCGGCAGCCTTTGGTCAATTGTCCGGGGTTCCGGTATCCGGGCGCCCTTCAAGCCGCCCCTGGCGGGCCTCGCGCGCCAGCGCCTCGAACCGGGCGCGAAAGGTTTCCAATGCCTTTTCGTCCAGTTCCTCCAGATCCAGCAGCGCGTTATGCGCCCCGTTGGTGGCCCGGATCAGCTCGTCCAGCTTCAGCTGGATCGCGGTGGTGTCGCGGTTCTGGGTGTTCTGGATTAGGAAGACCATCAGAAAGGTAATGATCGTGGTGCCGGTGTTGATCACCAGTTGCCAGGTGTCGGAAAAGCCAAAGATCGGCCCGGTGACGATCCAGACCAGGATCACCAGCACCGCCAGCACAAACGTGCCGGGCCGCCCGGTCTGATGCGCGACCGCTTTCGATACTCTCGCATAGGCGTTGGTGGAAGGCATGAACGATATCCTCTTTCCCGCGCAGCAGCGGCCCGGTGATCGGCTTGAGCATCAGTATCTGCGTCTGCCGGCAACACAAGACAAGCCCGATCTGTCGCGCTCACTGCGATTTGCCCTGACTGCAAATGCTCCCCGCGGAGCGTCCGACCCCAGCCGTCAGGCCCGGCATCTCCCGCCCTTCCATGGCAATGCCGGGCGCGGGCCTCGATGGCCCGCCAGCCTGGCGCCCTGTCTCAGGTAATCCCGCGAACCACCCGGTTCGCGTGGCCCATCTTGCGGCCTGCCCGTGCCTCGCCTTTGCCGTACAGGTGCAGCGACACCGCCCGCTCCCGTGCCAGCGCCGGCACCCGCGCGATATCATCGCCGATCAGGTTCTCCATCACCACATCGGCAAAGCGCGACCCGTCGCCCAAGGTCCAGCCCGCCACCGCACGGATGTGCTGTTCGAACTGGTCCACCGCGCAGCCCTGCTGCGTCCAGTGGCCGGAATTATGCACCCGGGGCGCGATCTCGTTCACGATCAACCCCTGCGGCGTCACGAACAGCTCCACCCCCAGCACACCCACATAATCGAGCGCGTTCAGGATGCGCGCCGCGATCAGCACCGCATCGCTGCGCTGGCTGGCGCTCAGCCGCGCCGGCACCGTGGTTGTGCGCAGGATACCGCCCTGATGCACATTCTCGCCGGGGTCATAGCAGGCGACCGACCCGTCCAGTCCGCGTGCTGCGATCACCGACACCTCATGCGAAAAGGCGATGAACCCCTCCAGCACCGAGGGCGCCCCCTGCATCGTCTCCCAGGCCTCCACAGTGTCCGCCGCAGCCATGATCCGCGCCTGCCCCTTGCCGTCATAGCCCAGCCGCGCGGTCTTCAGGATCGCCGGCGCGCCGATCCGCGCCAGCGCTGTCTGCAGATCGGCCAGCGACCCCACTGGCGCAAAGGGCGCGCAGGTCAGGCCCAGCCCGGTCAGAAACTCCTTCTCGGCGATCCGCTCCTGGCTGATGGCCAGCGCGCGGCGGTTCGGGCGGATCGGGCGCAGCGCCTCCAGCGCGTCCAGCGCCGCGGTCGGCACGTTCTCGAATTCATAGGTGATCACATCGACCGACGCCGCGAAGGCCCGCAGCGCGGCAAGGTCCTCATAAGGTGCCGTGGTCACCCGGTGCGCCACATCGCCAGCTGGCGGGTTGATCCCCGGCTCATAGATATGCGCCCGGAACCCCAGCCGCGAGGCCGCAACCGACAGCATCCGCCCCAGTTGCCCGCCACCCAGAATGCCGATCACTGCGCCCGGTTCAAGCATCCGACGGCTCTTCCGGGATCGAGGCCGACAGCGTCGCGCGCCAGGCGTCCAGCCGTGCCGCCAGTGCCGGATCAGACAGCGCCAGAATGCCCACCGCCATCAGCCCGGCATTCGCAGCACCACCAATCGCCATCGTCGCCACCGGATAACCGCGCGGCATCTGCAAGATAGAATACAGGCTGTCCACCCCGGCCAGCGCCTTGGTCTGTACTGGCACGCCGATCACCGGCAGCCGGGTCTTTGACGCCATCATCCCCGGCAAATGCGCCGCACCCCCGGCCCCGGCAATAATCACCCGCAGCCCGCGCTCGACAGCGGTCTTGCCATAATCCCACAGCCGGTCCGGCGTGCGGTGGGCCGACACGATTCTGGTCTCATACGCCACGCCCAGCTCATCCAGAACCAGCGCCGCATCCTTCATCGTGGGCCAGTCGGACTGGCTGCCCATGATGATCCCGACCTCTGCCATGCTGCTTCTCCGCCAAACCGTTCGCGTCGCTTATAGCCAAGCAACGGCGCTGGGCAAGCCGTCGGGATTTTCAGTCCGCGACCGTCAGGCAATGATATCCGGGATCAGCTGGTCCTCGATCCGCGCCATCTGGTCCTTCAGTCCCAGCTTCTGTTTCTTCAGCCGCCGCAGCGTCAACTGATCCGGTCGCCCGGTCAGTTCCAGCGCATGGATCGCCTGATCCAGATCGCGATGCTCGCGCCGCAGCACTTCCAGCCGGATGCGCAGCATTTCATCGAAGTTGAGTTCGGAGGGGGCATTCATCGGGGCTGAGTCGCTCTCTGTCGCTTGCGCAACTCTATCGTGAAGTTGCGTCCTGCGGGAAGGTTTTTGCCGGGAATTTCGCCATATCCGGCCCGGCACAGGCTCTTGCGGCATCGAACGGTCCACCCCATATTGCTGTCAAGCGGTGCTCGATCCCGAGGCCACTTGCCGAACTGTCGCTTGACACAAGGACATGTCCGAATGACGAAACTGAGCTTTGGGGCCCATCCCTACCTTCTGGGGTTTGAACAGCTTGAGCGGCTGGTCGAACGCACCGCGAAATCGGGGTCAGAGGGCTATCCTCCCTTCAACATCGAAGCGGTGGCCGACAACGCCTATCGCATCACGCTGGCCGTGGCGGGTTTCCGTGAGGAAGACCTCGCCATCACCGTCGAAGACCGCCAGCTGGTGGTGCGTGGCCGACAAGCCGATGACAGCGAGAACCGCGTGTTCCTGCATCGCGGTATCGCTGCCCGTGCGTTCCAGCGGTCGTTCGTGCTGGCCGACGGGGTCGAGGTCGGTGGTGCCGGGATGGAACATGGCTTGCTGCACATCGATTTGCGCAGGTCGGTGCCGGAAACGGTGGTTCAGACGATCAGGATCGGACGCAAGGACGCCAGCCACAAAGAAGGGGGCAAGAAATGAACACGCCATTCAACGGATTGCCGCAGGGCAAGGATCGCATCGTTTACGTCCGCCCGGTCGCCGTAGCCGACCTGCCGGACGAGGTACGCGATCAAATGGGTACGCTTGAGGTGATCTATTCCGTGCATGGTGCCGACGGTCGCCAACTGGCCCTCGTCGCCGACCGCAAGCTTGCCTTCCACCTCGCGCGCGAACACGACTTCGCACCGATGAGCGTGCACTAGGCAGGCGTCGCCACGAAGGCCAGAAATTCGGCCAGAAACCCGTGCAGGATTGCCTGGTTCTCCGGTTGGCCCAGCGTTGCCGCAACTGCCTCGGGCGTCTGCCCCCGCAGATTGAGCCTTGCAAAGACCTGCGGCGCAAACCGGTCCGAAACTGTGGCCAGCACGCGCCGCAGATCGGTCAGCACGTCGTCACCGCCATGCGACGCGTGCAACAGGGCGATGGGCTTTCCAATGATCTCCTGGCGCGATACCAGCCAGTCGATCGCATTCTTGAACGCGCCGGGGATCGCGTGAACATACTCCGGGCAGGCAATCACCAGCGCGTCCGCCTCTGCCACGGCCGCGGCAAAGCTCAGCACCGCCGCTGGGGTGCGCGGGCCTTCATCGTCGGGGTTGAACAGCGGCAAGCCCCCCAAACCATCATAGACGCGGATGGTTGTCGGCGGGCGCGCAAGGTCGGCCAGTGTGTGCAGCAGTGCCGTATTGCCCGAACGCTGGCGCAGGCTGCCTGACAGGGCCAAAATCTTCATCGCGCAAAAAACTTCATAACGTCCAGTTTTCTGTCGCCCGTCGGGGGCGGATTGCGCTGCCCCCGATACAAAGCGCCCCGGATCAGCCCTTGATCAGGCCCATCTGTTCCAGCTTCAAAAGCACCTGATGCGCGCAATGGTCGACATCGACATTCTCGGTATCGACGACCAGCTCTGCCGCTGTCGGTGCCTCGTAGGGGTCTGAGATACCAGTGAATTCCTTGATCTTGCCTTCGCGCGCCAGCTTGTACAGGCCCTTGCGGTCACGGCGTTCGCATTCCTCGATGCGGGTCGCCACATGCACCTCGATGAACGCGCCAAACGCCTCGATCATCTCGCGCACTGCCCGCCGAGTCGCGGTGTAGGGCGCGATGGGCGCGCAGATGGCGATGCCGCCGTTCTTGGTGATCTCGCTGGCCACATAGCCGATGCGCTTGATGTTGATGTCGCGGTGTTCCTTGCTGAACCCAAGCTCCGATGACAGATGCTTGCGCACCACATCGCCGTCCAGCAGCGTCACCGGGCGGC
>NZ_JANMET010000313.1:0-13736 GCF_031377265.1 Tabrizicola sp. | reverse complement strand
TCGGTCTTGCCGTCCTTTTCGATGTGGGCGGTGACGCCCTGCCCCGGCTTGCGATCAAGCTTCTTGACCGTGGCCTTTTCGATGATCTTCATGCCTTGCTTGACGAAGCTCTTCTTCGCAAAGGCGCTGATTTCGGCGTCCTCCACCGGCAGGATCCGGTCCATCACCTCGACAACCGTGGTGTCGGCACCAAGGGTGTTGAAAAAGCTGGCAAATTCAATCCCGATGGCGCCCGATCCGATCACCAGCAGCTTCTTCGGCATGCGGCTGGCGACCAGCGCATGCTTGTAAGACCAGACCAGATCGCCGTCCGCCTCCAGCCCCGGCAAGTCACGTGCCCGTGCGCCGGTGGCAAGGACGATGGATTTCGCGGTCAGGGTTTCGGTGCCCTTGTCAGTCTTCACCGCGACGCTGCCCTTGGCGGGCAACGTGGCCGCACCCATGAAGACGGTGATTTTGTTTTTCTTCATCAGATGCGCAACGCCGCCCGCAAGCTGCTTGGCCACCCCGCGGGACCGGGCGACAACAGCCGGAAGATCGTAGGAAATGCCGGTGGCTGCCAGACCAAACTCTTTGGCACGGTGCATCAGATGGAACACTTCGGCCGAGCGCAGCATCGCCTTGGTCGGGATGCAGCCCCAGTTCAGGCAGATGCCGCCCAGATGCTCGCGTTCGACGATGGCGACAGACAGCCCCAGTTGGGCGGCCCGGATGGCGGCAACATAGCCGCCCGGTCCGGCGCCGATGACGATCAGGTCGAAGCTTTGGCTGGCCATGTTTTCCTCCCACGGAAAAAGTAGTTTGCCATTAAACTAATTTCTTCAGTCAAGCAACGCAGCCGCCGCCGGGGGCCTATGCACCCGGCGCATGGCTTTTCAGGCTTTGCACCAGCGCGCCATAGCCGCCGGTGTCAAGATAAGTCTGTTCGTCCGGCGAACTGATCCGCCCCAGCGCCGCATTGCGAGTTGGAAAGCGTCCGTATCGGCGGATCACTTCCTGATGCGCGCGCGCATGCAGCGCCATCTCTGGGTCAGAGGGCAGGCGTTCGGACAGGTATTGCACGGCAAGCACCTGATCTGCCGTGTCTTCGGAATGCTCGAACGGCATGTAAAAGAACTGGCGCTCCGGTTCTGGCGCGCCCATGTCCCAGCCCATCGCCATGGCTTTGCGCGCGGCGGCACGGGCGCGCGCATCAGTGGCAAACGACAGGGCCGACCCGCGGTGGATGTTGCGGGGAAACTGGTCAGTGACGATCAGGTAGGCAAGGGTGCCGACGGTGCCGTCCACCCAATGTTCCAGCCCGTCATCATGGGCTGCCTGCCAGACATCGGCAAACCTTTCGCGGCAAGCGGCATCAATCGCGTCACCGCCGGCATACCAGCCGTCGGGGCCGACCTCTTCCAGCCAGAAATCCAGAACTTCAACCGGATCTGCCATTGCTCGCACTCCTCATTTGTCCGCGAAGGGTGGCAGGCTTTGCGCGCGCCCGCAACCACGCAGCAGCTAGCCGCGCCCGCCCTGCCCGCGATCCAGAACCGCATCAACAGCCAGTGAAGACGCGGTTGGCGACAGGCTGGAAAAGCCGCCGGTGACCGCCGGGGCCGCACGTTGCGACATCCGCCACAGGGCATAGGTGCCAAGTGCAAGGAACAGGATCGCGATGAACAGGAAGAACCCGCCCGAGCCAAAGGTTTCCATCATCCAGCCGGTGATCAGCGGCCCGAAGATCGCGCCAAAGCCGTTCAGAAAGATCAAGCCGGCAGATGCGGCGGCCATGTCTTCGCGGTTCAGGAAGTCATTGGTGTAGGCAATCAGCAGGGCATAGACCGGGTTGGTGATGCCGCCCAGAAGCACCGCCGCGCCCAACAGGACCACGAAAGGCGGGTTGGCAAAGGCGGTAATCGCCATTGCCGCGGCGGCGATGAACGACAACCCCATGATCAGCTTGCGCCGGTCCATCCGGTCAGACGCCCAGCCGATCGGGTATTGCAACACCAAACCACCGACATACAGCGCACCGACAAACATCGAAATCTCGCGCACCGAAAGGTTGACCTGCGCGCCCCACACCGAGGCCATCCCGAACATTGCGGAAAACACCCCGCCCGTCAGCAGCATGCCCACGCAGCCCAAGGGCGAGATGCGGAACAACTCGCGAAAACTGAGCCTGCGGGTGCTTTCAAACGTCGGCGCAGGCGTCGCGGCCAGCAGGATCGGCATGAAGGCCAGCGACACCAGAACCGAAGGGATGATGAACAGCGCAAAGCCGCTGGTATCGGGCAGGTTCATCAGAACCTGGCTCGCGATGATCCCCAGCATCTGTACGATCATGTAGGCCGACAGCGCCTGACCACGCGTCTCGTTGGTTGCCGTGTTGTTCAGCCAGCTTTCGGCGGTGATGTAGATGCCGGAAAAGCAGAACCCCGCCAGAACGCGCAGCAAGGTCCAAGCCACCCAATCGGGGAACACCGGATAGATTACCAGAATCGCCGAAATCAGTGACCCAAGTGCCGCAAATACCCGCACGTGGCCGACGCGGCGGATCATCGCGGGCGCCCGCATTGATCCGAACAGGAACCCCACGAAATAGGCCGACATTACCACCGACAGCTGAAAGGTGCTGAACCCTTCGACATTGCCACGAATGCCCAAAAGCGTGCCCTGCACCCCGTTGCCAACCATCAACAGCATGACGCCAAGCAGCAGTGGCCAGGAATGGGCAAGAACTCTCAGCATGGTGGCTCCGGGAAACGGGGTGTTGCGTGACTGGCTAAGGCACGCCTCAGGGAACAAGAAGCGACGAATCGCCGTAAGAGAAGAACCGATATTCCTGCGCAATGGCATGGGCATAAATCCGGTCGATCC
Source organism: Tabrizicola sp. (assembly GCF_031377265.1). Lineage (GTDB taxonomy): Bacteria > Pseudomonadota > Alphaproteobacteria > Rhodobacterales > Rhodobacteraceae > JAUYQR01. Next base: position 10,871 of record NZ_JANMET010000313.1, on the reverse strand, counting down.
GGTCTTTGCCCATCAGGGCCGAAACCAGCATCATCAGGGTCGATTTCGGCAGGTGGAAGTTGGTCATCAGCGCGTCGGTCACGCGAAACCGGTAGCCGGGATAGATGAAGATATCGGTATCGCCCTGCCAGGGGTGCAGGGTACCACCCGTATCGGCAGCACTTTCGATCAGCCGCAGTGCCGTGGTGCCAACCGGTATGATCCGGCCCCCGGCAGCCCGGGTCGCGTTGATCTCGGCAGCGGCGGTGGCCGTCACCTGCCCCCATTCGGCGTGCATCTTGTGGGTGGTCACATCGTCCACCTTGACTGGCAGGAAGGTGCCGGCGCCGACATGCAGGGTCACTTCGGTGAAATCCACCCCCTTGGCCGCCAAGGCGCGCAGCAACGGCTGGTCAAAATGCAGCGATGCGGTGGGGGCTGCAACCGCCCCGGCGTGGCGGGCGAACACCGTCTGGTAATCGGTGCGGTCCTGATCATCTGCAGCCCGTTTGGCGGCAATGTAGGGTGGCAGCGGCATCGCCCCGGCGGCATTCAACGCGGCATCGAAGTCATCGCCTGTCAGGTTGAACTGCAGCGTCAGATCGGTCGCGGATTTGGCGGAGACGGTGGCAGAAAGGCGTTCGGAAAACCGGATCTCTTCGCCCTCGTTCACCTTGCGCAGCGGTTTGGCCAAGGCGCGCCAGCCGCCGGGTTGCGGGTCAAGCAGCGTGATCTCGATCTTGGCGGTGGCGTCGCCCCGCGTGCGCTGGCCAAACAGCCGCGCCGGAATTACCCGGGTGTTGTTCAGCACCAGCCGGTCGCCCGCGCGAAAGATATCCATCAGATCATAGACATGCCGGTCACTGATCGCATCACCCTCGGCCAGCAGCAGGCGCGCATGGGTGCGCGGGCGTGCAGGTCGGGTGGCGATCAGATGATCGGGCAGCGGAAAGTCGAAATCGGCAAGCTTCATCCGCCAGAGTCTTTCAGATTGGGTGGTGCCGCGCGAAAGATTTCGCGGAACATGCCAGGGGTCAGGATCGACAGCGGGTTCACCGCAACATCGGGATTATCCGCTGTGCCGGTCACGCGATAGTTGAAACCGAACAACCCCTCGCCCCGGCGCGAAAAGATCGCACCGATGCCATTGACCAGATAGATCGGCGAGATCACGCCCTGCAAGTCCAGCTTGGCGCCCTTGCTGACGTAAAGCCCGGCAAACGAGATGCCAAGCGAGGCGCCGACCGCCGAACCTTGGGTGATCTCCACCGCCTCGGGCGTCAGGATGAAATCCATTGCCCCGTTGTTGAAGGCCAACCCTTCACCGTTCATCTGTTCCAACAGCCCCACGACAGAGATCGCGCTGAGAAGTTCGGCAAGACCTGGCGCGTCCTGAATGCGCAGACGGCTAAAGGTAGCGCGGCCGTCGTAATGCCCCGGCGGGCCGCGCGGGGTCAGCGTCAGGTCAAGGTTGCCACCACGGCCTTTGTCGAACACCCCAGCGGCGGCCATCACCGTGCCCGCATTGTCCGACGTGATGCGGATCGCCGAGCCGCCGCGCGCCGGCACCACCGTGCCAACCACCGCCCCCTGCCCATTGACCGACGCCGCAAAGCGCCCGTTCAGGCCACCCGCCGGGCTGAACTCGCCCCGGAAATCGGTAAAACTGATGCCGTCCGACACGATCAGCCGATCCAGTTGCAGCGTCAGCGGCCCGCCGCCGCCCGGCGCGCCCAACCCCTTGTCAGACGAGGGCAGCTTGCGGATATCAAGGCTGCCGCCGGTAACTGCAATGTCGACATCTCGCCCCTTGCCACGCCCGGTCAGCACCACTTCGGCATCCAGCCAGTCACCGGCCTTGACCGAACTGAATCTGGCCTTGTCCAACCCGCCGCCTTCGACAGTCGAGATGCGGCCCGTGGCCTTCAGTCCGGGGGCAGCGATGGTCAGGCTCTCCACCTCGGGGCGCGGACCGAGACTGGCCTCAAGGTCAAGCGAGCCGCGCTTGTCTGCAGCCTTTGCCCAGCCAATCGGGTCCAGCCTCAGCGCTAGGCCGACCAGGTTTGAGGTAAGCGTCAGTCTTGGGGCCTGGCCTTTGCGCAGTGCCACGTCGATGGCGGCAGGCGCTTCACCCTTGATGCTGCCGGCCGGAAGCGCCACCCCAAGGTCTTGCAACGCGGTATCCGAAAGCATCACCGTCCCGTTGATCCGCGCGCGGCCTTTCTGTTCCGGGCCAAAGCCTTGCAGGTAAGTGATGTCCAGCGGCAGCTTGCCCAGCGTGCCTTTCCCCGCAAGCTGCAGCCCTTCGGTATCCACCTTCACCTCAACCAGCGGTGCCTTCAGCACCCGGCCCGGCACCAGAACGGTAGACGAAAAGTCGCGGATCGTGCCGGTGACGTCATAGGTGATCTCGGGAAAGGTCACGCGCGGCTTCAGCGGCAGGGTGATGCTGGCCAGCAGCCGCGCCTTGCCCTCGCCAAGGTTGACCGGCTGTTCAGCGCGCGACAGAAAGTTGAACGGTTCCTGATCCAGCAGCGACAGCACCGCTGTCAGGTCCGAAACCGTCGCCAGCGTTACCTTTGCCGTGGCGGGGCGCTTGGTGATGTCCTGCACCTGAAACACCGATCCATCGGCATCAACCCGCCCGCCTTCGGGCGCCAGCAGATGCCCCTGCTCCAGAAAAACGGTGTAGGTGTTGTTTTCCAGGGTGGAATGACCGGATCCGTCCAGGATCGGCGGCAAGGTCTTGACGAACCGCACCTTGGTGTCGGCGAATTCGTAACCCAGCGAAAAGCGCGGCGTCGCTCCGGGGGTCAGGCGCAGCGCGGCATCCACGTTGAACAGCGTACCCTGCCCGATATTGTCGGCAAACCAGGTGCGGGTTTTCGGCACCACTGACATCGGCCAGATCTTCAGCAGCCGGTCGGTGCCGATCCGGTCAAGGTTCACATCCACCGCGCCGTCCCAACCGCCTGACGCGGCGGTGATGGCCCCAGACATGACCAGCCGTTCGTCCGCCTCAACCAGCGTTAGCTGGCCAATCTCAAGTCGGAACGGATCAAGGTGCAGCCGCAGATCCAGCGCCCCTTGCGAAAAGCGGACCGGCTCAGAAAACAGACCTTCGGGGTCGATCTTTACCTCGGAGAAAGAAATCTGGCCCAGAAAAACTTCGGGCAGCTCGCCCGGTGCCAGCGGGCCGCCGGAGGGCCCCAGGAGATCGCTTTGCCCATTGGCCCGCAGCCGCAGCGACGGGCTTTCCACCGTCAACGCCGACAGCGTCAGGCGCGCGCTGGCCGGATCGAACGCCAGCGACATCGCGGCCCGCTCGAACGGGATCGGTCTTGCATCCTTGCCCGGTTCCAGCGTGCCCGCCGCCAGACCAAGCTCGGCCGTCAGCCCGGCCAGCTGTCCGTCTTCGCCAAGCGACCCGGCAAAGCGGCCCGAGATCGGCGCCCGCACAAAGCCAAGCCAGGCCAGCGGCGGTGCCAGCGCCGCGATATCGCCGGCGGCAACCTTGTCCACGGTCGCTGTCACCTTGGCCGACCCGCCAGCTTTGGCCGACACCACCGAAAACGTGGCCTGCGCCGGCTCGGCCCCCTGCAGCAGTGTCATGCTCAGTTCGGCAGCCACAGAATCGGCGCGGTTTTCCACGACCAGACGGCCATCGCCCACCTCCCACGATCGACCGGCGCGCGCATCACTCAGCGTCAGGGTCAGGCCATCGGCCTCGATCGTTTTCAACCCCGACAGGGTGGGGCTGGACAGCACCCGGTCGATGACATCCAGCACCTGACCAAAGCTTTGCGGCCCCGCACCGTTGCCGCCATCGCCAAGGCTCAGGTCCAGTTTGCCGTTTTCATCCCGGCGCACCGCCATTCGCGCACCGATCAGACGCAGCGAACTGGGGCGGATCTGCCCGGACAGCAGCGCCTGAGGATCGAATGTCACCTGGGCCTCGGGCAGGGTCAGAATCGCCCGCCCCGAGGCGCGGATCAGCCGGATATCGGCCAGCCTAAAGCCCGGCACAAATGCCCGGTCAACGCCAAACTCGACTTCGCCCACCGACAGGGCGGTTCCCAATGGCAGGCGCGTGCCGTCCAGACCGTCGTTCAACCGGGTTTCAAACTCGGCCACCAGCCAGACCGGCAGGCGCAGCGTCTTGCCGGTATAGGCCATGGTCAAAAAGCCGAACACCAGCGCCACAAACACCAGCGTCAAGATCAGCGTCAGGCTGAACCGCCGGTGCCGGCGTGGCGGCCGGTTGCGGCGCGGCCTGCCGGTCGCGGCCTTCGCCGCTGACACCGGTGTATCCCCCGAAATGTCTACGACCGGTGGTGGCGCCCCAGCGTCCTGCATGTCAGCCAGCGTATCCCAATGCCCTACCCCGACCCGTGTTCCGTCTGCTGCGGAAATCATTGCCGTCCTTGCCTTTATCTTTGCCTGAAGGCAACTAGAACGCATAGTGACATTCACCTGATAGCAAGGAGCCGCCCATGATCTCCGTCGGAACCGCCGCCCCCGATTTCACCCTTCCCCGCGACGGGGATACCATGATCACGCTGTCAGCCCTGCGCCCGGGCAAGGTTGTGCTGTACTTCTACCCCAAGGACGACACCCCCGGCTGCACGCTTGAGGCGCAGGATTTCACCGCGCGACTGGCCGATTTCACCGCCGCTAGCGCAACCGTCATCGGCGTGTCGAAAGACAGCCCGAAAAGCCACGACAAGTTCTGCAAGAAATACGGGCTGTCGATCGTGCTGGCCTCGGATGAGGGCGGGCACACCTGCGAAGACTACGGCGTCTGGCTGGAGAAAAGCATGTATGGCAAGACCTACCTCGGCGTTCAACGCACGACCGTTCTGATCGACGGCACCGGCAAGGTGGCGCGGGTCTGGGACAAGGTCAGCGTCAAGGGCCATGCCGATGAGGTGCTGGCAGCGGTCCGCGCGCTGTGACACCCTTGGCCGTGATGGCGGTGGAAGTACTGACCACCGCCGATGGCCGGGCAAAAGCCGCACTAGGCCGCCGCCATGCCGCCGCATGGTTTGCGGCACGCACCGCCGGCACTGCGCCAGAGGTGGGCCACGCCACCCCGCCAATGCAACCGGCACGGCCCGCGCGGCCTGCCCTGCTATCACCCCGCGACGTGCCGCGCCGCGGCCCCGGCAGCCCCGAGGGCCGGATCGCGCTGTTGCACGCGGTTGCCCATATCGAACTGAACGCGGTGGACCTGCACTGGGACATCATCGCCCGCTTTACCCACCACCCGATGCCGATGGGGTTCTATGACGACTGGGTCAAGGCCGCCGACGAAGAAGCCAAGCATTTCAACCTGCTCTGCGACTGTCTTGAAGCGATGGGCAGCCATTATGGCGCCTTGCCCGCGCATGCCGGCATGTGGCGCGCGGCCGAAGACACGGCGGAAGACCTGATGGGACGGCTGGCCGTGGTTCCGATGGTGCTGGAGGCGCGCGGGCTGGACGTGACGCCCGGCATGATCACGGTGTTCCGCAAGGCGGGCGACACCGGCGCACTGGCCGCGCTGGAGGTGATCTACGCCGAAGAGGTTGCCCATGTCGCCTATGGATCGAAGTGGTTCAACTGGCTTTGCGGGCGCGACGGCAGCGATCCAAAAGAGGTGTTCCACCGCCTTGTGCGCCGCTATTTCCACGGCGGACTGAAGCCGCCGTTCAACGTTGAAAAACGCGCCGAGGCCGGATTGCCGCCCGATTTCTACTGGCCTTTGGTCGATAAAGCCAACTAATCGGCGGTTTTTTGCCGATCCTGAAACGCGTTCGGGCGGAAACACCCCGGTGTTTGTCATAATTGTTGCGACGGTGAAATGGCATGGCTAATCAGGGACAGCTTCGACGCCCGCACCGAAAGGTCGGCTTGCCGGGGTGAAGTCGAAACCGAAAGCCGCGGAAAGGCAGAACCTACGGATGCCCATAACGTGTTGACACGCCTCGCCTATCGGATTCGCCATCAGCTGGAACGGTACTTCCCCGAACAGCGGCTGTTTCTGAAATCCGATACGGAAACCAGGTTCATCCGGCTTCGCCCGGGAACCCAGGTCGTTGCCGTTGTCGGCGGAACGCTTGCCTTGGCATGGACGATCGTGGCGACGGCACTGATCATGATGGACAGCATCGGTGCGGGTTCGGCACGCGAACAATCTGTGCGCCAGCAGGCGTTGTACGAAACCCGGCTGAATGCCCTGTCCTCAGACCGCGACCTGCGCGCCGAAGAGGCCGCACGCGCCCAGGAACGGTTCAATACCGCGCTTGAACAGGTGTCCGACATGCAGGAACGCCTGCTTGCCTCGGAAGACCGGCGGCGCGAACTGGAAACCGGCATCGACGTGATCCAGGACACCCTGCGCCGCACCATCAAGGAACGCGATGTCGCCCGGCTTGAGGTGGATCGCACCACATTGGCCCTGAACGAACAGGTCGGCGGGTCAACGGAACTGGGCCGCGTTGCCGATACCGTGGCGACGCTGGAAATCCTGACTGGCGCGCTGGGCGCCACCGCCGAAGAGCGCGATGAAGTCCTTGGGCAGGCCGAAGACGCCCGCGAGGAAACGCGCGAAATCGCTGCGGAAAAGCGCGATCTGGAACTGCGCAACGACGCGATCTTCGCCAAGCTTGAAGAAGCCGTCACCATCTCGATGGAACCGCTGGACAAGATGTTCCGCGAGGCAGGCATGTCCCCCGACGATCTGCTGAATGCCGTACGCGAAGGATATTCCGGCCAGGGCGGCCCGCTGACGCCGATTTCCGTATCAACCTCGGGTGGCAAACTGACCCCTGAAGAGGTCCGCGCCAATGTGATCCTCGGCGGGCTGGACCGGATGAACCTGTACCGCATTGCCGCCGACAAGACGCCCTTTGCAATGCCGGTGAAAGACAGCTTTCGCTGGACCTCGGGCTTTGGCTATCGCAAGGACCCTAAAGGCTATGGCAACCGGATGCACGAAGGCACCGACATGGCAGGCGCCGTCGGCACGGCGATTTACGCTACGGCAGACGGTGTTGTAAGCTATGCGGACTGGGACAATGGCTATGGTCGGCTGGTCAAGATTCAGCACGAGTTCGGGATCGAGACGCGCTACGGCCATCTGTCGCAGATCCGGGTGGATGTCGGACAAAGGGTATCGCGCGGCGACAGGATCGGTGATATGGGCAATTCAGGCCGGTCCACCGGCACGCATCTTCACTACGAGGTCCGTCTGAGCGGCACAGCCGTGAACCCGATGACCTTCATAAAGGCAGGGAAAAATGTTTTCTAAGAGCCGCATCAACGAGCCGGGCCCCAAGGCCGACGCTGACAAGCCAAAAGCCCCGGAGGCACCAATGACGAAACCGACGATGGACTTCACCCCCTCGGCCCCCAAGGGTAAGGCAACAGCATCGGTGCTGTCGTCGGATCTGACCGTGGTTGGCAATCTGCGCACCACCGGGGATATCCAGGTTGAAGGCACCGTCGAAGGCGACATCCGCGCGCATCTGCTGACCGTCGGCGAAAGCGCCACCATCCGTGGTGAGATCGTGGCCGATGACATCGTTGTCAACGGCCGGGTTATCGGCCGGGTGCGTGGTCTGAAAGTCCGCCTGACCTCGACCGCACGGGTCGAAGGCGACATCATCCACAAGACCATCGCCATCGAAAGTGGTGCGCATTTCGAAGGCTCGGTCCAGCGTCAGGAAGACCCGCTTGCCAATGGCCGCGTGACCACCGCGACCATGCCGCAAATGCGCACCGACACCCCCGGTTCGGCGGCTGGCGACGCTGGCTGACGCCGGACGTTGCAAGACTTGCACCCATTGCGGGCATCGGAGGACCCTCCGTTGCCCGTTTCCTTTTGTGCACCCGGCGACCGGCCCGCGATCCTTGCGGCAACAATCCTGGCCTCGTCGATGGGGTTCATCGACAGCTCAGTCACCTCGATCGCGATTCCGGCGATCCGCTCGGCACTGGACGCGTCTTTGGTCCAGGCACAATGGATCAACGCGGCCTACCTTCTGGCGCTGTCCTCGCTGGTACTGACCGGTGGGGCGATGGGCGACCGGTTCGGCACGTCCCGGGTGTTCGTGCTTGGCATCTGGATCTTCATCGCCGGGTCGATTGCCTGCACCTTTGCCTTTGACCCCAACCAGATGATTGCCGCACGCGCCGTCAAGGGTGTGGGTGCCGCGCTGATGGTGCCCGGGTCGATGGCAATCGTGTCGCGCGCCTACCCAAAGGCGGAACGTGGCAGGGCGCTCGGCCTCTGGGCCGCCGCCTCCACCGCCACCACGGCCTTTGGGCCGGTGCTGGGTGGCCTCTTGATCACCTGGGGGGGCGAGGCGGGCTGGCGGATGATCTTCGGGCTGAACCTGCCACTGGGCCTGCTGGCGATCTGGCTGATCCGGGGCCGGGTGACAGGCGATGCCGGGCAGCCGGGCGTGCGGGTCGATCTGATCGGTGCTGCGCTGGCATCGGCGGGCCTTGGCCTGATGGCCTATACGCTGACCACGGCGGGGCCGGCTTTCGGCATCGGCATCGCCGCCGTCGTGATGTTGGTGCTGTTCCTGTGGTGGGAGGCGCGGACCCCTGCCCCAATGATCCGCCTTGGCCTGTTTGCCAACCGGGGCTTTGCGGTGACCAACATGGTGACCTTTGCGCTGTATTTTGCGCTGAACGGGGTGATGTTTTACCTGCCGATGACCGCGATCTCGGCCTGGGGCGTGAACGCGATTGAGGTGACGGCAGCGTTCCTGCCGATCTCGCTGCTGATCGGGGGCATGTCAGCGCAAGCCGGGCGCTGGGCAGATCAATTCGGGCCGGGGCCACTGATGGCGGGCGGCTCGGCGCTGGTGGCGCTGGCCTATGGCGGGCTGGCGCTGGTGGCAACAGGCGGCGCATTCTGGACCCATGTGGTGCCGCTGATGGCGCTGGCGGGGGTTGGCCTTGGCCTGGTGGTGGCACCGTTGACCACAGCGGTGATGGCAGAAGCGACCGATGGCGAACAGGGGGCGGCTTCGGGCATCAACAACGCGGTGGCGCGGGTGGCAGGCCTGATCGCGGTGGCGGTTCTGGGCACCATCGCCGCTGCGGTTTACGGCCCGATCAGCCCGGGGACACCGGGATTTGGTCTGACCAATGCCGGGCAAGCGCATGTTCTGGCCACCGGCGCCGCCTTTGGCCGGGTGGCGGCGATTGGCGCGGTATTGGCGGCCTGCGCTGCCGGGCTGGCACTGTTGTCCGCGCGACGCGTCAGGTGATGGCGCGCCGGTAAAGGTGCCAACTGGCATGGCCCAGCACCGGCAGGGCCAGAAACAGCCCGAGGAACCACGGCAGCATGGCCACAAACAACACCGCCGCAATCAGCGCGCCCCAGCTCAGCATGACCCTCGGGTTTTCCTGTACCAGTGCCAGGCTGGTCAGCATCGCGGTGACGAAATCAACCTCGCGGTCCAGCAGCATCGGCAGGCTGACCACCGTCAGGCTGAACAGCAGCGTCGCGAAAACCGCGCCGACCACCGTGCCAACGGCCAGCATCATCATCCCCTCGGGCGTGGTAAAAACCGCCAGCGACGAGGTGATATTGGTCATCGTCGCCCGCCCCAGAAACAGCGCAAAGATCATGTGGGCAAGGAAGTTCCAGAACAGAAAGAACACCACGATCACCGCGGCGATCGACGGGATCTGCCGGTCCTTCTGCCGAAAGATCACCCCAAAGACTGCCGCCGGTGTCAGCGCCTCTCCCGCCTCCAATCGCCGGGAAATCTCGTAAAAGCCGCAGGCGATGAACGGCCCCAGAATGGGAAACCCCGCACTGGCAGGCAGTGTCCACCAGATCTGGCCTTGCGCGGTCATCGCCCAAAGGATCAGCCAGCCCCCCAGCACATAGACCCCGGCGAAAATCAGCCCCAGCGTCGGCGCACGACGAAAGTCCTGCCAGCCAAGGGCAAGGCTGGCCTTCAGATCACTCAGATCAACCTCGTTGATCTCGGGGACAGCGGGGCGGGGCGTTGCGGACATGACCAAAGGTTAGGCACCACGGCGCGGATCAGGCAAGGCCGATCCGTCAGGGCAAGAAAGAAAACACGATCAGGGCGCTGTCATCGCTGCCGGGCGACAGGTGCAAAACCACCAGGCGGCCATCCCCGGTCCAGAGGTAGCGGCTCTGCCCCGGATCGTCCGGTGTAGCGTGGCGCGCTGCCGCCTTCCAGACCGGTCCCGCCTCGCCTTGCAGATCAAAGGCCAGGATGATCGGCGCCGCCGCATAGCCGCTGACCTGCAGCACCGCAAGGCGCCGGCCATCGGGCGACAGCACCGGATCGTAGAATTCCAGATCGTAGAACCGGTCGTCGGCCTCGTTCGCATCCCGGACAATCACGCGCGTTGCATCCGTGCCCTTCTGCCACAGCCCGACCTGCGCCGGGGTTCCATCGCCTGACCGGCTTGCCGCGGCCAACAATTCGCCCTGCCGCCAGAGGAGATCCCGGTCAAAGAGGTGATCGTAAAGCCATTGCCCATCAGGGATCAATTCAGCCCCGCCGATCTGCCCGTCACTGTACCGCAAAGAGATGATGGCAGGCGGATCGTCCGACCGGAAGTCGGTCAGGTCAAGGCTGACCTGATCTTCCTGAAACACAAGTCGGTTCTCGCGGAACGCCGAAAACATGGCCGCTGGGACGTAGCCCGTCGCGTCGCTGAGCTGCGCGCCGGTGGCGTCGAAGATCCGGATCGTGATCTCGCCCGGATCATCGGTCTTAGCCGTTGCCAGCGCGGCGCTCTCTGCCTCGGTCGGTCGCAGAGCAGCCAGCAGGATCTGCCCGTCGGGCGAAAAGGTCGTGGCAAGGAAACCCGCGTCTTGCGCCTGCAGCACGGTCTTCCCGATCACC
>NZ_JANMET010000342.1:0-5973 GCF_031377265.1 Tabrizicola sp. | reverse complement strand
GTGGGTCATGCCGAAGCGTTCGCCCCATGCCTTCTTGTCGTCATTGATGTCGACGCCGATGATCATGTCGGCCCCGGCCATCCGCAGGCCTTGAATGACGTTCAACCCGATGCCACCAAGGCCGAAGACCACGGCCTTGGCTCCCGCCTCCACATTGGCGGTGTTAAGGACTGCGCCGATGCCGGTGGTCACCCCGCAACCGATGTAGCAGATCTTGTCGAAAGGCGCGTCGTCGCGGACCTTGGCGAGGGCGATTTCCGGCACAACGGTGTGGTTGGCAAAGGTGGAGCAGCCCATGTAATGGTAGATCGGTGTACCATCCAGCATCGAGAACCGGCTGGTGCCGTCGGGCATCAGGCCCTGCCCTTGGGTGGCGCGAATCGCGGTGCAGAGGTTGGTCTTGCGCGACAGGCAGGACGGGCATTCGCGGCATTCAGGGGTGTAAAGCGGGATCACATGATCACCCGGCTTCAGGGTTTTCACCCCCGGCCCGCAGGCGATGACGACGCCGGCACCTTCGTGGCCAAGGATGGCGGGAAACAGTCCTTCGGGGTCCGCACCGGACAGGGTGAATTCATCGGTGTGGCAGATGCCGGTGGCCTTGATTTCCACCAGAACCTCGCCCTCTTTCGGGTCAGCGAGGTTTACCTCCATGATCTGCAACGGTTTTCCGGCTTCTACAGCAACGGCGGCACGGGTGCGCATATGGTATTCCCTCCCTTATGTTTGGGTGCAGGCTGTGCGAAACCAGATGCGAACGCAACGCAGGAAACGACATATGATGAAGCCTTACGTCATTCTCGCCGCCGCTCTGGCCCTTGCCGGCTGCGTCGAAGAGCCAACGCCGATGCCAAGACCGGGAGGCATCATCCCGCAATCCACCTGCGGGGCTGACCTTTTGCAAGACTACATCGGGCTGCCGGTTGCCCTGCTGCCTGCGGGGCGCGCCGATGTCACCCGCCGGGTGATCCGCCCCGGCGACGCCATCACCGAGGATTTCAGCCTGCAACGGCTGAACGTCTTTCTGGACGACGCTGACGTGATAACCCAACTGACCTGCGGCTGAGAGGAGCCTGACCATGAAATCTTTTGCCTTGCTTGCACCCCTTGCCCTGATGGCCTGCGTCGAGAACGAGATCGACCCGCAGGTGCCGATCGACCCGATGCCGGTGGAACAATGCAACGCCGCCGTGTTTCAGGGCCTTGTCGGCCAGCCCGGCAGCGTGCTGAACGGGATGCGCTTTTCCAACGACGTGCGCGTGATCCAGCCGGGTATGGCGGTGACGATGGACTTCTCGCCCAACCGGTTGAATATCTGGTTAGGTGCGGGTGACGTGATCGAGCGCGTCACTTGCGGCTAACAAAAAGGACACAGCATGATCCGCACACTTCCGCTTTTTGCAGCGCTGGCCATGGCGGCCTGCGTTCCCGTCACCGAGCCTGAGCCGAAAGATGCTTGTGGCGCATCGGGAAGCCAGAGCCTGGTCGGCCAGTCGGCTGACATCATCGCCGCGATGACGTTTCCAATCGGAACCCGCGTCATCTATCCCGACACCCCGGTGACGATGGACCTCAATCCTGAACGGCTGAACATCATCATCGGCCGGACCGGCCGGATCGAAGAGGTCAGCTGCGGCTGACCACAGGCGCGGGCGCCCCGTTCACCGACTGGGGCGCCCGCGACTTAGTCCGGGTTACTTCATCACGCGATAGGTGGTGTGGCAGTCCTTGCAGGCGCCACCAAGGCCGCCCATGCCCGCACCGATGGTTTCAACCGAAGCCACGTCCATTGCGGTTGCGGCGGCATTCAGTGCCCCGGCCTTTTTCAGGAAATCATCCCAGCTGGTCCAGATTTCCGGTTTCGCTTCTGATCCGGGGTCAGCGGCGCCCTGTTCCTTGAAGGTGGCCTCGATCTTGGCCGAAGCTTCGATCAGCGCGGCTTTTGCGCCCTCGGCGGCGGCGGCGTCATAGGCGGTCTTGCCGCCGGCAATGTCGCCCAGGATACCGGTGTTCTTGCCGATCATCTTCATCAGGTCCTGATGCGCGATGACGTTCGGATCGGTCGCTTCCACTTCTGCATAAGCGACACCAGCGGCAACAATGACCGCTGCGGCAAGGAGTTTGGTAAATTTCATTTGTCTGGCTCCGTGTTGGATTTTCTGTTGGACTTGTGGTGGGGTCTGGGCCGGTTTCGGAGTCTGGGCCGGTTTCTATTCGGGCAGTATATGCGTGACATTTTGTCCCGGAAGTATGCTTTTTTGCAGTTGGAGAGCTGCTCACGTAATTGTCATCACTGCAGGTTCAACCCGAAGTGGTGCGTCGAATGCGGACCCGACTCTTGCTTGGCATCGTATCATAACGTGAACAACACAGAAACATACGCCCGCCATCGTGGGCGACCGGAACGGTGCGCAGGTCATCACTTCGCTGAACCCCGAGGCCGCGGGCTTGTCGCTGAACCAGCCGCTGCGCGATGCCACGGCGATGTGTCCGGGCCTGTTGGTCGTCGGTGTTGCTGAACAGGATGTCGCCGAGGCCGCACGTCATGCCCTGAATGAGCTGGAGGCCGACGCGGGTTGCGCGCGGGCGGCAGCGCCTCGACATCTTGTAAGAAGCCCGAGCCTCGTCGAGACAACTGCCGTGTTCGCCTCTGGTCCGACTGCGTTCGCAAGTGGCGGCGAACAGCTCACGCATGATGAATTCCTCAGGGTGCGACGCGCCCACGACAAAGGTGAAACTCGACAACGTGGGCAGTTCGACAAAGGCCATGCGGCTCGGGGAATTCGGCTCGGGGAGTGCCAACAAAGGACGAGCATGCTGCAATGTGCCGAAGCATCTGGCCAGTGCCGTGACGTTGCACAAAAAGTCAGCAGAAAAATTCTGTGCAATAATGCACAGTGCAGTGGCAGCGACTTCAACGCCGCGTGACATCGGCCTTTACGTGAGCGTCATGCCCCAGCGTAACCAACAAAACTTGAGAGTTCAGTTGCCAGACACTGTCAAGATGCACGGCACTTCACATCTCGGCGATCCGCCGTGAATCGACTGTGATTTCACATTCTGATCGGCAAGGCCCATCTCTCTATCACCGCCCCAACCAAGGGGATGGAAATCAAATCGAAACATAAGGATACACACTATGAAAAGCTTTATTCTCGCTTCGGCTCTGATCGCTGCTGCTGCCACGGGCGCAGTTGCTCAGACCGCTCCGGTTGCTCTTTCTTCGGCAATCGAATCGCAAATCCTGACCATGGTTCCCGGTGCTGACCTCAGCAACCTCACCAACGCCCAATACGCCCAGATCGTGAGCCTGTTCTCGAACTCTGACGACCTGAGCGCTGGCAGCAACCCGGCTGGCGCCGTCAAGGCGATCCTGTCCGCGCAGTAATCTGCACAAGACTTGTAAAATCGCACAGGCCAGGAGCTCCCTCCTGGCCTGTGGATTTCAATCCAGCAGGGTAAGGATCTCAAGGCTCGGATAGCCGTCGGGTGCAAGCCCCCGCGCCTTCTGGAAAGCCTTCACTGCGGCGATGGTCTTGGGTCCCATCCGGCCATCCACCCCGCCCGCATCAAACCCCGCGACCCCCAGCCGTTCCTGCAGTTCCATCCGTTCAGGCAAAGTCAGCGCCCGCAGATCGCGCGGCCAGCTTGCGGCGATCGGCGGGCCACCCGTGATCCGGTCAGCCAGATGCCCGATGCCGATCACATAGGCATCGGCGGTGTTGTATCTCTCGATCACCTGAAAATTCGAAAAGATAAGAAACGCAGCCCCGCGTGCGCCACCGGGCAGCAAGACCGACGCCAGCCCATGGTCCGGCAACCCGCCCCCCGCAGCCGGCACCACCCCAAGCGCTGCCCACTCCGCCACGGGCTTTTTCACCGCCTCGGTGGTCTGGTCGTAATCAAAGCCTTCAGGCAGCCGCACCTCCAGCCCCCAGAGTGCGCCCTTCTTCCAGCCCCAATGCTTCAGATACGCGGCGGTGGACGCCAGCGCATCCGCCGGATCATCGCCCCAGAGGTTGCGCCTGCCGTCGCCGTCTAAATCGACGGCGAACTTCTCCCACGAGGTCGGCATGAACTGCGTATGCCCACTGGCCCCGGCCCAACTGCCACGGAAATCGGTCACATGCCCGCCCTCGATGATCTTCAGCGCGGCGATCAGTTCGGCCTCAAAGAACACCCCGCGCCGCCCGTCATAAGCCAGGGTCGCCAGCGACCCGATCACCGGCAGATCGCCCCTGAACGTGCCATAGGCGCTTTCCAACCCCCAGACGGCCACGACAATCTCCTTGTCCACGCCATAAGTCGCCTCGATCCGCTCCAGCAACTCGCCGTTCGCAGCCAGCGCCTTGATCCCCAGCGCCACCCGGTCTTCCGACACAGCGGTATCCATGTAATCCCAGATCGTCTTGGTAAACTCGTTCTGGTTGCGGTCGCGCTCCACCGTCTTGGGGTTGAATTCCACCCCGCGCATCGCCTGATCGAACGTGGCCGCCGACACCCCCGCCGCCAAGGCCCGGTCGCGAAAGCCCGGCACCCAGGCCGCTAGCCCCGCCTGCGAGCCTGCTTCGGTCATCTGCGCCTCCGACAAGGTTGTTTCCGCCCGGCCGGGCCAGACTGCGCTCATCCAGGCCGCACCCATCACCGCCAGGAACACCGCTACGCGACCCAAAGACATGCTCTCACCGATCTCGTCCGTTCCGCGCCACCCTAACATCCCCGCCCGACAAGTTGAGGCTCAAATCCGGCTTCCTCTTCGCCAAATATCCCACGGGGGGTTCCGGGGGGTGTGAAACCCCCCGGTCCCGTCATGTCCGCTTGCGCACCACTCTGCGCTTTTTCGCCGCCGCCTGCGCGGGTTTGCGCGGGGCAAAGCGCCCGCCCTTGCGCGCCCCTGCCTTCAGCGCCTGCCCCTCGATCTCCAGCAGATCCAGCGTCAGCCCGCCGGTCACCGGAACTGCCGAGGCCAGCCGCACCAGCACCCGCTGGCCGATGCCGATGGTCACCCCAGTGTCAGATCCAGTCAGGGTCTGGCTGCCCTCGTCGTAATGAAAGAACTCTCGCCCCACCGCCCGGATCGGGATCAGCCCATCCGCGCCGGTCTCATCCAGCTTCACGAACAGCCCGAACCGCTGCACGCCGGAAATCCGCCCGGTGAACTCCGCCCCCACCCGGTCGGCCAGAAACGCCGCCAGATAGCGGTCGGTGGTGTCGCGTTCCGCCGCCATGCTGCGCCGCTCCGCGTCGGAAATCAGCTTGGCCGTCTCCTCCAGATTTTCCACATCCCAAACCGACAACCCGTCATCCCCCCAGCCATGCCCGGCAATCAGTGCCCGATGCACGATCAGGTCGGAATAGCGCCGGATCGGGCTGGTGAAATGCGCATAGTTGCGCAATGCCAGACCAAAATGCCCGAAATTCTCCGGGTGGTAATAGGCCTGCGTCATCGACCTGAGGGTGGAGATGTTCATCAGTTCGTCGAATTCCGTGCCCTCGGCCTGCGCCAGTAGCCGGTTCAGATGCGCGGTCTTCAGCACCTGCCCCTTGGCAAGGGTGAACCCGGATGCCAATGCCACCTCGCGCAGCGCCTCCAGTTTCTCGGGGCTTGGTTCTTCGTGGACGCGGTACAGCAGCGGGGTTTTCAGCGCGATGAGGGTTTCGGCGGCGGCGACGTTGGCCAGCACCATGCACTCCTCGATCAGCCGGTGCGCATCCAGCCGCTCGCGGAACGCGACCGAGACGACATCGCCCGCCTCGCTGAGGATGATCTTGCGCTCGGGCAGGTCAAGGTCCAGCGGCTGGCGGCGTTCGCGCGCTGATTTCAAGGCATCGTAGGCGGCATAGAGCGGCTTGATCACGGTTTCGACCAGCGCTGCGGTGACATCGTCGGGAACCCCGTCCTGCGCCTCCTGCGCCTGGGCATAGTGCAAGGACGCCGCCGACCGCATGAGGCCGCGCACGAAGCGGTGGCCG
>NZ_JANMET010000207.1:0-2923 GCF_031377265.1 Tabrizicola sp. | reverse complement strand
ACCACGATCCTGAAATCGCATTTGCGCACGATGGCGCGCTTGGCGCACAGCGCTTCGGCCACCGGCTCCACCCGCGCCACCACCTGCAGAAAGTTCACCGCAGATCCGCGCGGGGTCAGCCGGCCATCCGCACCGACAAGGCTTGCTTCCGGCGGTGGCAGGGTCGAAGCGGGCATCGTTGAAACGCAGCCCGAAAGGACTATGGCCAAGACAACAAGGCAGGCGGCGCGCATCTTGGACCCTTTGGTTGCGGGGGAACGAAACCGCAGCCTAGCAAAATCCGCACCCGCCGAAACCCCGCCTCACGCAAGTGTCAGCGCGCTTCCCCCGTTGCCCTGTGCGCAACACCGGCGTAGCCTTGGCGCATGTTCACCATCGAGCACGACTTTGACGCCACCGTGATCACCCTTGTTGATGAGGGCGGTGATCTGCCGTTGCTGGAGGATGTGATCATTGCCGCCTTCGAGGATTGCGTGACCATCGACCAGGTCGATCCGCGTACTGACCAGATCGTGCGCATCACCCTGTCGCTGGCGCAGGTGCGCGACCTTGGCGCCGCCTTGAACCTGCCCGAGGGCAGCTACCGGATCGACCGCGATCCTGCCTGATCACAGTGCCTTTTTCACGGGTCGCTTTTGCGCTGGCAGCACGCCGCGCCCGGCACCTAAGTTGCCCGACAGGAGAGACATGCGATGACCACCGCCTTTTATTCAGACGAGCGCTGTTTCTGGCATGGCGGTGGCAACTATGCCTTCACCCTGCCGGTCGGTGGCGCCGTGCAGCCGCTGGCGGGTGGGCTGCCGGAAAACCCCGAAACCAAGCGCCGTCTGCGCAACCTGATCGAGGTGACGGGCCTCATTGACCACCTTAGCCAGCGCAAGGCGGCCCCGGCAACGTGGCAAGACATGGCGCGCGTGCATCCCGAAACCTATCTCACCGCCTTCAAGGCGATGTCGGATGCGGGCGGCGGTGAACTCGGCCTGCGCACCCCGTTCGGCAAGGGCGGGTTTGAGATTGCCGCCCTTTCGGCAGGTCTGGCCAGTGCCGCACTGGCCGATGTGCTGGCCGGGCGGGCGCGCAACGCCTATGCCCTGTCGCGCCCGCCGGGGCATCATTGCCTGCCCGACTGGCCGAACGGGTTTTGCCTGTTGAACAACATCGGAATCGCGATCCGTGCAGCACAGGCGGCGGGTCTGGTGCGGCGCGTGGCCGTCGTTGACTGGGACGTGCACCACGGCAACGGCACCGAAGCGGTGTTCTGGAACGACCCCGATGTCCTGACGATATCCCTGCATCAAGACCGCAACTACCCGCAGGATACCGGCGGGATCGAGGCGCGGGGCGGTAGCGCCGGGCTTGGGGCCAACATCAACCTGCCGCTGCCCCCCGGCACCGGCCACACCGGCTATCTGCAGGTGATGGACCGCGTCGTGCTGCCCGCCCTGCACCGTTTTGCCCCCGAGGTGATCATCGTGGCCTGCGGCTTTGACGCATCGGCGGTCGATCCGTTGGGCAGAATGCTGGCCACTGCAGACACCTTCCGCCAGATGACCCGTACCGTGATGGCCGCCGCCGACAGCCTGTGCGCCGGGCGACTGGTTCTGGTCCACGAAGGCGGTTATTCCGAGGTTTATGTGCCGTTCTGCGGCCATGCGGTGCTGGAGGAATTGTCCGGATCAACCGTCCGCGCCGTCGATCCGATGGCGGTCTCTCTGGCCGGAAAACAGCCCGACGCCCGGTTTGATGCGTTTCTGTCAACCTGGATCACCGATCTGGCAACCGCGCACGGGTTGTAGCGGTTTTCAAACGGAGCGGCGTTCCGCCGCACGCCTTTAGTGTCGCCCGCGCGGGCAAGGCCCGCTTGGCTCCCGCTCGCAGGGTTCGGGTCAAGCTGGAACTTGGGCAAACCAGCGTGTATGCAGCAACCTGCCCCGCCCGACCCACCCGCCGGAGACCCGCATGCCCGCCCGCAACCAAGCCGCCCTTGATTTCCTGCTGTCGCGCCAGTCGCGGCCTGCCAAGTTGTTCACCGGGCCGGTTCCAGACCGTGCCGCGCTGGCCGAGATTTTGACAGCTGCCCTGCGTGTGCCCGACCATGGCAAGCTGGAGCCCTGGCGGCTGATCGTGCTGCAAAAGCCCGCCTTCGCGCGGATCGCTGGCCTGGCCGAGGCCCGCGCCCGTGATCTGGGCGGTGACGCAGAAAAGATCGGCAAAGGGCGCGGCCAGTTTGATATGGGGCAACTGGCGGTGGTGGTGATCTCATCGCCAAAGGATGCGCCGAAAGTACCCTTGTCCGAACAGCGGCTTTCGGCGGGCGCGCTGTGCCTTGGCATCGTCAATGCGGCAGAGGCTGCGGGCTGGGGCGCCTGCTGGCTGACCGGCTGGCCTGCGCATGACCCGGTATTCGCCGCTGCGGCCTTTGGCTGCACCGGCCCGGAAACGGTTGCCGGCATCGTCCACATTGCCACCCCGCCGCCCGATGCGCCGGACCGGCCGCGCCCCGACCTTGGCCGTATCGTGACCTGGGTAGCCGCATGATCTTTGGCGATTTTCTCAAGGCACTGGGTCAGCTTGGCGACCGCCGCTTTCGCCGGGTGGCGCTGATCGGCGTTGGCCTGGCCTTCGTGTTGCTGGCGGCGGTCTATGCGCTGTTTCTGCTGGGCATCCAGACCCTGACGCCTGATAGCATCGACCTGCCACTGATTGGCCCGGTGACCGGGGTGGACACCCTGCTGGGCTGGGCGTCACTGGTGCTGATGATCGGGCTTTCGGTGTTTCTGATGGTGCCCGTGGCATCAGGCAGGGCGACCCCGGGGGCAGGGGCGCCGACGGCAGGTAGGTCCATGCTCAGAGCGTAGCAGGGCTCTCGATGACGAGGAGCTGGCCCGATCCCAACACCACCCACGCGTCCGAGAGGTCGCGG
>NZ_JANMET010000166.1:0-8609 GCF_031377265.1 Tabrizicola sp. | reverse complement strand
CGGTGCGGGCGCAAGATGCCGCCATGGAATTGCAAATCGAAACGCATCTTGGCTGGGTCTGTTTGACGCTCAACCGGCCAACGGCCAGAAACGCGCTGAACACGGCACTGCTGGAAAGTCTTGCGGCCATCCTGACGCGGCTGGCCACCGATGACGCTTGCCGCGCGGTGGTCATCACCGGCGCAGCGGGTCACTTTGCTGCCGGGGCGGATCTTGGCGAGATCGAACATAAATCCGGCTCAGAAGCGGCGTTTGACCCCCGCAAGCAGCACTGGTCTGCCATCCACGGTTTCCAGAAACCATTGATCGCGGCGGTGGACGGCTTTGCCTTGGGTGGAGGATTTGAACTCGCCTTGATGGCGGATTTGATCGTGGTCGGGGACACTGCGCGCCTTGGGCTGCCGGAAACCAATCTCGGTCTCATTCCCGGCGCGGGAGGCGGCCAGCGGCTTTTGTCGCTCGTCGGCCGGATGCGTGCAGCCCGGATGGTCTTGACCGGCGAGGTGATCAACGCTGATACCGCCTATGCATGGGGTATCGCCAGCCACCGCTCAGATGGCTCCGCACTGCCGGTGGCGGTTGCTCTCGCCGAAACCCTTAGCCAGCGCGCACCTCTTGCCCTTGCCGCCGCGAAACGTGCCCTGATCGAAGGGGCGGAGGCCCCGCTTGCGTTCACCACCGAACGCCGGCTGTTCGAGACGTTGATGGACAGCGCCGACAAGACAGAAGGCATCGCCGCCTTCCGCGAAAAGCGCCGCGCCTGGTTCAGCGGCACATGACCACAATCGCCATCATCGGATTGGGAACCATGGGCCTGGGGTTGGCGCAGCTTTACGCCGCCGCAGGGTTTGCCGTGCGCGCAACCGATGCCGATGCCGCCATCCGGGACAGTGCCAAACCCCGCCTTGCCGAAGCCCTTGCCCTGCGCGTCACCTCCGGCAAACTCACTTCCGACGCGAGCGATGCCACCCTTGCGAACCTGACAGTCACCCGCGATCTTGCCAGCCTTGCCCCCGCCAGCCTTGCCATCGAGGCTATCGTTGAACGGCTTGACGCCAAACATGCGCTGTTTGCAGATCTTGAACCCTTGCTGCCTGGCGCGGTGCTGGCCACCAATACCTCCTCTCTATCCGTCGCAGCCATTGCCGAGGGCTTGCGCCATCCAGACCGCGTGATCGGACTGCATTTCTTCAACCCGGTTCCGGCTATGAAGCTGGTCGAACTTGTCGGCCACAAAGGCACCTCGCCCGCCGCACTCACCATCGCCCGCCAGCTGACCGAGGCCGCCGGCAAGACCGTCATTGCCGCCCCCGACCGTCCCGGCTTTATCGTCAACCGCTGTGCGCGGCCCTATTATGGCGAAGCGCTGGCGATGCTTGACGAAGGCCGCAGTGCCAGTGACATCGACGCCGCCATGATCGCCGTCGGATACCGCCTTGGCCCGTTCCAGCTGATCGACTTGATCGGGGCCGACATCAACCTTGCCGCCACCGAAGGCCTGTTCGCAGCGATGCACCACCACCCCCGCTATCACCCGTTCCTGCCACTGCGCCGTCAAGTCGCCATTGGCAACCTTGGCCGCAAGACCGGGCAGGGCTTCATCTTCCCCGCTGATCCCGGCACCGCCCCGAAGGATGCCGCCGCCATCGCCCTGCGCATCGAAGCGACGCTGGTGAACGAAGCGGCTTGGCTTTTGTCTGAGGGCGGTACCACCACAGACGGCATCGACACGGCGATGAAGCTTGGCCTCAACCTGCCTCGCGGGCCGTTTGAAATCCTTGAGGCACATGGCGCGCCGAAAATCCGGGCCAAGCTTGCAGCCCTTGAGGCCACAACTGCCCTGCGCGGTCGCTACGTCCTTGCCCCGATGCTGGAGGCCGCATGACCGAGGTTTTCCTCTGCGCCCACCGCCGCACCCCGATCGGCCGCTACGGTGGCGCGCTTAGCCTGATGCGCCCCGATGACATGGCCGCGCATGTCATCGACGCGCTTTTGGACCAGCACCCCGGCCTTGTCCCCGACGAGGTGATCTTCGGCTGCGCCAATCAGGCGGGCGAGGATAACCGCAATGTCGCCCGCATGGCCGTCCTGCTCAGCCGTTTGCCCGAAACCGTTCCTGCCCTGACCGTAAACCGCCTCTGCGCCTCGGGCCTGGACGCCGTGATCGCCGGGGCGCGGGCCATCCGTGACGGTGCCGACGTGGTGATTGCGGGCGGTGTCGAATCCATGTCGCGCGCACCCTTCGTGATGGGCAAGGCGGAAACCGCCTTCGCGCGGCAACCCCAGATTCACGACACCACCATCGGCTGGCGCTTCATCAACGCCCGCATCGCCACCGCCTACGGTACCGACAGCATGCCCGAAACCGCCGAAAACCTCGCCGCAGAACATCACATCCCCCGCCTCGCGCAAGACGCCTTCGCGCTGCGATCGCAAGACCGCTACGATTCCGCTTGGCACGCGGCCGACATCGCACCGGTCACACTGCGGTCCCGCAAGGGCGACCAAGTCATCACTGCCGATGAACATCCGCGCGCGACAACATTGGAGAAACTCGCCCAGCTTCCCACCCCGTTCCGCAGCAATGGAACCGTCACCGCCGGCAATGCCGCCGGCATCAACGACGGCGCCGCCGCCCTGATCCTCGCTTCGGCCGAAGGCGTCAGACGCCACGCCCTCGCCCCGCTCGCCCGGCTCGGACGCGCCGTTGCCGCAGGCGTGCCACCGCGCACCATGGGCATCGGACCTGTCGCTGCTCTTGCCCGGCTGAACCTTAGCGCCGACAGTTTCGACGTGATCGAGTTGAACGAGGCGTTCGCCGCCCAAGTTCTAGCCTGCACGCGCACATGGGGCTTGCCAGACGACGACCCGCGCCTCAACGCAAAAGGCGGTGCAATTGCGATGGGCCACCCCTTGGGCATGTCCGGCACCCGCCTTGCAGCCACCGCCGCCCGCCGCGTGTTTGAAACCAACGGCCAAACCGCACTGGCCACGCTCTGCGTCGGAGTTGGCCAAGGCGTCGCCCTGGTGCTGCATGCTGTGTAGAACCGTCTTCGTCACTCAGGTCGCCAGCTCCCCGGCGCGAGATATTGGCAATACCAAAGCGAACGAATGGGCGCGCATCCTAGGCCCCATCGACATCGAGACTGATACCACTCCATCCATCAACGGCCGCGTACCAACGCGCTAAGCCCGAAAGACCCCCATGTCCGACGCTTATTTCCTCTACCATTCCATCGGCATGTATCCCGGCAAGGCGGATGACATCGCCGCCGCCATGGCCGATTTTGCCGACACCTGGGGCAGAGCAGACGATGCGCAATGGGCCACCATCCTGCCGCAACGACAACGCTTCATCGACCGCTGGCGCGCGATTCTCAACGCGGCCCCAGACACGGTGACCACTTTCGAATCCGTCACACAGGCGCTGCATTCCCTGCTGCAATCCCTGCCCGACGGCCATCTCAAGGGCCGAACGGTGCTGGTAGCTGCAGATTGCTTTCCCTCCAACCACTTCCTTCTGAGCGGCATGGCTGAGGCGCATGGATTTACCCTCAAAACCGTGCCCCTGCGCCAGGGCGCTGCCCATGTCGAGGATGAGGATTTCCTTGACCAATGGACGCCCGATGTTGGCCTCGCCCTCCTCACCTGGGTTTCCTCCACCACCTCGCACCGCATCAACCTGCCTGCGATGGTCGCCCACGGCCGCCGCGTGGGCAGCCTGATCGGCGTCGACATCACTCAGGCCGCCGGCCTCCTCCCCTTCGATGTCCACGCGCCAGAGGTCGATTTCGCTATCTCCACCTCGCTCAAGTGGATGTGCGGTACTCCCGGTGCCGGGGTGCTCTATCTCTCGCCCCGTCTGATTCCGCTCTGCCAGCCGCAACTGCGCGGCTGGTTCAGCCAGCCCAATCCGTTCAACTGGGATATTGAACGTTTCGCCTATGCCCCTGACATCCGGCGGTTCGACTCTGGTACGCCGGGCTGCATGGCCGCCCTGGCCTCGCTGCCCGCCCTAGACTGGCACGCACGGCAAGACCATGCGGCCCTTCTCGCGCACAACCGCAGCCTGACGGCCATGCTCATCGATATGGCGGATGCGGTGGACCTGCCGCTTCTTACCCCACGCGCCGAAGGCAAACGCGGTGGCTCGATCATGTTCAAACTTCCTGACAGCCAGCCTGCCGCGCAGATCGTATCAGCGCTGCGCAGCATGGGCATCACCACCGACAACCGCAGCCAGACCCTGCGCGTGTCACCCGGCACCCTTACTACCGATGCCGGGGTCACGCGGCTGCATGCCGCGCTGGAAAGCCTGCTGCGCTGATCGGCGTCATTTGCACCGAGTGCGGCAGGTGTTCCCCGATTGACACCAGTTACCGGCGGAAAACACGCTTGCGCGAGGTGGGTTGTAACGATCTATGCCGGAGCACCCCAACTGGCTAATGAGGCCGGTGACCCAATAACAGCCCCACAAGGACCGCACATGCCCATCACCCGACGCGCGCTTCTGACTTCGGCCATCGCGGTGGCGCTATTGCCTGCGCGGCATGCCTTTGGCGATACGGCCGATGGCAAAGCGCTCATCGCGATGACCTGGGATGAAGTTGTCGAACAAGCCCGTGGCGGCACAGTGAACTGGTTCATGTGGGGTGGGGCGGATAACATCAATCAGTATGTCTCGGACCACATCGGCGGCCAGCTGAAGGCAGACTACGGCATCACTCTCAACCGCGTCGGGCTGACCGACACCGTCGAGGCGGTGAACATCGTGCTTGGTGAAAAGGAAGCCGGAGTTCTGGATGCCGGAACGGTCGACATGATCTGGATCAACGGTGAGAACTTCCGCACGATGAAACAGGCGGGTCTGGCGTTTTGCGGGTACACTCACCTGCTGCCGAACAACACGCTGGTCAATTGGGATAGTCCGGCCATCGCCAACGACTTCGGCACCCCGGTCGAGGGGTGCGAAGTGCCGTGGTCACGCGCCCAATTCGCCTTTGCGCATGACAGCGCCAAGACCCCCGCGCCGCCAAGATCCATCGCCGATCTGATCGACTGGATCAAGGCCAACCCTGGCCAATTCACCTATCCCGCCGCGCCCGATTTCAACGGCGCGGTGTTCGTGCGGCACGTCTTCTACCACGTCGCTGGCGGGCACGAGACACTGCTCGGCCCCTTCGACCAAGCCAAGTTCGACGACGTCGCCGCCAAGACCTGGGCGCTGCTGAATGAGCTGGAACCGTTCCTCTGGCGGCAAGGGCAAACCTACCCCACATCCATCACCCAGTTGAACGAGTTGTTTGCCAACGGCGAAGTAGCGCTGACTTTCGACTACGACGCCTCGCAGTTCGGCCTTGCCGTACAGGCGGGCCGGTTCCCCGACACCACCCGATCCTACGGTTTAACCGATGGCACCATCGGCAACACCAACTACACCGTGATCCCGTTCAACTCGCCCAACAAGGCGGCGGCAATGGTTCTGCAGAACCTGTTGCTGTCTGGTGAAGCACAGTTCGAAAAGGCCCGCCCCGAAATCTGGGGCGCCGCCCCCGCCATCGAAATCAGCCGAACCTCGCCGGAGATTCAGGGGCAATTCGCTGCGATCAAGGTTCCACCACAGGTCGTCTCGTCCGAAGAGCTGGGCAAGGTTGCTCTGCCAGAACTACAAGCGGGCTGGATTTCCGCCATCGAACAGGGTTGGATCGCGAACGTCGCGCAAAAGTAGTGCCGCACCCCAAGCGAAAGGCCGCACCGGCTGATGTCTGAACGCCTGCGCATCGTCTTGCTGCTTGGCCCGGCGCTGCTGGTCATCGGCGTGCTTTTCTTCGGCGGGCTTGGCGTTGGCGTCCTGCGGTCGTTGAATTACATGCCGGTGATCGGCCTGACCGACCCTAACTTTGACGCCTACGGCGCACTTCTTACCTCGCGCGCATTCTACCAGTCGTTCCTTCTGACCTTCCACATTGCCTTCACCTCTACCGTTATCTCTGCCGTGCTCGCGGTGGGTGCAGCGCTTCTTCTGCGGCGAAGTTTTGCGGGCCGCTCGGTGATCAGCTTTCTGTTCCAACTGAACCTTACGATCCCGCATCTGGTTGGGGCCATCGGCATCCTCTACCTGTTTTCGCAGTCCGGCAGCTTTGCGCGGCTGGGGTACGCGTGGGGCCTGATCGCCAAACCCGCCGACTTTCCCGCCCTGGTGTTTGACCCCTATGCCATTGGCATCATTCTGCAATATGTTTGGAAAGAAGTTCCGTTCATCGGTCTTGTCGTGTTGGCCAACATGCAATCGATCGGGCAGGATCATGAATCAGTGGCGCGTAGCCTTGGGGCCAGCCGTTGGCAAGCGTTCCGCCATGTTCTGCTGCCATTGATTTTTCCGGGCCTCCTGGGCGCCAGTGTTATCGTCTTTGCCTTTACCTTTGGCGCCTATGAGATCCCGCTGCTGCTGGGCCAGAACCACCCCGCCGCCCTGCCGGTTCTGGCCTACCGTCAATACACCGACGTTGATCTTGCCGCCCGGCCGCAAGCGATGGCCACCGCCGTCGTGATTGCGCTCCTCAGCGCCGCGATGATCTGGCTGTATGTCCGCCTTGCTCGTCACAGCCTGTGGCGTGAGTGATGCTACAGGGCCGCCCCATTTCGCGCGCCTTTCGTGCCCTCGCCCTGGGGCTTTTGATCCTGTGGCTGGTGCTGCCGCTAATCCCGCTGGCGATCTGGTCTTTCGCGCGGGGCTGGCGGTTTCCCGACATCTTGCCACAAGACTGGACGCTGCAGGCCTGGACCTACGCCCTGTCCGACACGTCTGGTGTGCTTGGCTCACTTGGCCTCAGCATCGGCATCTCGGCGGGCGTCACTTTGTTGTCAGTACTGATCGGGGTGCCCGCAGGAAGGGCACTTGGGTTGTACCGTTTTCGCGGCAAGGGTGTGGTCGCGCTGATGATCCTCGCACCGACCATCGTGCCGGGCATAGCTGTGGCGCTTGGCATTCATACGGTGTTCATCGGACTTGGGCTGACCAACAGCGTCACCGGCGTGATTTTGGTGCATCTGGTGCCGACGCTGCCCTACATGGTGTTGGTTATGGCCGGCATATTTGCCAACTACGACCCAAACCACGAGGCGCAGGCCCGCTGTCTCGGCGCCACACCGCTGCAAACCTTTCGCCACGTGACGCTGCCGGCAATTCTGCCCGGTATCATTGTCGGCGCGATGTTTGCCTTTCTCGTATCATGGAGCCAATACATCCTCACACTACTGATCGGCGGTGGTCGGGTGGTTACCTTGCCGCTCATCCTGTTCAGCTTCGCCACATCGGGGCGCAATGACATCGCGGGGGCGATTGCGATGATCTACATCCTGCCAGGGCTTGTGATCCTGGCGCTGACGGCGCGGCACCTGACCGGACAAAACCGCGCCATTACAGCGGCGCGCCCATGACCCGGGTGTCCATGCAATCGCTGACCAAGACCTATCCGGGTGCGCAAAAGCCTGCGCTTGACGGGTTGACCCTCGACATTGAAAGCGGCGAGTTGCTCGCACTTCTTGGTCCGTCGGGCTGCGGCAAAACCACCACGATGAAGCTGATCGCAGGGCAGCTTGAACCGACCGCCGGCGAGATCGCCTTCGACGGCGCCTCGATCCTGCACCAGCCGCCAGACCGGCGCGGCGCGGTGATGGTGTTTCAGAACTCGCTGCTGTTTCCCTACATGTCGGTGGCCGACAACATCGGTTTCGGCCTGAAAATGCGGCATCGGCCGAAGGCCGAGATAGCGGCGCGTGTGGCCGATATGCTGGCGTTGGTGCAATTGCCAGATCTTGGTCACCGCCGCCCGGCAGACCTGTCGGGTGGGCAACAGCAGCGTGTGGCACTGGCGCGCGCGCTGATCGTGGAGCCTCGCGTGCTGTTGCTGGACGAACCGCTGTCGAGCCTTGATACGCATCTGCGCTTTGAGATGCGCGATTTGATCCGTTCCCTGCAGAAGGACCTCTGTATCACCACGATCTTCGTCACGCATGACCAGGAGGAGGCGGTAGTTCTTGCCGACCGGATAGCGCTGATCCTTGATGGCCGGTTGCGTCAGGTGGACCGGCCCGACCAGTTCTACCGACGCCCAGCAGACCAGACCGTGGCCCGGTTCTTTGGCGGGCACAACTTCGTTCCCGGCACCTCGGACGGGGCGGTTTTCCAGTCCAATCTTGGTCCGTTGTTGCTGCCCCAAGGCGCGCGGAAGGGGCCTGGCACGCTGACCTTTCGGCCCGAAAGCATCCGGATCGGCATCGGCGCAGAAAACACGCTTTCGGCGCGGTTGGTGGAACGGGTCTACCTAGGCACCCAAACCCGGCTGCGGCTGATGGTTAAGGATGTGATGATCGAGGCCGTGCTCAGCCCCGATCTGGTCGATGGGCTGGAGACGGGTGCGGAGTTGGACCTGACCGTTCCGCCGCAATGCCTTTGGGTGCTCGAAGGCGTTGTTGCACAACTCTGTCCGCAAAGGATTCACAACGTGAATCCATGCGGTTAGACAGGCGGCATGAGCAAACCAACAGCCGCCCGCTACCGCACCACGAACTGGTCCCGCTACAGCCCTCACTGAAGAAGCGTGGTT
>NZ_JANMET010000154.1:0-3769 GCF_031377265.1 Tabrizicola sp. | reverse complement strand
CATCCGCCGCGACGACCGGCTGTTTGCGCCCGATCCGGGCGATCAGCTGTTGGCCGATGACCAGATCTACGTGTTCACCCATTCCGAAGACGTCAATCGCGCGCTGGAAATCTTTGGCAAGAAGACCAAGAAACAGGAACGCGTGGTCATCATCGGTGGTGGCAACGTCGGGCTTGCGGTGGCCCGCGCGCTGGAAGCGCGGACTGACCGGGTGCGCGTCAAGATCATCGAGAAGGACCGCCCCACCGCCGAACGCGCCGCTGATGCGCTGGAACGCACCATCGTGCTGCACGGCGACGGCATGGATATCGACATGCTGATGGAAGCTTCCATCGACCGCGCCGATGCGGTTCTTGCCGTAACCGATGATGACAAGACCAACCTCCTCGTGTCGGTGCGCGCCAAACAGGCCGGCTGCCCGATGGCAATCGCCCTCGTCAACGATCCGACGCTTGCGCCACTGATGGCGCCGCTTGATATCGACGCCTATATCAATCCGCGTGCCACCACCGTGTCCTCGATCCTGCGCCACATCCGCCACGGCCGGGTGCGTGGCGTCTATTCCATCGGTGACGCCGAGGCCGAGGTGATCGAGGCGCAGGTTCTGTCCACGTCGCCGATCTCGGGCCGTCTGGTCCGCGAGATCGAATTTCCCGAGGGCGTGCTGGTCGGCGCGGTGATGAAGGGCGACAAGGTGCTGAAACCCACCGGCGATCTGCGCATCGACCCCGGCGATGTCGTGGCACTGTTCGCGATGTCCAGCGATGTGCCGGAAGTGGAGCGTCTGCTGCAAGTCTCCATCGACTTTTTCTGAAGCAGATGTTCGCGCGCCTCGCCGAACTGCCGTTGCTTGTGGTCCTCTTGGGCGCGACTGGCCTTTTCGCCCTGCTTCCCGCAACCCATGCGCTCATCCTGAATGACCATGCAGTGGCGCGGGATTTCTTCTATTCCGGTCTGGTCCTGCTGGTGCTGACGGTGATGCTGGCCATCGCCACGGCGGCCTACACGCCGCGCAACGCGGCACGCAGCCATCTCGCGGCATTGGCTGGCGCGTATATCCTGCTGCCCTTTGCCATGGCGCTGCCCCTTGTTCAGGCGGTGCCTGACACCACATGGACGAACGCCTGGTTCGAAATGATGTCCTCGTTCACCACCACCGGGGCAACCGTTTACGCGCCCGACCGCCTGACCCCGTCGATCCACCTCTGGCGCGCGACCGTGGGTTGGTTTGGCGGATTTTTCACCCTTCTGGCAGCCTATGCTATTCTGGCGCCACTTAACCTTGGTGGTGCCGAGGTGATTTCCGGCAGGGTTCCGGGGCGCGGTGCCAACGGGGCTACGCAGATTACCCGTGTGGCCGAACCTTCCGAACGGATCACCCGCTATGCGCTGAAGATCTTTCCGGTCTACACGGTGCTGACCCTGATATTGTGGATCGCCCTGCTGATCCTTGGCGATGATGGGGTAACCGCGCTGACCCACGCCATGGGAACCCTCTCTACCAGCGGAATTTCCGCCGAAGTCGGGTCGGCCTCTGCGCCCTCCGGCTTTGCGGGCGAGGTGATGATCTTCCTGTTTTTCGGTTTTGCCTTGACCCGCCGCGCCTTTCCCGGAACCGGCCTAGGCGCGCGCAAGCGTTCCATCGCCAGCGATCCCGAACTGCGCACCGCCGCGTTCTTGCTGCTTTTGGTGCCTTCGGTGCTGTTCCTGCGCCACTGGGTCGGCGACAGTACCGGCACATTCAGTGACCCGCTGGCGACGCTGTCCGCGCTTTGGGGGGCGGTCTTCACCGCAGCCTCCTTTCTTACCACCACCGGCTACGGGTCGGCGTCATGGTCCTCCACGACCGACTGGTCGGGTCTTGGCGCGCCGGGGCTGCTGCTGTTGGGCCTTGCAATCGTCGGGGGTGGGGTCGCTACCGCGTCGGGCGGAGTAAAGCTTTTGCGTGTCTACGCCCTGTTTCGGCAAGGCGAGCGGGAGTTGGAGATTATCATCCACCCCACCTCGATCGGCGGCGGCGGGTCGGATGCCCGCCGCTTGCGCCGCGAAGGTGCCTATATGGCATGGATCTTTTTCATGCTGTTCGCGTTGTCGATTGCGGTGATCATTGCGGCCCTGTCCCTGCTGGGGCTGGGCTTCGAATCCGCGATGGTGCTGACCATCGCGTCGCTTACCACCACTGGCCCGTTGGCCGACGTGGCGACCGTTGACCCAATTCCCTACGCGGGCTTGTCTGACGCGGTAAAAGTTACACTTGGGGTGGCCATGGTGGTGGGGCGCATGGAAACGCTTGCCCTGATCGCCCTTTTCGCGCCGGGCGGGTGGCGGCGCTAAGCTGTGGTCGGCGGCATAAACGACACTATGTAACGGTCTGATCTTTGTGCTGGAATCTCTTCGGAAGGCACTCCATACTTAACACCGACTGCCTGTGGCGGTGAAACAGGGCTATGAACGAAGCGACAGAAAAACAAGGCAAAAAAGCAATGGCCTCCGACAAGCAAAACTTGCAAGACGCGTTCCTGAATCATGTTCGGAAGGCGAAGGTTCCGGTGACGATCTTTCTGATCAACGGGGTGAAGCTGCAAGGCGTCATCACCTGGTTCGACAATTTCTGCGTGCTGCTTCGCCGGGATGGGCAATCGCAGCTGGTCTACAAGCATGCGATTTCCACGATCATGCCGGGGGCACCTATCAGCCTCTATGAAGGGGAAGACTGATCTCCGATCACCCCGAGGATGACGACGATCCGGACCTGCTGCCACCGCGCAGCGGGCGGCTTGCGCATGACACCGCCCCGGCGCCGACCCGCGCCTATGTGCTGCATCCGGCGCTGAAATCCGCGCAGACCCGCAGGCTTCCCGAACACGGGCTGGCCGAAGCCGTGGCCCTCGCAGCGGCGCTGCCTGACCTTGAAGTGACTGGCTCCGAAGTGGTCAGGCTGGCCCGTATCCAGCCCGGAACCCTGCTTGGTACCGGCAAGGTGGAGGAATTGAAGACCCGCTTTGCCGATCTGAAGGTGGAACTGGTGCTGGTCGACGGCACCGTGTCACCCGTGCAGCAGCGCAATCTGGAAAAGGCCTGGGGCGTCAAACTGCTGGACCGCACCTCGCTGATCCTTGAGATTTTTGCCGACCGCGCCCGCACCCGTGAAGGGGTGCTGCAGGTTGAACTGGCCGCGCTCAGCTATCAGCGCACCCGCCTTGTCCGCGCCTGGACCCACCTGGAACGCCAGCGCGGCGGTTTCGGCTTTGTCGGCGGTCCTGGCGAAACCCAGCTTGAATCCGACCGTCGCGCCATCGACGATCAGGTGATCCGCCTGAAACGCCAGCTGGACCGTGTGGTCAAGACCCGTGAACTGCACCGCGCGTCGCGCCGAAAGGTGCCGTTTCCGCTGGTGGCGCTGGTGGGCTACACCAATGCCGGAAAGTCCACGCTTTTCAACCGCATGACCGGGGCCGAGGTGCTGGCCAAAGATATGCTTTTCGCCACGCTTGACCCCACGATGCGCGGCATTGAATTGCCTTCTGGCCGCAAGATCATCGCCTCCGACACTGTGGGCTTCATCTCTGACCTGCCCACGCAACTGGTTGCCGCCTTCCGCGCCACACTGGAAGAGGTGCTGGAAGCCGATCTCATCCTGCACGTCCGCGATATCAGCCATCCCGAAACCGCCGAACAGGCGCAGGACGTGACTGACATCCTCACCTCGCTTGGTGTAAAGCCGTCCACCCCGCTGATCGAGGTCTGGAACAAGCTTGATCTCGTCGCC
>NZ_JANMET010000133.1:0-7134 GCF_031377265.1 Tabrizicola sp. | reverse complement strand
GATTGGCGCGCGAAGCCGCGCGTACAGATGCCGGATTATCCCGATGTGGAGGCGCTGAAGGCCGCCGAGGCGCAGCTAGCGAAGTATCCGCCGCTGGTTTTTGCTGGTGAAGCGCGTCGGCTGAAAAAGCAGCTGGCGCTTGCGTCGGAGGGCAAGGCCTTCCTGCTGCAGGGTGGCGACTGTGCTGAATCTTTCGCCGAATTCAGTGCCGACAACATCCGCGATACGTTTCGCGTGATGCTGCAGATGGCGGTCGTGCTGACCTATGGCGCCAAGGTTCCGGTGATCAAGGTCGGACGGATGGCGGGCCAGTTCGCCAAGCCGCGTTCTGCCCCGACCGAAGTTATCGGCGGCGTGGAATACCCTTCCTACCGTGGCGATATCATCAACGGCTTTGACGCTACGCCCGAGGCCCGCCGTCCGGATCCGCAGCGCATGTTGCAGGCCTACACTCAGGCCGCAGCCAGCCTGAACCTGTTGCGCGCCTTCAGTACGGGCGGATTTGCCGATATCCACCGGGTGCATTCCTGGACACTCGGCTTTGCCGAGCATGACAAGGCGGAGCGTTACCGGGAACTGTCGAACCGTATCTCTGATGCGCTCGACTTCATGAACGCTGCTGGCGTGAACTCGGAAACCTCGCATCACCTGTCGACCGTGGAGTTCTACACCAGCCACGAGGCGCTGCTGCTGGAATACGAAGAAGCTCTGGCCCGGGTGGACAGTATCACTGGGCAGAATGTGGCCGGATCGGGCCATATGATCTGGATTGGCGACCGTACCCGCCAGCCGGACGGCGCCCATGTCGAGTTTGCGCGTGGTGTGTTGAACCCCATAGGTCTGAAATGTGGTCCGACGACCACGCCCGAAGACCTGAAGGTTCTGATGGCCAAGCTGAACCCCGAAAACGAGGCCGGTCGCCTGACCTTGATTGCGCGTTTCGGGGCCGGCAAAGTCGCCGAAAATCTGCCACGCCTGATCAAGACCGTGCGCGAGGAGGGGGCCAAAGTGGTCTGGTCCTGCGACCCGATGCACGGCAACACCATCAAGTCGTCAACAGGCTACAAGACACGGCCCTTCGACTCGGTCCTGCGCGAAGTGCGTGAGTTCTTTGCAATCCACAAGTCCGAAGGCACTGTCCCCGGAGGCGTGCATTTCGAGATGACCGGCAAGGACGTGACCGAATGCACTGGTGGACTGCGGGCGGTGACGGATGAGGATCTGTCAGATCGCTATCATACGGCCTGCGACCCGCGCCTGAACGCCTCGCAGGCGCTGGAACTGGCATTCCTCGTTGCCGAAGAACTGTCGTCCCAGCGCGAGGCAGCCCGACGCGTTGCGCTTTGATCAGATGCCTGTGGCCGTAGTTTCGGCCACGGGATCAGGTCGCCGAATAGACCAGGCGCAGATGCCCGCGACCCGGTGGGTCTGAGTGCACTTTGGACGAAACCGGGGGCGGCGGCGCTGAAACCACCGCCGGCTCTGGCCGTAAGCGTTCCTCGACAACGTTCAAGATATCAAAACGGCGCGGTGCACGGCCGGTTTCTCCTTGCAGAGCAAGGCAGCCCAGCATCAGCCTGCAATCGCCAGCGGCATCCAGAAGTGGCAGCAGGATCATCCGCCCATCCAGCAACGGACGCGCGATTTCGCGATTGGATTGCAGGTGCAGATCTGCAGCGACCGGGCCTTCAAAGACCCGTTCGATCACGCGGGCAAGGGTGGCGCGGCCCTCCGGCGGGAACAGGCAAGACAGAGGCAGCCCGCGCGGATCCATCCCGGCGATTTCGCTCAACGAATTGCCTGCAAGCCGGATTTGCACAAGGCCTGGCCCGATCCGCTCGGCAAGAAACACCCGATCCAGCGCGCCGCTGATGCCCCGCGGGTCAAGGCTTGACCGCGCCGGGATACCCCCGCCCTGACGCAAACCTTCCCAATAGGCGCGCACTTCTGCAATGCCTTGCAACGGCGTCAAGTCCCGGCCCGGACGCGCATTAGGCCGCAGCCCGCTGAGAATGCCGTAGTCCATGATGCCCCGCCTTTCTGGTTACTGACCGCCTGACCCGCATCGCGACCTCCGTCTTGGGCCAAACCCGAACGATCTTTGGCATCGCATCGCGGTTTGGCGGGGCAGAGGTATCGTTGGCCCATGGCATAAGACTACAATGCATTCCTAAGATTCGGACGAAAATCTAATCAAATGGTAAACACCGCCGATCAGTGGCTGGTACGAAGGGAACGGCAGGATGATCACCTCGATGACGGGTTTTGCTGCGGGGCGGGGCGCAGGGGTTGCCCACAGCTGGACCTGGGAAGTGCGTTCAGTGAACGGCAAGGGGCTGGATTTACGGCTGCGGGTGCCCGATTGGATTGACGGTCTGGAAGCCGGGTTGAAGGCAGAAATGCAAAGGGCAATCAGCCGAGGCAATGTCAGCCTTGGGCTGAAAGTGATGCGGGATGGCTTGGGTCAAAACAACGAATCTTTCCGGGTGAATACTCCGGCTTTGCACGCTGTGCTGGAGGCGCTTTCGCAAATAGAGGCTGCGGCCATGGCTTCGGGGGTCACGCTGGCGCAGGCAACTTCGGCCGATGTGCTGGGCGTGCGCGGAGTGCTGGACACATCCGCGCCCGAGTCAGACACGGGCCCGTTGCGCAGCGCGATCATTGCAGATTTTGCAGGTGTTCTGGCCGATTTCGCAACGATGCGCAGCGCCGAAGGCGAAGCGCTTTTAGGTGTGATCGAGGCACAGCTTGGCCAGATTGACGCCCTGGTCCGGCAAGCAGGCGCCGAAGCCATGGTTCGACGCGACAGTCAGTCCGCTCAGTTGAAGGATGCCTTGGCAAGGGTGTTGGCTGCAGCCGACGGCCTGGACGAAACCCGGCTCGCGCAAGAGTTGGCGCTGATCGCCGTAAAGACCGACGTGCAGGAGGAACTGGACCGCCTTGGCGCGCATGTTTGTGCCGGCCGCGCCCTGCTGATTGAGGGCGGGCCGGTCGGGCGCAAACTGGACTTTCTGATGCAGGAATTCATGCGTGAGGCGAATACCCTGTGTTCCAAGGCACAGTCCCTGGCCTTGACCCGGATCGGGCTTGACCTGAAAACCGTCATCGATCAGATGCGCGAGCAGGTCCAGAATGTGGAATAGAGCATGACCCGGCGTGGCCTTCTGCTGATCCTCTCCTCGCCATCCGGCGCGGGAAAATCCACCTTGTCACGCATGCTGATGACTTGGGACCCGACGATGCGGTTCTCTGTCTCGGCCACCACCCGCCCGCCACGGCCCGGCGAAGAAGAAGGCCGGGAATACTATTTCCGCAATCGGGCGGACTTTGAGACAATGGTCGAAGACGGAGAGATGCTGGAACACGCCGAAGTCTTCGGAAACCTGTACGGCTCTCCCCGCGCCCCGGTCGAGGTGGCGATGAAAGCAGGACGCGACACGGTTTTCGACATCGATTGGCAGGGCGGTCAACAGATCAAGCAGGCCATGCGTGACGATGTTGTGTCAGTGTTCATCCTGCCGCCGTCAATTGCTGAACTGGAAAGGCGGTTGGAGAGCCGCGGGCAGGACAGCCCGGATGTGATCGCCGGCCGGATGGCCAAAAGCCGCGACGAGATAAGCCATTGGGCCGAATACGATTACGTGTTGGTGAACGATGATCTTGATGCGACATTCGAAGCGCTGAAGATCATTCTTCAGGGACAACGACTGCGCCGCGACCGGCAGCCGGATCTTTCCGCTTTCGTGCGTGGCCTGAACGAGGAGTTTGCAGTCAGATGATCTACGTCCTTGACGGGATCACCCCCCAGGTCGACGAGTCCGCCTGGGTTGCACCGGACGCAAACCTGATCGGACGAGTGGTTCTGGAGGCAAACAGTTCCGTTTGGTTCGGCGCCACATTGCGCGGCGACAACGAAGAAATCCGTGTGGGGCAAGGCTCGAACATCCAGGAGGCTTGCGTCCTGCACACAGACCTCGGCTTTCCCCTCGCCATCGGGACTAACTGCACAATTGGCCATAGAGCGACGCTGCATGGCTGCACGATCGGCGAGGGTTCTTTGATCGGCATGGGTGCCACGATTCTGAATGGGGCCAGAATCGGCAATGGCTGCCTGATCGGCGCATGTGCCCTTGTGACGGAAAACAAGATCATTCCCGACCACGCTTTGGTGATGGGCAGCCCCGGAAAGGTGGTGCGCCTCCTTGATGCCGATGAGCGGGAAAGGCTCTTGCGATCAGCGTCGAGTTACCAGGCCAATGCGCGCCGGTTCCGGACGGGTTTGCGTGCCCCATAGTCCGGTCGGCTAGTTCGGCGACACCAGTTCGATCAGTATCCCTTTGCGGCGCGCGACCGCCTCAAGTTCCCGCAACACAAGTTGCCGGTTTGGCAGTTTGGGTGCCAAGACCCGCAGCGTCCCCCTATAATGGGCCTGCGAAAGCTGCTCCAGCACGTCGAGGGCATCATACGACGGGCCGACCAGCGGCACCTCAACGACTTGATGTATCGCGGGATTAAGGCCACGTGGCGCCAACGCCTCGAAAGTGCCCTTCGCAATCAATGACATTCGAACGCGCCTCCCATTGGCCTTGCAATGGCTGACGCCATGCGGTGATGAAGAATACAGAACACGACTGCTTCGCTTCTTGGCAGATGCGGCACAAAAGCCGCGGATGAACACAAACACCTATTCTGTCTTAAAAAGACGTCCAATTGTGGCTAAGACATGGCCGTCGGCGAACGAATTGTAAGGCGCCCGCAATTTTGAGGGATCAACTGATGGACCAAGCCGACCTGACGCCCATATTGGCAGCGCTTCCCCTGCCAGCGTTTGTGGTTGGGGACCAAGAGCGGATCCTCATGGCCAACGCGACGGGGCTCGCATTGCTGGGCGAGGGAATCATCGGTCGCCATCCGGCGATCGCGATGCGCAATCCGGCCTTGCTTCAGGCGATCGCTGACACTGCCGCTGATGGGGCGGTACGACAGGCAAGAGTGGCGCTGTCACGCGATTCGCAGGAGGAGACGTTCATCGTCAGCATCTCGGCCATCGGCGTCCGGCTGGTGCTCTGCATCTTCCGGGATGTGAGCGAGGAAGAGCGGGCTGCACAGATTCGACGCGACTTTGTTGCCAATGTGAGCCACGAGCTGCGCACGCCCCTGACCGCGCTGATGGGGTTCATTGAAACTCTGAAACATGCAGCCCGCGAGGATCCGGTGGCGCGCGACCGGTTTCTGGCAATCATGGAACAGGAAGCAAGTCGGATGAACCGGTTGGTCCAGGACCTTCTGCACCTCAGCCGGGTCGAAGCAGACGAACGGGTTCGGCCGCGGGAACGGGTGGACCTTGGCGATATCCTGCGCAGCACGATCGACAGCCTGCAACCGCTCGCGGACGGTGCGGGGGCCCGGGTGGAGCTGGTTGGGGCGCAGGCGGCGCTGCCGGTGCCGGGCGACAGCGATCAGTTGACCCAGGTGTTCACCAACCTTGTCGAGAATGCGGTGAAGTATGGGCCGGCCGGGCAGGAGGTGCTGGTTGCGGTGCGGCGAGAAGATTCAATCCGAGGACCGGCGATCCGGGTTGACGTGACCGACCGGGGCGAGGGGATTGATGAGATTCACCTGCCGCGGCTGACCGAGAGGTTCTACCGGGTCGATACCCATCGCAGCCGGGAGAAGGGCGGGACCGGATTGGGGCTGGCCATCGTCAAGCATATCGTGAACCGGCACCGGGGGTGGTTGAAGATCGAGAGTGCCGTTGGCGAAGGGAGCACGTTCAGCGTGATCTTGCCGGAGGGGTGATGTCCACGCGTGGACACCCGGAAATTCGTTGATTTTAAAGGATAAATTTTGGCGCTGTTAACGAAACGTTCAGATGTCAGAGCCGTCCGATGCGGTCGGTCAGCAGGGCAAAGAAGCGGTCTGCGTCGATGTCGCCGATGAACAGGGCATTGGCGGGTCTGGTCGTCACCCCCCACCAGTCAGCCACCGTCATGCCCAGGGTCAATTCTGACTGCACCTCGATTTCAACATTGATGTGGCGGCCGGAAAACAGCGACGGATCAATGAGATAGGCAATCACACAAGGGTCGTGCAACGGCGCGCCTTCGGAGCCGTACTTGGCCATGTCGAAGCGTTCGAAAAAGTCGGTCCATTCGGCCACCATGCGGCCCGGTTCGGTGCCAAGCGCGCGGAATGCCTCGATCCGGGCGCGGTTGGTCAGCGCCTTGTGGGTGACATCAAGCGGCATCACCACCAAGGGTACGCCGGATTTGAAAACGATATCAGCAGCTTGAGGATCGACGTAAATGTTAAATTCGGCAGCAGGGGTGATGTTCCCCACCTCGAAATAAGCGCCGCCCATCAAGATGATCTGCTGCACGCGGGCGATAATGTCAGGCGCCTTGAGAAAAGCCGCCGCGATGTTGGTGAGCGGGCCGAGCGGGCAAAGCGTGACACTGTGGGCCGGTTCGCGGCGCAAAGTGTCGATGATGAAATCGACGGCGTGCTGGGGTTGCAGGTGCATCACCGGATCGGCCAGCTGCGGACCATCAAGGCCGGTTTTGCCGTGAACGTGTTCTGCGGTGACCAGTTTGCGTTCCAGCGGTGCCGCACAGCCTGCGAACACCCTGGTGTGCGGTTTGCCGGCAAGTTCGCAGATGATGCGCGCGTTGCGTTCGGTCAGCGGCAGCGGCACGTTGCCCGCAACGGCGGTGATGCCCAGAACCTCGATCTCTTCGGGGCTGGCGAGTGCCAGGAGGATGGCCACGGCGTCATCCTGACCGGGATCGGTGTCGATGATGATCTTGCGGGGGTGGGTCATGGAACGCTCCGGCTGTTATGGCGCAGGTAAGCGCATGCTTGTCGGGTTGTCCAGCATAGGCCGGCCAGTCTGCACCGTACCGAGCGAGGGGTTTCACACCCCTCGCGCTCCGCCGACAAGAGCGAGGGGTTTCACAGCCTTCGCGCTCCGCGGTCAAGACCGAGGGGTTTCACACCCCTCGCGCTCCCCGTGGGATATTTGGCGAAGAGGAAGCTGAAATTTTAGACAACTTGGTGCGATCGGGCGTAACTTGGAAGGACTGCTGGATCGTGCGATTGGGAGGAAAGCCATGGCAACCGATCTTTTGGTGGGAA
>NZ_JANMET010000107.1:0-15411 GCF_031377265.1 Tabrizicola sp. | reverse complement strand
GCCGCGCCTCACCCCCCGAGGATATTTTCAAAAGGGGAAATCTGCATGTTTCAGACCTTTGACAGCCCTGCATCCACCGAACAGGGACCGCCGCGCTTGGCAGCCTTGCGCAAAGCCCTTGCCGAGGCCGGGCTGACCGGCTTCATGGTGCCGCGTGCCGACGCCCATCAGGGGGAATATGTCGCAGCACGGGATGAGCGGTTGCAATGGTTGACCGGGTTCACTGGATCAGCCGGGTTCTGTATCGTCCTGCCCGACGTCGCCGGTGTATTCGTCGACGGACGCTACCGCACCCAGGTGAAAGTGCAGGTGGACCTTGCGCGGTTCACCCCGGTGGCGTGGCCGGTCACCAGGCCCGGTGAGTGGCTGCGGGCCAATTGCGCTGGCGGGATCATCGGATTCGACCCATGGCTGCACACAAAGGACGAGGTTGACCGACTTGAGGCAGAACTTGAGGGAACCGGCATAACCATCAGATCGGTAAGCAACTATGTCGATTTGATATGGCCGGACCAACCGCCCGCACCGAAGGGGCAGGCCTTCGCGCATCCATTGTCCTTGGCTGGCGAGAGCAGTGCCGACAAGCGCGCGCGACTGGCGGCCAGCCTGCGTCTTGCCGGGCAGCGAGCAGCAGTGATCACCCTGCCGGACAGCCTGTGCTGGCTGTTGAACATTCGCGGCGCCGATGTGCCACGCAACCCGATCTTGCACGGTTTTGCTATTTTGCACGACGATGCCCGTGTGACCCTGTTTGCAGATCCGGCCAAATTCGCCGCGGATTTGCGCGCTCATCTTGGACCTGATGTTGCGCTGCTTGCCCCTGATGGTTTCGTGCCAGCCCTTCGCCTGTTGATCGGTCCGGTGCGCGTTGACCTCACGACGGCGCCTTTGGCGGTGTCACAAGAACTGGACGCTGCGGGTGTGGCCACTGCTTGGGGCGATGACCCCTGCCGGTTGCCAAAAGCCTGCAAGCACCCCGCCGAAATTGCAGGAACGCGCGAGGCGCATC
The DNA here is from genome assembly GCF_031377265.1 of Tabrizicola sp. GTDB lineage: Bacteria > Pseudomonadota > Alphaproteobacteria > Rhodobacterales > Rhodobacteraceae > JAUYQR01. The sequence goes on along the minus strand of NZ_JANMET010000107.1, from coordinate 14,402 downwards.
TGCGCGATGGGGCGGCGATGGCGGAGTTTCTGTGCTGGCTTGACAATCAGTCACCGGACGGGGGCCTGACCGAGATTTCGGTGGTCCGCGCATTGGAAGGGTTTCGCCGCGCGACAAACGCCCTGCATGACATCAGCTTTGACACGATCAGCGGCTCTGGCCCCAACGGTGCCATCATTCACTACCGGGTGACCGAAGCGACCAATCGCGCGGTGGGTCGCAATGAACTGCTGCTGGTTGATTCGGGCGGCCAATATGTTGACGGCACGACCGATATCACCCGGACAGTCGCCATTGGCGATCCGGGCAATGAGGCCCGCGCGTGCTATACCCGGGTGCTGCAAGGCATGATTGCGATCAGCCGGCTGCGCTGGCCGCAAGGTCTCGCGGGGCGCGATCTTGACGCCATCGCGCGCTATCCGCTGTGGCTTGCGGGGCAAGACTACGACCACGGTACCGGCCACGGGGTTGGTGCCTTCCTTTCGGTACATGAAGGCCCGCAGCGGTTGTCGCGGCTGTCGGATGTGCCGCTGGAGCCGGGGATGATCCTGTCGAATGAACCTGGCTATTACCGCGAAGGCGCATTCGGCATTCGACTGGAAAACCTGATCGTGGTGCAGCCAGCAGCGCCCTTGGGCGACAGTCGCGCGCAGCTTTCGTTCGAAACGCTGACCTTCGCGCCCTTTGATCTGCGTCTCGTTCTGGCGCAACACCTTGCCCCTGGCGAGAGGGACTGGTTGAACTCCTATCACGCCGAGGTGCTGGAAAAGCTTGCTCCGCGGGTGTCCAGTGCTACCTTTAGCTGGCTCACCTGCGCCTGCGCCCCGATTTGAGGACCCCATGGCCGACCACATCAAGATTTCACCCACCGCCGACCGCATCACGATTTCCGCTTCGGGCATGCCGCTTGGGACCACTTCAGCAGCGCTTGAACTGACGGAGGGCGGCTATGGACCGGTGCTCTACGTTCCGCGCGCCGACATCGACATGTCAAAGCTGCCGCGCACGGACCGCGCGACCACCTGCCCTTACAAAGGCACCGCAAGTTACTTCAGTATCTTAACGCCTGCAGGCGTACTGGAGAATGCCGTCTGGTCTTACGAGACGCCGCGCGACGGTGTGCAGGCCATCGCCGGTCATCTTGCCTTTTATCCCGACAAGGTCAGCTTCAGTCGCGGCTAGCGACCTCACGAATCCGCTCGACCATCGCGCGCACGCCATTTGAACGCTGCGCAGACAGGTGTTCGTTTAGGCCCAGCCGGCCCAGCTCAGCCACAGCATCAACGCGGGTAACCTCGTCGAGCGGCAGCCCGGAATAGAGCGCGTGCAGCACGGCAATCAGACCTCGCACGATCATCGCGTCGCTTTCGCCTTGAAAGTCGAACCGTCCGTCAGAAACCATCGGCCGCAGCCAAACCTGACTTGCGCAACCCTGAACTTTGAGGGCGGGCACCTTGAAGGTGTCATCCAGCGGCGGCATCGCTTTGCCAAGCTCGATCACATGGCGATAGCGGTCCTCCCAATCGTCAAGAAATTCGAAGGTTTCGGCGATTTCTTCGAAAGCGGGGGTGGCCATTGCAGACTCCGATCAGGTTTTAATGAGGTAAGTCGCCTCCTCGCAAACGTCCAGCCCACAACACGCGCTTTTCAAACGCAGCGCTGTAGGCTACCCAAGGGCAACAGCTTCAGGAAACGCACCATGCCCGCCCGCCAGATCGCCCTCCTCTCCCTCTGCCTCCTGCTAATCGGCTGCGGGGGTTTTCGTGACAGCCGCCTGAACCCATTCAACTGGTTTGGCCGATCCGAGCCGCGTGAGACCATCGTTTTGCCCGCGGCTGCCGAAGACAAGCGCCCGCTGGTCGAGGCGGTGCTGACGATGGCAGTGGAACCGATCCCGGGTGGCGCAATCATCCGTGCAACCGGCCAGACCCCGACGCAGGGCTGGTGGAAGGCTGATCTGGTGCCCCAACCATTGACCGAGGATGGCGTGCTGGTGTTCGAATTTCGCCTGCTGCCGCCAATCACCAACACCGAGGTCAACACCCCGCGATCGCGAGAGGTGACGGTTGGGTTGTATATGTCCGACATCAAACTGGAAGCGGTGCGCGAGATCGTCGTCCAGGGTGCAACCAACGCCCGCACGGCACGGCGCTAAAGGCGGATCACCCGCACTTCGTTGCCTTTTGCGGATAGGGCGATCTCGCCTCGGCACAGGCGCAGGGCATCTTCGCCAAACGCCTCCAGCCGCCAGCCGGAAAGGGTTTCCAGATCACGCTCTCCGGCGGCAATCGCATCCAGATCGGCACTGGAGGCGATCAGCCTCGGGGCCACGCCCAGCGCCTCGGACTTGGCCTTGAGCAGCACCCGCAACAGGTCTGCCAGCGCGGGATTGACCTGCATCTGTTCGCGCGACGCGTCGATCTTTGGCATGTCCTCGGGCCGCATTTCCAACCCGGCCTTCACCGCGGCAAGAATCCCCTCGGCAATTTCAGCTTTCCGCCCTTCGCGCATCAACAGGCGCGACCTACCCAGCTCTTCAACGGTCTGCGGCCGGGTCGAGGCCAGTTCCAGCAGCGCATCGTCCTTCATCACCCGGCTGCGCGGCACGTTCTGGCCTTGCGCATAGCTTTCGCGGAACCGCGCCAGCGCCTTAACCACCGCCAGAAACCGGCCTGAAGTGGTGCGTGTCTTGATTCGCGTCCAGGCTTCTTCCGGCTCCACGGTGTAGATTGCGGGATCGGTCAGCAGCGCCAGTTCCTCTTCCACCCAAGCCGAGCGTCCGTTCTTGGCCAGTTGTGCCGCAAGAAATTCATAGATCACGCGCAGATGCGTTACATCGGCCAGCGCGTATTCCTGCTGGGCGTCGGACAGGGGCCTGCGCGACCAATCGGTAAAGCGCGAAGTCTTGTCGAGGTTTTCCTTGGCGATCTTCTTGACCAGGGTCTCGTAGCCCACCTGCTCGCCGAACCCGCAGACCATTGCGGCGATCTGGGTGTCGAACAGCGGTTTTGGGAACACGTTGCCTTCGACGAAAAAGATCTCAAGATCCTGCCGGGCCGCGTGGAACACCTTCACCGTCGCCTCATGCCGGAACAGGTCGTACAGCGGCTCCATCGACATTGCGTGCCCCTCGATGGGGTCAACGAGCACCGCTTCACCTTGAGCACCCGGCAGCGCCATTTGAATAAGGCACAGCTTCGACCAGTAGGTCCGCTCGCGCAGGAATTCAGTGTCGATCGTGACGTAGGCTTCGGCTTTGGCGGCAAGGCAGAACGCGGCGAGGTCTTCGGTCGTTATGATCGTGCGCATCAGGCATCTTTCGCGTTCAAGGGCGCGGGGTCATCCCGCCGGATCTGCCCGCTATAGGCGGCAATCAGCGGATTGAAAAGCCCCTGGCCCGCAAGGCAGCACTGGCTGCTGGCACGGCCCGCCCCCCTTGACTGGCCTTCGTAACCTACCGGCTGTGCAATCATGTATTTTGCGGCCACTCATGGACATCTGGTGGCAACGCCGCGGTCGGGCCCTCAATGGGGCCGGCGGCGGCTTCCCGCTACAGGAAAACCGGCGTTCGGTTGCCCGAAGCAAAGCGGCGCAACACGGCGGGATAAAGTCGATGTTCCATCGCCAGAACCCGCTCCGCAAGGCGCGCTTCGTCGTCGCCTGCCAGCACCGGCACCCGGGCCTGTCCCAGGATCGGCCCTGCGTCCAGGTCGGCTGTCACTTCATGCACCGTGCAGCCCGCCTCAGCGTCACCAGCGGCAAGCGCCCGCGCGTGGGTGTGCAGACCCGGGTACTTCGGCAACAGGGAAGGGTGGATGTTCAGCATCCGCCCCTTGAACCGTCCGACAAAGTCCGGCGAAAGCACCCGCATGAAACCGGCAAGACAGATGATATCGGGGGCGCAGGCCGCAATCGGTTCCAGCAGCGCGGCCTCGAACGCCGCGCGATCCTTGCCAAACACCCGATGGTCCACCGCAGCCACCGGAATGCCCAACGCTGCCGCCTTGCCCAATCCCGCAGCCGCCGGGTCATTTGACGCCACCAGCACTGGCCGGGCCGGGTGATCACCCGCCATGTCACGGACCAAGGCCAACATGTTCGACCCGCCCCCCGAAATCAGCAGGGCGACACGCTTCACAGCAAGCGGCCGGAGTAGTGTACACCTGCACCGGTCACCACGCGGCCAATCCGCGTCACGGTTTCGCCATCGGCCTGCAATAGCGCGGTGATCGCATCCGTCTGCTCCTCCGCCACGACAACGATCATGCCGATGCCACAGTTGAAGGTCTTGAGCAGTTCGGCCTCCGCCATGCCCGCAGTCTCGGCCAACCAGCGAAACACCGGCGGCAGGGCCCAGCTTGACAGGTTGATCTCGCACGCCAATCCTTCGGGCAGCACGCGTGGCGGGTTTTCTGTCAACCCACCGCCCGTGATATGCGCCAAGGCGTGCACGCCCCCTGCCCGCAGCGCGGCCAGCACTTGCCGCACATACAGCCGTGTGGGCGTCAGCAGTGCCGCGCCCAATGTGCCCTCAGAAAACGGCGACGGCGCGTCCCAGCCCAGACCCGACAGTTCCACCACCTTGCGCACGAAGGAATAGCCGTTGGAATGCAGCCCGTTCGAGGCAAGCCCCAGCAGAACATCGCCCTCGCGCACACCGGAGGGCAATTCGCCGCCGCGTTCCATCGCGCCTACGGCAAAGCCCGCAAGGTCGAAGTCGCCGCCGTGATACATTCCCGGCATCTCGGCCGTTTCGCCGCCAATCAGTGCGCAACCGCTTGCCTCGCAGCCTGCAGCAATGCCTTCGATGATCCGCGCCGCCTGATCCACCTCCAGCTTGCCGGTGGCGAAATAGTCAAGGAAAAACAGCGGCTCGGCTCCCTGGCAGACCTGATCATTGACGCACATCGCCACCAGATCGACGCCGATCGTGTCGACCATGCCGGTGTCGATCGCAATCCGCAGCTTGGTACCGACACCGTCGGTCGCTGCCACCAGCACCGGGTCGTGATAGCCTGCGGCCTTCAGATCAAACAGCGCGCCAAAACCGCCAAGGCCGCCCATGGTGCCCGACCGCATCGTCCGTTTTGCTGCGGGCTTGATCCGTTCGACCAAGGCGTTGCCCGCATCGATATCGACCCCCGCTTCGGCATAGGTCAACCCGTTCTGCCCCAAGGCCATGACGCATCCCTTTTTCAACAGATTATCGCGCGGTCGCTACACCAAGACCGCCGCAGCGGCAACTGCAGCCTTGACCGACCTTCAACGAAAACAGCGAGGTCGCAACGGTGCCTGTCTCGACTCAGCGCCGAACACACTCAAAGACCTTTATCAAACCTCCTCTTTACTGTTGCTTGGCGTCGTCGGATCGCCAACCCTCGCATAAGCCATCACGGTCAGGGTGATCGCGTTGGTTGCAACCGCACTTCTAGCCGCGCCCGTTTCAGAACCGCTTGGTTGATCCGTGATGCTGCCGAACAGTGCTGGCAATTGGGGCCCTGTCGGAGGTGCATTGCTGCAGGGTCTGGCTCCGCTATTGGTCAACTGAACTGACCCAGATCCCGGGAAGGGTGCGCTGTCCGGGTGGACCAAGGGCGGTTACCTTCTTTCGGCTTGAGCTATCCTCATGCCACTCTTCCCACAACCGTATCCCACAACCCACGCTGCACAAGACGGATTCGCGCGCCGATGCCTTGACCATTGTCTCATCTCTGCTACGCAAGGGCGCGCTACGGGCCTGTAGCTCAATTGGTTAGAGCAGGGCGCTCATAACGCCTTGGTTGGGGGTTCGAGTCCCTCCGGGCCTACCAAACTGTCTCTTTTGGCATGCCGCACTGGACCTGATGGAATGAAGATCGGTGACGTCTCCTTCTGGTATGCCGACATCGGCCTGCCGTATCGCCGCGCGCCGCTAGGTGGTGATACGACTGCCGATGTTGCGATCATCGGTGCAGGCTATACCGGGCTTTGGACCGCCTATTACCTCAAACGCGCCAATCCCGGCCTGAACGTGCTGATCGTCGAAAAGGATTTCGCGGGCTTCGGGGCATCCGGGCGCAACGGCGGCTGGCTGACCGGCGGCTTTGCCTGGACGCATCAGCGTTATCTGCAGACCTCGTCCGAACATTCTGTCCGCGCCATGGTCGAAGCGATGAATGGCACCGTGGATGAAGTGATCAGGGTGGCCGAAGCGGAAGGCATCGATGCCGATATCCGCCGTACCGAAGAGTTGATGGTGGCCACCAACCCCGCCCAGGTCAGCCGTCTGCGGGCCGAAGTCGCGCATCGGCGCCATTGGGGCGAAGATCAGCGCGTGTTCGAGATGGGCTCCGCTGATCTGGCGGATCGCATCACCATTCCCGGTGCGCTGGGGGCCATGGTAGTGACCAACGTCGCGCGCGTGCAACCGGCGAAACTGGTGCGCGGGCTGGCGGCTGTGGTCGAACGCATGGGGGTGCAGATTGTCGAAGGCACCACCGTCACCGGCTATTCCCAAGGCCAGATGTCGACGGACCGCGGGCTGGTCCGCGCGCCGGTGATCCTGCGCTGCACCGAAGGTTTCACCGCAGGCCTGCCCGGGCACAAACGCGAATGGCTGCCGCTGAACTCAGCCCAGATCGCAACCGAGCCTCTGGCCGCAGAAGTGTGGGACAGGATCGGCTGGCAAGGGCATGAGATTATTGCTGATTTCGCAAATACCTATTGCTACTGTCAACGCACTCGTGAAGGGCGCATCACGGTTGGCGCACGTGGCGTGCCGTACCGCTTTGGCTCCAGCCTTGATGATAACGGCGCGCCAGACCCGGAAACCATTCGCCGTCTGACAGCGATCTTGCATCGGCATTTCCCCGCCGCGCGCAAAGCAAAGATCGACCACGCGTGGTGCGGTGTGCTGGGCGTGCCGCGCGACTGGTGCGCCACAGTGGGGCTGGACCCGGCAACCGGGATTGGCTGGGCGGGGGGATATGTGGGTGTGGGTGTCTCAACCTCAAACCTCGCCGGACGCACGCTTGCGGATCTGGCGCTGGGGCGCGACACTGATCTGGTAAACCTGCCCTGGGTCAACCGCCGCGTTCGTCCGTGGGAGCGTGAGCCGCTGCGCTGGCTTGGCGTGCACGGCATGTACGGGCTGCTGAACGCCGCCGACCGCCGCGAAGCCCGCCCCGGTGCAAAAGCCTCACGTTTGGCCAAGCTTGGCAATCTGCTGACCGGTCGAGGGTAATTACTTGCACGAAGGCGGACGGCTTGAGATAACCTGCGCAGCGCGGGGGAGAACACGCAAATGAAGATGCAGCGACGCGAGGTTCTGGCCTTGAGCCTTGCCATGGCCGCGTTACCGGCCTGGGCAGCCGACCGGCAGGTGATCGAGCGTGACGTGGTCACTACATGGTACCGACTTGTGCTGGAACTGGTGCGCCACACTGCCACCTACTCGCCTCCCGTCGCCAGCCGCGCCTTCGCCTATATCGGTATCGCTGCGCATGAGTCTTTGGCATCGGGGAACCGCAATCTGGTGTCGCTTGCGGGCCAGTTGAACGGCCTGCAACCAACTCCGCCGCGTGCGGCAGGCGAACATGACGAGGCTTGCGTGCTGCATGCCGCCTTGGCAGCCTCCTCGCACATCTTCTTTGCCAACACCGGCCCCACTGGCCAGCGTGCGATGACTGCGCTGGGTCAACAGGTCGGCAGCACCGCCTCTGCCGGGATTGCGGCAGATGTCGTTGCGCGCAGCATCGAACATGGGCAGGCCATTGCAGCGCACATTCATGCGTGGTCGCTGGATGATGGCGGTGCGGTCGTGGAAAACATGGGGTTTCCGGCCACTTACACCCCTGGCACCAATCCACAAGACTGGGTGCCCACCAGCCTGGTGCGGCAACAACAGGCACCGTTGCTGCCAAACTGGGGCAACAACCGGCCTTTCGCGATGCCCGCCGGCAACACTTGCACCATCCCTGCGCCGCCCGCTTACAGCGAGGATCTGACCTCGCCCTTCGGCATGGCCGCGCAAGAAGTCTATGACACCGTGGTCAACCTTACCGATGAACAGCGCCGGATTGCACGGTTCTGGTCGGATGATCCGATGCTGTCGCCCACCCCGCCAGGCCACTGGATTTCGATCGTCCTCACGATTGCCGATCGCGACAGCTTGCCCGCCGACCGGGTGGCCGAAGTGCTTGCCAAGCTTGGCGTCGCGGTTGCAGATGGTTTCATCGGCTGCTGGGCGGCGAAGTTCGAATACAACCTTTTGCGCCCGGTCACCTACATCCGCCGCTTCATCGACCCGAAGTTCGAGCCGATCCTGAACACCCCGCCGTTCCCGGAATACCCATCGGGCCACAGCACCCAGTCCGGGGCCGCAGCCACCGTTCTGACGGCCGCGTTTGGCGAGAATTTCGCCTTTGACGATACCACGCACGACGACGAAGGTCTGCCCACGCGCAGCTTCACCAGCTTTTGGCAAGCGGCAGAAGAAGCAGGCATCTCAAGGCTTTACGGCGGCATTCACTACCGCTTCGGGGTGGAGGAGGGTCTCACTCAGGGCCGCTGCATCGGCAACTACGCCACAGCATTGAAAACCAGAGTATGACAATCATGCGTTTTACAGTTCTGGCCGCTGTTGTGGCATCGCCCGCTTTCGCCGAACCGGCGGTTCCGCTTTTCACCGATGACTCCGCAACTTCCGGCCTCGCCACTGCGTATGAAGGCGATTGGGAATTCATGGTGGGCGGCGGGGCTTCGACGTTTGACTGCTCTGGCGATGGTTTTCCCGAGCTGTTCTTGTCCGGAGGTGCGGGCCCCTCGGCGCTGTATCTTAACCGCAGCACGACCGGCGGGCCGCTTGTGTTCGAGAAGTCCGACAGCATCGCCCTTCCAAACGTGACCGGTGCCTACCCGCTGGACATCGACAGCGATGGCATCATGGACCTTGTGGTTTTGGCGGTGGGCGAAAACATCATTCTGCGTGGCACCGGTGATTGCCGGTTCGAAAATGCCAATGATTCCTGGGGGTTTGACGGAGGCGATGCCTGGTCCACCGCCTTTGCCGCAACGTGGGAACGCGGTCAGACCTGGCCGACGCTTGCCATTGGGAACTACGTTGACCGCAAGGAAACCGCCTTTCCCTGGGGGTCATGTACCGACAATTGGCTGCATCGCCCTGCGGTGACCGGCTTTGCCCCGCCGCTGCCGCTGACGCCGTCGTTCTGCGCCCTGTCGATGATCTTTTCCGACTGGAACCGCTCTGGCCAGCCGAGCTTGCGGGTGTCGAACGACCGGGAGTATTACAAGGGTGGGCGCGAGCAGCTTTGGCACCTTGATCCCGGTCAGCCGCCCGTGGAGTTCACCGAGAAGGAAGGCTGGAAACGCCTGCGGATCTGGGGGATGGGCATTGCTTCGGCAGACGTCAATCTGGACGGCTATCCCGATTTCTATCTGACAAGCATGGCGGATAACAAGTTGCAATCGCTGGTAAATCCGTCGGCTGACGCGGCACCGAAGCCGGTGTATGCCGACATTGCCTTTGCCAAGGGCCTGACCGCGCACCGCCCGTTCATCGGCGAGGATCTGAACCCGTCGACCGCCTGGCACCCGCAATTTGCCGATGTGAACAACGATGGGCGATTGGATCTTTTCGTGGCCAAGGGCAACGTAGCCGAGATGCCTGATTTTGCCGCCAAAGACCCCAACAACCTGCTGTTGCAAGGCGAAGACGGCGTGTTTGTGGAGGCGGCCGACAAGGCTGGTGTGGCGAGTGTAAAGACCGCACGCGGGGCGCAACTGGTTGATTTCAATCTTGATGGGTTACTTGATCTTGTGGTTGTAAACCGTTGGGAAAATGCCGAAATCTGGCGATCTACCGGCCCGCTTGACGGCGCTTGGCTGCAAGTGCGGCTTGCGCACGATGGGGTCAATCGGGACGCCATCGGTGCGGTGATCGAGCTGCGCAGGGGCGACAAGGTGGAGCGCCACGAGGTCAGCTCGGGCGGTGGCCACATGAGCGGCAGCGTGGGCTGGATCCACTTTGGCCTTGGGGCCGCTGATGAGGCGGAACTGCGGGTGATCTGGCCTGACGGCGGCGAATCCGACTGGCAGACCCTGCCGGCGCGCAGCTTCTATACCTTGAAACCGGGTGCGGTGGCGGAGCTTTGGCAGCCAAAGTGATACGCTTCAGAACCTGCGGTTCTGCGCGTTAACAGTCTGATCCTGAGGCTTTTTCGGTAATCTTCTTTGCGTCTTCTTTGCGTCTTCATTCCGTCTTCATTCCGTCTACACGCACGCTCAGCACAGACGCCGTTAACCAAAGCTGCGAATCGGGGAATCAGGCCGGGATGCCACGGCTTGAAGCCCGTGCCACCAGCTCTACCGGCGCGCGGGTTTCCGGGGGTGGGTGCACCCCGTCTTCCAGCCAGCCGAGCAAGGTTTCTGCGGCCTGCTGACCGAAGCCGGCGATGTTGCAGCGAACGGAGGACAGCTGCGGATAGACCATCGCGCAGTCCTCGATGTCGTCGAAGCCGACCAGCCGAAAATCGCGCCCGGCCTGCCGCCCCCGTGCCGCAAAACCAGACATCATTCCAAGCGCGACGAGATCGTTGAAACAGATCGCCGCATCGACGCCCGGATGATCGCGCATCAGCGTCAGCGCCGCCTCGTGGCCAAAGGCGCGGGTGCTGCGGCCCTGCAGGACCACGGGCTGCAACCCCTGCCCCGCGACCACCTCAAGATACCCCGACATCCGTTCAGCAGTGATCGCCCGCCCTTCCAGCCCGCCGACAAAGGCGATCCGGCGCGCACCCATCTGCAGCAGATGGAGCGCCGCCTCGCGCCCGCCTTTGGCATAGTCGAACGAGGCAAAGGGGAAGGTTTCGGTATCCTGACCGACATGGCGCAGCACCTGCAGCACCGGAATGCCAGCGCGGGCCAACGGACCGAAGGTAGCCTCGGCGTCGCCGTAGGTGGGCGAGATGACCAACGCCGACACGCCATGTTCGACCATCGAGCCGACGACCTGCGCCTGAATTTGCGGGTCTTCATCGGTGTTGCCGATCACCGTTGCATAACCACGCGCCAACAGGGCCATCTGCACCGAGGTGGCGAATTCGGTGAAAAACGGGTTGCGCAGATCGTTGATCACCAGACCGATCAGCCCGACATTGCTGCTGCGCAGGTTGGCGGCGGCGCGGTTATAGACATAGCCGATGTCGAGCATGGTCTGGCGCACTTTGGCGCGGGTTTCGTCCTTTACCAGCGGGCTATCCTGTAGCACCAGACTGACGGTGGATTTCGACACGCCTGCCACTTCGGCCACATCGATGATGGTCGGCCGTTTGATCACCCCCGGCCGATCCCGTGCAGTGCCAGCAAATGCGCCATCCTTTCTTCGGCCAGATCGGGCCGTTGCAGCAGGCGCGCCTGATCGGCCAGCCGGAACACAGCCGCATAATGCACGATATCACGGCTGGATTGAAAGCCCGCTGGCATGATGAAATGGGTCTGATGGCCATTCAGCCAGGACAGAAACGCAATGCCCGCCTTGTAGAACCGCGTGGGGGCGCGAAAAATCTCGCGGCTGAGCGGCACGGTCGGGGCGAGGAGGGCGTTGTAGGTGGCGCTGTCGTTCAGGGCCAAAGCCTCCAGCGCTTGCGCTGCGGCGGGGGCAATCGCGGCGAATATGCCAAGTAGGGCATGGGAATAGTGCTGGCCGTCGCCTTCGATCAGCGGCGCATAGTTGAAATCATCGCCGGTATAAAGCCGCACGCCTTTGGGTAGCCGCGCCCGGAACGCCTGTTCATGCGTCTGATCCAGCAGGGAAATCTTGATGCCATCAACCTTGGCCGGGTTTTCGGCGATCAGGCCCAGCACGAAATCGCTGGCGCGATTGACGTCCGTGCTGCCCCAATAGCCCGCCAAAGCCGGATCAAACATCTCGCCCAGCCAGTGCAGGATGACCGGTTGCTGCGCGCCGTCGATCAGGTGGCGGTAGACGCGGGCATAGATCGCCTCATCGGCATTGATCGCGGTGAAGGCGCGGCTGGCCATCAGGATGAGCTGGCCGCCTGCCGCCTCGATCGCTTCGGCCTGGTGGGTGTAGGCGGCGAGGATCGCGTCAGCGGTGGCAAGATCGGCGAGGGTCAGGTGATCGGTTCCCGCCCCGCAGGCGACGCGCGGCCGCAAGGGATGCGCCTTGGCGGCGGTCATGGTGCGCTGGATCAGCTCCAGCGCGGTAAGCCAATCGACGCCCATGCCGCGCTGCGCGGTATCCATCGCTTCGGCAAGGCCGAGGCCCTGATCCCAGAGGTTTTGGCGAAAGGCCAGGGTTGCGGCCCAGTCGACAGCGGGGCGTGTGTCCCAGGGGCTGCGTTCGCGCAAGGGATCGGAGATTACATGTGCGGCGGCAAAGGCGGTGCGGGTCAGCGGCACCCGCGGCGCGCGCGGGATCAGCGGATCACCCTGCAGCCGGTAAGGGGTCAGTGTCGCATCGGGGTTGGGCAGGGTCAGCATGGCGGGCTCACGGCTGGGGGGTCAAGCGGGGACGGCAAGGTCGAGGACAAGAATGCCGTCGATGCCACCGCTGGCATTGGCGACGAGCGCCGCACCGACGCGCTGGTGATCCGGGTGGGCCTGGTAGGCCGCAAGTGCCGCCCAATCGGTGAAATCCACAACGAAGCCATGCAGATAGCCGCGCTCCATCTGCTCGGGGCTTTCGCTGCGGCCAGCGGTGATGGCCAGCACACCGGGCAGCACCGATTTGATCCGGTGCAGATCGGCAAATATGCCGGCGATGGTAGCTTCGGTGATCTCGGGGCGAAAGCGGATGAGGACGATATGGCGGATCATGCGGTCAGTCCCTGGTCGGCGCGGATCATGTCGGCGGCTTTTTCGGCGATCATGATGGTGGCGGCATTGGTGTTGGAGGAGACGACGGTGGGCATCACCGAGGCGTCGACGACGCGCAGGCCCGCGATGCCGTTGAAGCGCAGGCGCGGGTCGACGACGGCGGCGGGATCGCTGCCCATGCGGCAGGTGCCGGCGGGGTGGTGATCGGTCTTGGCGTGGCGGCAGGCGTAGTCGAAATAGTCCTGATCGGTGCGGATGTCCGGCCCCGGCAGGCGTTCGGCCAGCACATAGGGTTTCAGGGCCTCGGCGGCGATGATCTCACGCGCCAGTTTCAGGCCACGGATCGACATCTCGCGGTCGTGGGGATCGGCCCAGTAGTTCGGGTCGATCAGCGGGGCGGCCATCGAGTCGGCGCTGGCCAGCCTGACGGTACCGCGCGAGCGCGGGCGCAGATAGGCCGAGTTGAGCGTGACGCCGCCTTGCGGCATCGCGGCCACGCCCGCCTCGATCCCCGAGCCGAGGCCGAGGTGGAACTGGATGTCGGGGGAGCGGGCGTTCTTGTCCGCGTACCAGAAGCCGCCGGTTTCGAACAGGCTGGAGGCCACGGGGCCGCGTTTGGTCAGCAGATATTGCAGGCCCGCGACCGCCGACCACAACGGTTTGGCGTAGCGGTCATAGGTGTGCGGGCCGGTGCATTCGGCGATCACGAACAGATCAAGGTGGTCTTGCAGGTTGGCGCCGACCAGCGGCTGGTCAAGGATCACCGGCAGGCCAAGGTCGCGCAGATGATCCGCCGGGCCGATGCCCGACAGCATCAGCATCCGGGGCGAGCCGATGGCACCGGAGGCGAGCAGCACCTCGGTTCCCGCCCGGATCACCTCGCCGCCGGCAAGTTCGACGCCAACCGCGCGGCCCGCCTCGACCACGATCCGCAGCACTTGTGCGCCGGTCCGTACTGTGAGGTTTGCGCGGCCCCGCGCCATGCCAAGATAGGCGACAGAGGTTGAAGATCGCCGCGCATGTTTTTGAGTAAGCTGGTAATATCCGACCCCGTCCGGCACCTGGCCCGTCATGTCCAGGTTGCGCGGGATGCCCAGTTCTGCGGCGGCGGCGAAATAGGCCTCACAGATCAGCAGGGGCGCGCGGGGTTGGCTGACGCCCAGCGGGCCACCCTTGCCATGCCAGCGGTTGTCGAAGGTATCGTTATCCTCGGCCTTGCGAAAATAGGGCAGCACGTCTTCGTAAGACCAGCCGTCGCAGCCCATCTGGCGCCATTCGTCATAGTCCTGCGGCGCGCCGCGCGTGTAGATCTGCGCGTTGATGCTGGAGCCACCGCCGATCACCTTGGCCTGGGTGTAGCGGATCACCATGCCGTTCATGTGGCGCTGCGGCACCGTCTGCCAGCCCCAGGAGCCGATGCCCTTGGTCATTTTGGCAAAGCCTGCTGGCAGGTGGTAGAACGGGTGCCGGTCGCGCCCGCCGGCCTCCAGCAGCAGCACCTTGGCGTTGGGGTCCTCCGACAGCCGCGCGGCCAGCACGCAGCCCGCCGACCCGCCGCCGATGAT
>NZ_JANMET010000101.1:0-8013 GCF_031377265.1 Tabrizicola sp. | reverse complement strand
CGGCGAATCTGGCGAGGGCAGCATTTTCATCCAGCTTGGCGCGGTGCTTGAGGCCCCCGGTCCAGGCGTAGATCGAGGCGACAGAGTTCGTGCTGGTCGCCTTGCCCTTTTGATGTTCGCGGTAGTGGCGGGTGACGGTGCCGTGTGCGGCCTCGGCCTCCACGATCTTGCCATCGGGGGTCATCAGAACGCTTGTCATCATCCCAAGGCTGCCAAAGCCTTGTGCCACAAGGTCGGACTGCACGTCACCATCATAGTTCTTGCAAGCCCAGACATAGCCGCCCGACCATTTCATCGAAGACGCCACCATATCGTCGATCAGGCGGTGTTCGTAGGTGATGCCTTTTTTCTTGTATTCGGCCTCGAACTCCTCTTCGAAAACCTTGGCGAACAGGTCTTTGAAGCGGCCATCGTAAGCCTTGAGAATGGTGTTCTTGGTGGACAGATACACCGGCCAGCCGAGGTTGAGGCCGTAGTTCAGTGAGGCGCGGGCAAAGTCGATGATGCTGTCATCAAGGTTGTACATGCCCATGTAGACGCCCGAGGACGGCGCGGAATAGACGTCCTTTTCGATCACGGTGCCGTCGTTGCCGACGAACTTCATCGTCAGCTTCCCCGCGCCGGGAAAGCGGAAGTCGGTGGCGCGGTACTGGTCGCCAAAGGCGTGGCGGCCGATCACGATGGGCCGGGTCCAGCCGGGCACCAGGCGCGGCACGTTCTTGCAGATGATCGGCTGGCGGAAGATCACCCCGCCAAGGATGTTGCGGATGGTGCCGTTCGGCGATTTCCACATCTGCTTCAGGCCGAATTCCTCGACCCGCTGCTCATCCGGCGTGATGGTGGCGCATTTGACGCCGACGCCGTATTTCTTGATCGCCTCGGCGCTGTCGATGGTGATCTGATCGTTGGTACGGTCACGTTCCTCGATGCCGAGGTCATAGTATTTCAAGTCGATGTCGAGGTAGGGCAGGATCAGTTTCTGCTTGATGAAATCCCAGATGATCCGGGTCATCTCGTCGCCATCAAGCTCGACGACGGGGTTGGCTACCTTGATCTTCGACATGGGGCACTCCGGGTGTGGGATTCGTTTGGGGAGGGTGTAGCGGAAATCAGGGTCAAAGGGAAGTGCGGTATGCCGTGGTATACCGCATTTGACATGAATATGTCAGGCGCTGAAAAAGGTGGCGCTGCGGGCTTTGACCCAGGCCCACAAGTCGGGCGCGCCCCGGGCGATCTTGCTGCCGACGCGGGCCTGCAACTGGTCTGCGGTGACGGAATAGGTGATCCAGGTGCCGCCGCCGGACTGCAGGTTGGCCATCACGGGCTGCACCCTGTCCAGCGATTTGGCAAAGATGGCGTCTGGGGTCCCAGCCGCTTCGAATTCTTCCCATAGGGTGCGAAGATCGGCGCGCAAGTCATTGGGAAGAAATCCGAATATACGGTCTGCAGCGCGGGCTTCGGCGGCTTGTGTCTCAGCACTGGCATGGGCGTGGCCGTTGGCGGAATGGATCGGCACGTCGCCGACGTCGATTTCCACGAGGTCATGGATCAGGAGCATCCGGATCACCCGGTTGATATCCACCCCCGGTGCGGCGTGATCGGCCAGCACGAGGGCGTAGAGCGCCAGATGCCAGGAATGCTCGCCCGAGTTCTCGGGCCGGGAGCCGTCACAGAGGGTGGTAGCGCGCAACACCGATTTCAGCCGGTCCGCCTCGTTCAGGAAGGCGAACTGCGCTTCCAGCCGGTCGGTCAATGCCCGGCGCCGGAATCAGGCGGCGCGTCGGGAAGGGCGGCACCCTCGCGCTTGGCCTTGAGTGCCTTTTCCAGAAACTCGCGGCCCCTTCGTTCGGCAAGGCGCACGCGGATCGAGGTGATGTAGGCCTCCTGGAAGGTGGGCGAGGCGGCCAGCAGAACGCGGCTGACCTTTTCGTAAAACCGGTCGTCGTCCAGTTCAATCTCAGACTTCAGAACATCATCGGCCAGCTTGTCGGCCAATTCCTGAATATATGACATCTCAGCGCGTGACCTCCGTCATCCGTTTGCGCACGTAATCCGACACGGTCTGGATCATCGGCTTCATATGCGCCTCTTCGTCCTTGAAGAAGTGATCGGCGCCTTCGATCTGGGTGTGAGTGACGGTGATGCCCTTCTGCTCGTGCAGCTTGTTCACCAGATTGATGGTGTCTTTCGGCGGGGCCACCTTGTCAGCCGTCCCGTTGATGACCAGACCCGAAGACGGGCAGGGGGCGAGGAAGGAAAAGTCATAAAGGTTCGCCGGAGGGGCGACCGAGATGAAGCCGGTGATTTCCGGGCGCCGCATCAGCAGCTGCATCCCGATCCAGGCGCCAAAGCCGAAGCCCGCGACCCAGCAATGCTTGGCATTCTGGTTCATCGATTGCAGGTAATCGAGCGCGGAGGCGGCATCCGACAGCTCGCCGATGCCCTGGTCATATTCGCCCTGGCTGCGCCCCACGCCGCGGAAGTTGAACCGCAACACGGTGAAGCCGAGGTTGTAGAACGCGTAATGCAGGTTGTAGACAACCTTGTTGTTCATCGTGCCGCCGTAAGCGGGATGCGGATGCAACACGATGGCAATCGGTGCGTCGCGTTCCTTTTGCGGATGATAGCGGCCTTCCAGACGTCCGTCCGGACCGGCAAAAATAACCTCGGGCATGGGCCTCTTCTCAAGTTGGAGCGCGCGATTTCTTGACGCTTTCGCTCGACTAAACTAGAACAATTCTAAAGACGGCATTTGCCGCCCACTGGGTCGGGTTGAGGTAATGCCCACGACGGCCCACGTCAATCGGATTGCGGCAACAGTCTGCAGCAACAGTCATGGAGACGCGATGAAACTGTCGACCAAAGGGCGTTATGCGATGGTTGCGCTGGCTGATCTGGCCATTACCAAGGGGGATGACCTGGTGTCTCTGGCCGAAATTTCCAAGCGGCAGGATATTTCTTTGCCCTATCTGGAGCAGCTTTTCGTCAAGTTGCGCCGTGCCGGGCTGGTCGAGGCGGTACGGGGGCCGGGCGGCGGGTACAAGCTGGCCAAGACCCCTGACGAGATCCGCATCAGCGAGGTGATGCAGGCGGTCGAGGAAACGGTGGACGCAATGCACACCGGGGCGGGGGCCAGTGGCGGGGTGTCGGGTAGCCGGGCGCAGTCGCTGACCAACAGGTTGTGGGAAAGCCTTTCGGCCAACGTGTATGTGTTTCTGCATCAGGCGCGGTTGTCGGATGTGGTGAACAACGCGCTGGTGCCTTGCCCCGCAGTGCCAATCCTGTTCCGCGTGGTGGACGAGGAATGACACGGCTCTATCTGGACTGGAACGCCACTGCACCGTTGCGGCCCGAGGCGCGGGCCGCGATGATTGCGGCGATGGATCTGGTGGGTAACCCGTCTTCGGTGCATGCCGAGGGGCGGGCGGCCAAGTCGTTGATTGAACAGGCACGGGTCGAGATTTCGGCAGCCCTTGGGGCGGACGGGGCCGATATCGTCTTTACCAGCGGCGCCACCGAGGCCGCAGCACTGGCCTGCGCCGGGCGGGGTCTGCACTGCGCCGAGGTGGAGCATGAGGCTGTCAGTGCCTGGTGCGACGCTGATCTTCCGGTGGATGCGATGGGGCAGGTCGAGGTCTCTGCACCACGCAAATCGGCGCTGCAACTGGCCAATTCGGAAACCGGCGTGCTGCAGGACATTCCCGAAGGGCTTGCCGTTTGCGACATGACGCAAGCTTTTGGCAAGGTGCCGCTGGCGTTCAACTGGCTTGGGGCCGATATGGGCCTGATTTCAGCCCACAAGCTGGGCGGGCCGAAGGGGATTGGCGCACTGATCATCAAGCGCGGCATGGACGTGGCACCGCAGTTGCGCGGTGGCGGGCAGGAGATGGGGCGCCGGGCCGGTACCGAGAACCTGATCGGCATCGCGGGGTTTGCCGCCGCCGCCAGCGCCGCTGGGCGCGATCTGGCCGACGGGGTGTGGGACCGGGTGGCGCAACTTAGAAATATTCTAGAACGGGCATTGTCCGCATCTGCAAATGAGACTATTTCTGTCGGGAATGGAACCGGGCGGCTGCCGAACACATTGTGCCTGATGGCACCGGGCTGGAAGGGCGAGACTCAGGTGATGGCGATGGACCTTGCGGGGTTTGCGGTATCGGCGGGGTCGGCCTGTTCCAGCGGCAAGGTGCGCGCCAGTCGCGTGCTGCGAGCGATGGGTTACGATGAGGGACTGGCTGGGCAGGCAATCCGCGTGTCGATCGGGCCCGGGGTGACAGAAGATGACGTGCTGCGGTTCGCTGATGTGTGGACCAAAGCCTACGCCAAGGCCCGCGCGCGGGCTGCATGAATGAAGGAGACGGGCCGATGACAGTTCTGGATGTCAACTTGGACACCGAGGTTCGCGATGGCGTGGACCGTGAGACCGTCGAAGCCGTGCAGGCGATGGCCGGCAAGTACAAGTACGGCTGGGAAACCGAAATCGAGATGGATTTCGCGCCGAAGGGCCTGTCGGAAGACATCGTCCGCCTGATCTCGGAAAAGAATGGCGAGCCGGACTGGTTGCTGGACTGGCGGCTGGTGGCATACCAGCGCTGGTTGAAGATGGAAGAGCCAACCTGGGCGATGGTCCACTATCCCAAGATCGACTACCAGGACCAGTTTTACTACGCCAAACCGAAAAGCATGGCGGTAAAGCCGAAGTCGCTGGATGAGGTGGACCCAAAGCTGCTGGCGACCTATGCCAAGCTTGGGATTCCGCTGAAGGAACAAATGCTTCTGGCCGGTGTTGAAGGCTCTGATGAACCCCGCCGGGTGGCCGTGGATGCGGTGTTTGACAGCGTTTCGCTGGGTACCACGTTCAAGGCGGAACTGGCCAAGGCCGGGGTGATCTTCTGCTCCATCTCCGAGGCGGTGAAGGAGCATCCGGACCTGGTGAAGCAATATCTGGGTTCGGTGGTGCCGCAATCGGACAACTTCTTTGCGACGCTGAATTCGGCGGTGTTTTCGGATGGATCGTTCGTCTACATCCCCAAGGGCGTGCGCTGCCCGATGGAACTGTCGACCTATTTCCGGATCAATGCCGAGAATACCGGCCAGTTCGAGCGCACGCTGATCATTGCCGATGAAGGGTCTTACGTCAGCTACCTTGAGGGCTGCACGGCGCCGAAGCGCGACACGCACCAGTTGCATGCTGCGGTGGTTGAACTGGTGATCATGAAGGATGCCGAGATCAAGTATTCCACCGTCCAGAACTGGTATCCGGGCGACGAGGAAGGCCGCGGCGGCATCTACAACTTTGTGACCAAGCGCGCCGATTGCCGGGGTGATCGGGCCAAAGTGATGTGGACGCAGGTGGAAACCGGATCGGCGATCACCTGGAAGTATCCGTCCTGCATCTTGCGGGGGGATGACAGTCAAGGCGAGTTCTATTCGATCGCCATCGCCAACAACGCCCAGCAGGCCGACACCGGCACCAAGATGATCCATCTGGGCAAGCGGACGAAATCGCGCATCGTTTCCAAGGGGATATCTGCGGGCCGGGCGCAGAACACGTATCGGGGGCTGGTCAGCATGCACCCCAAAGCCACTGACAGCCGCAACTACACCCAATGCGACAGCCTGCTGATCGGCGACAAATGCGGCGCGCATACGGTGCCGTATATCGAGGTGAAGAACAACTCGAGCCGCGTGGAACATGAGGCGACGACATCGAAGGTCGATGAGGATCAGCTGTTCTATTGCCGGTCGCGCGGGATGGACGAGGAGGAGGCGGTGGCGCTGGTGGTAAACGGGTTCTGCAAGGACGTGCTGCAGGCGCTGCCAATGGAATTCGCCATGGAAGCGCAAAGCCTGGTCGCGATCAGCCTTGAAGGCTCGGTGGGCTGAGGCCTGTGGGGATGGTCAAAGTGGCAACGCCAACAAATAGCGCGCCAACGCAGACGGAAGGCGTGACCGGCGCAGACGAATTTGTGCTGACATTCCCCGCGGACGAGGCCGGGTTGGTGCGGCAGCATTATGCGGCCGCGGCGTCTATCCTCGAATACGGCAGTGGCGGGTCGACGGTTCTGGCCGCCGAACTGGGCAAGCCGGTGTTCAGCGTGGAAAGCGATGCTGCCTGGGCGGAGCGGTTGCGCCATCACCTTGTCGATATCTCTGGCACAGCGGTCATTCACCATGTCGATATCGGCCTGACCAAGGATTGGGGCTATCCGATCAATTCTCAGGCCTATCGCGCCTTTCACCGCTATGCGCTTTCGGTCTGGGACCGGCCCGATTTCATCCACCCCGACGTGGTGCTGATCGATGGACGGTTCCGGGCTGCCTGCTTTGCGGCCACGATGATGCGCTGCACGCGCCCGGTGACGGTGCTGTTTGATGACTACACCGCCCGGCGCTATTATCACCGCGTCGAGGCGCTTGTGGCGCGGGACGAGACGGTGGGCCGTCTTGCCCGGTTCACCGTGGTGCCGCGCCAGATCCCGCCGGAAATGCTGACCGAAGTGATCGGGTGGTTCTCTGACCCCCGATAACCCTATCAACCGCTTGCGCGCCGGCCCTTGGCCATGGTGCAACCGCCCGCCTCTTTGAAGGAAAATGGAATGCTCGAAATCAAGAACCTGCACGTCAAGCTGCATGACGAAGACAAGGTCATCCTGCGCGGCGTTGATCTGACGATCGGGTCTGGCGAAGTGCACGCGATCATGGGGCCGAACGGATCGGGGAAATCCACGCTGTCCTATGTGTTGGCGGGCCGCGACGGGTATGAGGTCACGGACGGGTCGGCCAAGCTCAACGGTGCCGAACTGCTGGAGATGGAGCCGGAAGACCGCGCCGCCGCCGGGTTGTTCCTGGCGTTCCAGTACCCGGTGGAAATTCCGGGTGTCGGCAACATGACCTTTCTGCGCACCGCCGTGAACGCCCAGCGAAAGGCGCGCAATGAGGACGAACTGAGCGCCGGCGATTTCCTGAAGCTTGTGCGCGCCAAGGCCAAGACCCTGCAGATCGACGCCGAGATGCTGAAGCGCCCGGTCAACGTGGGCTTTTCCGGCGGCGAGAAAAAGCGCAACGAAATCTTGCAGATGGCGATGCTAGAGCCGAAGATGTGCATCCTGGACGAAACCGACAGCGGGCTGGACGTTGACGCGATGAAGCTGGTCGCCGAAGGGGTGAACGCGCTGCGCGATGCGGGCCGGTCGTTCCTGGTCATCACCCATTACCAGCGCCTGCTGGACCATATCAAACCGGACGTGGTGCATATCATGGCGGCGGGCCGGATCATCAAGACCGGCGGGCCGGAACTGGCGCTGGAGGTTGAAAACAACGGCTATGCCGACATCCTGGGCGAGGTGGTCTGATGGCGCTGGCGCAAATCAGGCAAGATGCGCTGGCGACCCGGATTGCCGGTCTTGGCTTTGCGGGCGGCGGTTGGCTGGGGGCTGCCCGCGCCGATGCACTGGCGCGGCTGTCGGCCATGGGTCTGCCGACAAAGCGCGATGAATACTGGCGCTATACTGATCCCGCGACGCTGATTGCGGCTGAAGCAGCCCTGGCACCGCGCTTTGATGCGGGCGACGAACCGGCGGCTTTCGATGGCATCGATACGGTGCGGCTGGTGTTCGTGGA
Source organism: Tabrizicola sp. (assembly GCF_031377265.1). GTDB lineage: Bacteria > Pseudomonadota > Alphaproteobacteria > Rhodobacterales > Rhodobacteraceae > JAUYQR01. Next base: position 390 of record NZ_JANMET010000101.1, on the reverse strand, counting down.
CGGGGTGTTTGATGCCGCAGCGTCCGATGATCCGGCCCTTGCCGGGGTCGAGATCGAACAACTGTCCGCCGCAGGCGCGCATGACATTCACTGGGCGCGCGATGTGTACGGCGTGCTGGAGGCGCGGGGACAAACCCCGGTGCCGCGCCCGCTGGCAGCGATGGCTTCGGCCTTTGCCAGCGACGGGGTGCTGATCCGTGCCAGGGCGCGTGCGGCAAAGCCCGTGTCGCTGATCTATCATCATCTGGCGGACCGGTCGGATGCGATCATGCACCACTGCATCAAGCTGGAGCCGGGTGCCGAACTGACGGTGCTGGAAAGCGGCCCCGCCGCCGCCCGCTTTACCCAAGTGATGGAAGTCGAGATCGGCGAAGGTGCGCGGTTTCACCA
>NZ_JANMET010000077.1:0-14273 GCF_031377265.1 Tabrizicola sp. | reverse complement strand
GATTGCCCGTCTGCACCCTTGTAGATGATCGCGCCCGAGGGCCGTGCGGCATTGTCCAGCAGGGCCTTTGACCAGGCGCTGGCGCTGTTGTGCACGTCCACGGCCACCGCCGCCGCCTGCATTGGCGAGAACCCGTAATGGTCGTCCTGCGGATGAAAGCTGCGGATATGGCAGATCGGGCTGACCGGCCCGGTTACGTCAAACCGGTGCGTCCGCCCGCTGACCGTATAGTCATAGGCGACCGGCCAGCCGTCCGCCCCCGGCACCAGGTTCATCCGGTCAGACCGCAGCACGTGCAGCTCGCCCGGCAACATGCCCTCGCCCGGAACCGCCTCGATATAGGCGTTGCCCGACAGCAGCATGTGGCCATAAACCGCCTCCAGCAGTTCGGCCCGGCCTTGCGCCCCGTTCGGTCGGCTGATCAGGCTCAGCATCGGGTGCTGGTCATAGCGCCGCTCGCTGTCCTGACAGATCAACGGCAGTGCCGCCGCCGCCTCGGCGATCAACCGCACCACCCGAAACCCGATCGGGTTGCCCTGAAACCCGATCCGCGCCAGCGTTACCGCATCGCGCGGGCTCCAGGCCACGCGGCCGCTTGACCCCCAGGCCACCACCCGCCCCGTCGCCGACGCTTTTCGTTCAGGCGCTGCGGCCACTGGCCCGGCCTTCCGCAAGAAATCAAACACCATCTCGCCGCTCCTCTGAAACCTCGGGTCATGCTTACCCGCCCCCGGACCTTTGCAGGCCGGGACCAACCCCTAAGGGTTTCATCTGTCTACAAATATCCCCGCGCGGCGCGCTCCCGCAGCCGGGGCCTAGAGCGACCGCACCATCGGTCGCCCGATATGGCCCGCAGGGTCCACCATCAACTCGGTCAGCGCCCAGACCAGCGCGTCCAGCCGGTCCGGCGATCCGCTGCCCTGCCAGCCAGTCACCGTCATCTGGCACAACTGCGCCTCCAGCGCCTGCAGACCCCGCACATGGGCAACCCGGCCCTGCTCGTACAGCGCCGCCACCGGCTCGGCCCGCAGCATCTTGGACCGCGTCGCGTGCACCGCACGAAACGGCACCAGCGGGTCGATCATCCGCACCAGCCGCTCCACCAGATCGCCGCCCTGGTTCACTTCGGCCACCAACCGGTCCGCCTTGTGCCGGTCCATCGCCATCAGCGCCGCCCGCGCCCAGCCCTCGGGCGAAGCCCCTTTGACCGACGCATCCTCCAGCACCACCGCCCGCCACTGGCGCGGATCGCCCCGCGTATCGGCCCCCACGACGATAATCCCGCATTCGTCGCTGGTCTTGTTGGCCGTCACCGGCGGGTCCACCGCCACCACGATCCGTGTCACTGCAGGCGCCTCATCCACCCGGATGCGGTCCAACAGCTGCATCGACCACAGCGCGCCCTCATCTTCCTCGACCAGCACACCTTCCAGTTCCTGGCGGCCAAGCCGCGTGCCGCCATAGCGCGCCGCCACCTCAGCCAGGAACGATTCCGCCAGATAGGCCCGGTTCGCCTCGGTTGGTGCATGGGTGATCACCGACGACGGGTTTTTAAGGATCGCCTTCAGCACCCCCACATTGCGCGGCGTGGTGGTCACAACCGCGCGCGGCCCCTTGCCCAACCGCAGCGCAAACTGCAGCTGATCCCAGGTTTCCCCCGCCTTCTTCCACTTGCCCAGCTCATCCGCCCAGGCCGCGTCGAACTGCGGCCCGCGCAAACTGTCGGGGTCATGCGCGGAAAACACCTGCGCCACAGCCCCGTTCGGCCAGACCAGCTGCCTGCGCGCCGCCTGCCACTCCGGCCTGCGGTCGGGGGGCGAGCAGGCCAGAATGCCGCTTTCCCCCCTCACCATCACTTCGCGCACCAGATCCACCGTCTCGCCGACCAGCGCCACCCGGCGCGACCTTCCCGGATCGCCCGGTCCCGCCCCTTCCACCTCGGCGCGCACCCATTCGGCACCCGCCCGGGTCTTGCCAGCGCCGCGGCCCCCCATGATCACCCAGGTCTTCCAGGCGCCGCTTGGTGGCAACTGGTGTGGCAATGCCCAGAACTCGAACATCCAGGGCAGCGCCAAAAGCGCGTTCTGATCCAGCGAGGCCAGAAACTCAGTCACTGCCTCCGGCGCTGCGGAGGCAAGCCAGGCGGCGCCCGATTTCAACCCGTGCTGCGTCAAAGTCGAGTGCGCCACCGGCTCCGACCTGCCCGGCAATCTGCTTGCGGAGTTTGTCAACTTTCGCCCTTTCATCCAGCACATGTTGTGCGGTCGCGCGAAGATCGCGGATCGCTGACTGTGCGGCTTTCACTTCACTCATCTGCCCGGCGCGGATCGCGTGGATCGTGCGATGCAACTCTTCCGCGGCCATTCGGTACAGCTCTTCCGCCACTGCCAAAATGTCATCTGGCACGGCGTCTCCATCGGAGAGCCTGATTGTCATCTGCCTGCGCCACCCCTCATGCTGACCCCCCGGCACGAGCGAAATGCAAAAGCGGCCAACGGGTTTCCCCGGGGCCGCTCTGACACTTCTTCTAGCATGCCGTAATCTCTACCTTGGACCGTTCGCAAAGTCAAGATCAAAATTCAACGATGCCAATGGCTTAGCGCGCGGCACCTTTACCTTTTGTTAACTGCGCTTGCCCAGCAGCACCGACCGGCCGGCGCAGTCCTGATCGTTCGGCACAAAGTCCACCACCTTGATCCCGGCCGCTGCAAGCCGCATTCGATAGTCATCGGGCGCAAGGCTCGCGTGGTAGACCGCCTCACCGCAAACTTCACCCAAAGGCTCACCCGCCGCTGGCCCAACCGTCAACAACAGCGCGCCGCCCGGTGCCAGATGCCGGGCCAGCAGCGGGATCAGCGCCACCTGTTCCGACGGCGTCAGGTGAAAGAAGCTGTCCCAACCGATGATCGCGGCAAATTGCGCGTCAAGATCAAGCCCGCGCATGTCGGCGACAGCCCAGCGCTGATCCGGCATCCGCGCGCGCGCCAGCTTTATCATCGGCGCGGCGAAATCCACACCCAGCACGCGGCGGCCTTGCGCCACCACATAGCGTGCCACCGGCTCGCCTGCGCCACAGCCAAGGTCAAGCACCCATTCCCCCGGCGCAGTCATCGCCAGCGCGCGGTCGAGCCAGGCGGCTTCGTACAAATCGCGTGATCGCGCCGCATCCCAAGCTGCGGCCTGACGTTCGTAGACACCGCGCATTCCGGCGGCAGTCTTTCGCGGGTCAGTGTCAGCGTCGCGTTGCATGCCTACCCACCTTTGGTTGACCCGCGCTACTCCCCCTGCACGCCGGTCGCCGCTTCTTCGCCGCGCTGCGCCTCGATCTCGCGCCATTTGGCGACGTTCTCGTTGTGCTCGGCAAGGGTGGTGGCAAAGGCATGGCCACCCGTGCCGTCTGCCACGAAGAACAGATAATCCGTGGTGTCGGGGTTCAGCGCCGCCTCGATGCTCAACCGGCCAGGGTTGGCAATCGGCGTTGGTGGCAAGCCGTCGATCACATAGGTATTCCACGGCGTCTCGCGGCGCAGTTCGCTCTGGCGCAATCCGCGGCCCAGCACGCCTTCGCCCTTGGTGATGCCGTAGATCACCGTCGGGTCGGTCTGCAGCCGCATCCCGTCACGCAGCCGGTTGATGAACACGCTGGCCACCCGCTTGCGTTCTTCCGGTACCCCGGTTTCCTTTTCCACGATCGAGGCCATGATCAAAGCCTCTTCCGGCGTGTCATACGGCAACCCTTCCTCCCGCGCGGCCCACAGCTCGGCCAGGGTGGCGGTCTGCCGCTCAGTCATTGCAGCGATCACCGCACCGCGCTCGGACCCGCGCTCCACCTCATAGCTGTCGGGCGACAGGCTGCCTTCGGGCGACACAACTTCAACCGCGCCGGTCAGAAAATCCGCCCGTTTCAGCGCGTCCACCACCTGCCAGCTGGTCACCCCTTCGGCCAGCGTGATCCGGAACCGCAGGTCCGGGTCTTCGGCCACATCAAGATACACTTGCGGCGCCGCTCCAGCCGCCGGATCGAACTGGGCAACCTCGACATAGCTGTTGGTGACCGGGTCCAACTCGCGCAGGATCACATCCGAACTTGCCACCCCGATCCGAAAGTTGACATCCCGGCCGCAGGTCGATTGCCCGCCCGCCGTGATCGCCTGGAGAACTTCCGCCATCGAAGCGCCAGCCGGTATCAGATAGGCCCCGAACTTCAGGTCGCCCGACCGGTCGGAATAGTCCGCTCCGATCCGAAAGATCCGCGCATCGCTGATCGCACCGCGCTCTTCAAGCGAACGGCTGACCGCGCTCAGCGACGCACCGCGCTCCACCTGCAGGCAGATCGGGTCGGCCAACGGTCCGGGCTTGGCAAACTCATTGCGCCCCCAAGCCACCAATGTCGCCACGACGGCCAGGATCACGATGAACAGCGTCAGCGCATTGGAGGCGACGGATTTCCACATCAGCCGCTGACCCGACCCAGCACGAGGCTCGCATTGGTGCCGCCAAACCCGAACGAGTTCGACAACGCCACGTCGATCTTCCGCCTGACCGCCGCATTCGCCGCAAGGTTCAGCTTTGGCGTCACCGCCGGGTTATCCAGGTTGATCGTCGGCGGCGCCACCTGATCGCGGATCGCAAGGATGCAGAAAATCGCCTCCACCGCCCCCGCAGCCCCCAACAGATGCCCGATGCTTGACTTGGTGGAACTCATCACCGCCCCTGCCGCCGCATCGCCCATCAACCGCTCCACTGCGCCAAGCTCGATCGTGTCGGCCATCGTGCTGGTGCCATGCGCGTTGATGTAGTCCACATCGGCAGGTTGCAGCCCCGCCCGCTTCAGCGCCGCCGCCATGCTGCGATACCCGCCATCACCATCCTCGCTGGGCGCGGTGATGTGATAGGCGTCGCCCGACAGCCCATACCCCAGCACCTCGGCATAGATCCGCGCCCCGCGCGCCACCGCATGCTCATATTCCTCCAGCACCACGCACCCCGCACCCTCGCCCATGACAAACCCGTCGCGGTCCGCATCATAGGGGCGGCTCGCCTTGGTCGGATCATCCGCCCGCTTGGTCGACAGCGCCCGGCAGGCATTGAACCCGGCAATCCCGATCTCGCTGATCGGGCTTTCCGCGCCCCCCGCCACCATCACATCCGCATCGCCCCACTGGATCAGCCGCGCCGCATCGCCAATTGCATGCGCCCCCGTGGAACAGGCCGTCACCACCGCATGATTGGGTCCCTTGAACCCGAACCGGATCGACACCTGCCCACACCAGATTGATCAACGCCCCGGGAATGAAGAACGGGCTCACCCGCTTTGGCCCCTTTTCCTTGATCAACACCGCCGTCTCGGCGATCGAGGTCAAGCCCCCGATCCCCGATCCGATCATCACCCCGGTCCGGCAGCGCTCCTCCTCGGTTGCAGGCACCCAACCGGAATCCTGCACCGCCTGCACCGCCGCCGCCATCCCGTACAGGATGAAATCATCGACCTTGCGCTGCTCTTTCGGCTCCATCCAGTCATCGGGGTTGAACGTGCCCGCGGTGCCGTCGCCGCGCGGGATCTCGCAGGCATACTGCGTCACCACTGCCGAAGCATCAAACCGCGTGATCGGCCCCGCGCCGGATTGCCCGGCGATCAGCCGCTCCCAGGTCGCTTCGACCCCGCAGGCCAGAGGCGTCACCATCCCCAGTCCCGTTACCACCACACGACGCATAAGGTTCTCCCGCTCGACCGGCTTTTCAGCGTGATACACGGCCCCTTCCGGTGGCGCAACACACGCGCCTCGGTCCCGGCGTGCACCGGCTTGCCGCCGCCCGTCAGCCCCGCTCAGGACCGCCGATTTGCCCGACCTGCACCCTGTCAGCCCAAAGGGCGGCAACGGTGGCAAAACCCTCACACCGCATGCCGTGCAAGATCAACCGCCCTGCCTCGATCAGCGGACTGTCCCTCAGCCCTGCCGCGCCACAATGCCCATAACCGCCGCCAAAAGCTGCGCCGCCAGTGTGGCCCCCTGCCCGTCCACATCGCGTCCGGGCATGAACTCCACCATGTCGAACCCCGCGATCCGGCACCTCTCCGCCACCCCGCCGATCAGCTCCAGCACCTGCCAATAGCTCAGGCCGCCCGCCGTCCGCCCGATCACCGCCGGCATGATCGACGGGTCCAGTGCGTCCAGATCCAGACAGATGATCACCTCCGCCGCCTGCGGGATCATGTCCACCGCACGCCACACCCCGTCGCGCGCCACTTCGCCAGCCGGCACAAACGCCACGCCCCAGTCAACCGCATCCTGCGCATCCTCGATCCGGGCCGAACCGATGCCGCGGCTTCCCACCTGCACGATGCCCGCGATATGCGGCATTTCGCTGGCCCGCCGCATTGTCGAAGACAATCCCTGCCGCTCGCCCTCGACCTCGTCGCGCCAATCGATATGCGCATCGATCTGCAACAGCCAATAGTCCTTCCGCCGTGCCCCGAACGCCTCCAGCATCGGAATTGGCAACGAATCATCGCCGCCAATCAGCATCGGCACCGCGCCACGATCCAAAATCAGGCTCACTGCGCCAAAAATCCGCGCCCGGTTGCCTTCCGGATCGGCAATATCCTGCGGCAGATCGCCAGCATCCACCGCGCTGACCCCGGCGGGAAACACCGGCCCGCCCAGATCGAAATTCATGTGGCCCAGATTGGCGGCATAGGCCGCCCCAGCCGCCCGGATCGCCGCCGGTCCGCCCGCGCAATAGAACCCGACCGAGGGGTAAGGCGTACAGCCATCCGCCCCGATCAGCGCGATCCGCGCCGACAATCGCGCAAGGTCGCGGCAGCGCGGCAGACCGATGAAGGTCTCCGACGCAGCCGCCCCGAACATCGCGCCCAAATCTGCCGTCATCTTGTCCCCGCTCTTCCGCACCAGTCTGCCCGCAGCGGCTCGCGGCTGGCAAGGCTGACCGATCCAGCCCCCGCCCGACACAAGCGGCTCTCCGCCGCAACGAACCGATCCTTCGACCGGGATCGAAGCATTCAATCTCGCATTGCACTTCCCCATCAGAACCGCAAAGCGCTACAATCAGCCTCGAAACAGCTTCCTCTTCGCCAAATATCCCACGGGTGGTCCGGAGGGTGTGAAACCCTCCGGGGCCAGCCACAAGCGCGCCCCGGCCGCGAAAGGGCCCCGGATGAAAGAAGGCCCCGACATCGCCCGCATCGCCGCCCTGATCGGCGATCCCGCCCGCGCCAACATCCTTGGCGCGCTGATGGCAGGCCACGCCCTGACCGCAACCGAGCTTGCGGCCGAGGCAGGCGTCACTCCCCAGACCGCCTCAAGCCACCTTGCCCAGTTGACGCAAGGTGCCTTGCTTTCGGTGCTGGCCCAGGGCCGTCACCGCTATTTCACCCTGGCCTCGCCAGAAGTTGCCCGTGCCGTCGAGGCGCTGATGGGCCTTGCCGCCGCCGCCGGTCAATTGCGCCACCGTCCTGGGCCAAAGGATACCGCATTGCGCGCCGCGCGACGCTGTTATCACCACCTCGCAGGCAGTGCCGGGGTGCAGGTGCACGACAGTCTGGCACAGTCCGGCCATCTGACGCACGACGCTTCCGGCCTGCGCCTGACCGATGCGGGTCTGGCCCACCTGCGCGCTTTCGGCCTGATCCTCGACAGCAACGAAAGCCAGTGCCGCACCTGTCTGGATTGGAGCGAGCGGCGACCGCATCTTGGCGGCAAGGCCGGGCGCGCCCTGCTGCGCCAGATGCAGGCGCTGGGGTGGCTGCGCCCGCTCGAAGGCTCGCGCGCCCTGGTTTTCACTGCCCGCGGCCAAAGCGCCTTTGCCACGGCGTTCCCGGTGGCAAAAGGTTAAGACTTCCTGAAAGTTCGAAATCAACCCATTGATTCTGTTGAGACTGAAACTCTGTCCACGCGTGGACAAACAAAAAAAGCACCCCGAAGGGTGCCTTTTCCGAACCTGCAATCCCAAAGGATCAGGCGGCTTCCGAGATGAATTTCACCGCGTCGCCAAAGGTCTGGATCGTCTCGGCGGCGTCGTCCGGAATCTCGATCCCGAACTCTTCCTCAAAGGCCATGACCAGCTCCACCGTATCAAGGCTGTCCGCACCCAGATCATCGATAAACGAGGCCGTCTCGGTCACCTTGTCCTCCTCGACGCCCAGATGCTCGACGACGATCTTCTTCACACGGTCAGCGATATCGCTCATGTCATTTCCTCTACATGGTGCCGAAAATGCTCCGGCCTTGTCTCATAAGCCCGTTTCCGGGCGGTTTGCGCCGCAAACGCGACGACACCGAGGCACCGCCCGGCGATTTCCTGCGCGCCTATAGCAAGGGCAGCGCCGCATGGCAAACTCTTTCCAATGCGGGTCAGGAAACCCCGCGCCGTCACACCATATTCATGCCGCCATTCACGTGCAGCGTCGCCCCGGTCACATAACCCGCCTCGACCGACGCCAGATACAATACGGCCGCCGCAATCTCGGCCGGCGTCCCCATCCGACCCGCAGGCACCACACCCAGAATGGCCGTCCGCTGGGCGTCATTCAACTTGTCGGTCATGGCTGTCGCGATGAAGCCCGGTGCCACTGCGTTCACCGTGATCCCCCGGCTTGCCACCTCGGCGGCCAAGGATTTTGACATCCCCACCATCCCTGCTTTGGAGGCAGCGTAGTTCACCTGCCCCGCGTTGCCCGTAGTACCGACGACCGAACTGATATTGACGATCCGCCCCCAGCGCGCCTTCATCATTCCCCGGATCGCCGCCCGGCACAGCCGGAATGTCGAGGTGAGGTTCACATCAATCACCTCCGCCCAATCCGCGTCAGACATCCGCATCATCAGCCCGTCGCGGGTGATCCCGGCGTTGTTGACCAGAATATCCACCGATCCCATCGCTTCGGCCGCCCGTTTGACCAGGCCTCCGACTTCCTCGGCGATCGACAGGTTGCAAGGCAGGACATGCACCCTGTCCTGCAATTCCGCTGCCAGCGCCTGCAACGGCTCCACCCTCGTGCCTGATAGTGCGACCGCGGCCCCGGCCGCGTGCAGGACCCGCGCGATCTCGGCCCCGATACCCCCAGAGGCCCCGGTTACCAACGCCGATTTTCCGGTCAGATCAAACATCGTACATCCTTCTCGTTTTCATTAGACCCCGACCTCCCTGCCGTGAGCATCAGGCCTTTGCCGCCGCCACATCCTCGGGTGTGCCGACCGCGCGCGTTGTTGCCGTGGCCGCTGTCCGCTTGATCATGCCCGACAGGGCCTTGCCTGCGCCAACCTCCCAGAAATCTGTGACGCCAGCCCGCTCCATCCACAAGACGCTTTCCCGCCAGCGCACTGATCCCGTGACCTGCGCGATCAACAGATCGACAATCCGGTCAGGTTCGGTCACGGCTTCGGCGCGCACGTTCACCACCACCGGCACTATCGGCGCCGAAATGACCACCGCCGCCAGCGCCTCGGCCATCACAGCTGCGGCGGGTTGCATCAAGGCGCAATGGAACGGCGCGCTGACCGGCAGCAGGATCACGCGCTTTGCCCCCCTGGCCTTGGCAATCTCCAACGCCCGTTCAACCGCAGCCCTGTGGCCGGAAACCACCACCTGACCAGGGTCATTGTCATTTGCAGCCTGACATATTTCGCCCTGCGCGGCTTCGGCGGCAACTGCAACCGCTGCTTCGAAATCCAGCCCCAACAATGCCGCCATAGCACCAACGCCCACCGGAACGGCCTGTTGCATCGCCCGGCCACGGATCCGCAGCAATCGCGCAGTGTCAGACAAGCTGATCGACCCCGCAGCACACAGGGCCGAATACTCGCCCAAGGAATGCCCCGCCACGAACGCAACCTGCGTCATGCCAATCCCTTCGGCCTCCAGCGCACGCATCGCCGCGATCGAGGTCGCCATAAGCGCAGGCTGGGCGTTTTGCGTTAACGTCAATTCGGCAATGTCCCCCTCCCAGATCAGGGTCGAAAGCTTTTCTCCCAGCGCCTCGTCAACCTCGTCGAACACCGCGCGCGCGGCGGGATAAGCCTCCGCCAGCGCGCGACCCATGCCGATGGTCTGCGCCCCCTGCCCTGGAAAAACGAATGCGCGGCTCATGGTCGAGGTCCCCCTGTTTCCCCCGCAATAGCCGCTGACGGCCCGTTTCGCAATCTTTCGCAGGCTTGCTGCCAACCGCCCCAATCTGCTTGCATCGCGCAAGACGCACTGTATAAGGCCGCATCCTTGCAGCATTTCCACGCACCGGCGCAGCCTCTCGTGGACGGGCCGTTGCAAGGGTTTCGCCCGTCCTATGAAGCGCGCCCGAAACGGATCGGAGTACGCATGCCACTTTACGAGCATGTTTTCATCTCGCGTCAGGACTTGTCCAACACGCAAGCCGAAGGCCTTATCGAGCATTTCTCCACGGTTCTCGCGGACAACGGCGGCAAAGTCGTTGAAAACGAATACTGGGGCGTCAAGACGATGGCCTACAAGATCAACAAGAACCGCAAAGGCCACTATGCTTTCCTGAAATCCGACGCGCCTCCGGCCGCGGTGCAGGAAATGGAACGCCTGATGCGCCTGCATGATGACGTGATGCGCGTGCTGACCATCAAGGTCGACGCCCATGTCGAGGGCCCATCTGCCCAGATGCAAAAGCGCGACGACCGTGATGGCGACCGGGGTGACCGCGGTGGCTTTGGCGGTGGCGAGCGCCGCGAGCGCAGCTTCGGCGACCGTCCCGACCGGGGTGGTGACCGTGGCGAACGCCCGTCCTTTGGCGGTGAACGTCCGTCGTTCGGCGCCCCGCGTCGTTGATCCAGAGCTTGAAGAAAGGTCCATAAACCATGGCGAACAAACCATTTTTCCGCCGCCGCAAGGTTTGCCCCTTCTCGGGCGACAATGCACCGGCGATCGACTACAAGGACACGCGTCTGTTGCAGCGCTACATCTCAGAGCGTGGCAAGATCGTGCCGTCCCGTATCACCGCTGTCTCGGCGAAAAAGCAACGCGAACTGGCAATTGCCATCAAGCGCGCTCGCTTTCTTGCCCTGCTGCCCTATGCCGTGAAATAAGGAGCGACGCACATGCAAGTCATTCTCCTTCAGCGCGTGGCCAAGCTTGGCCAGATGGGTGAAGTTGTCAACGTCAAGGACGGCTACGCCCGCAACTTCCTGCTGCCACAAGGCAAGGCCCTTCGCGCCAACGAGGGCAACATCAAGTCCTTCGAGGCCAAGAAGGTCCAGCTTGAAGTCGTCAACCTCGAAACCCGCAAGGAAGCCGAGGCCGTCGGCGCCAAGCTGGATGGTCAGATATTCCTGATCATCCGTTCGGCCTCTGATGCTGGCGCGCTTTATGGCTCGGTCACCACGCGTGACGTGGCCGATGTCGCGACCGAGGCTGGGTTCGCCGTGAACCGTGGCCAGATCGTGCTTGACCGCCCGATCAAGGACCTTGGCATTCACACCGTGTCGGCGGTTCTGCACCCCGAAGTGATTGTGAAGGTCAAGCTGAACGTGGCGCGCTCGCCCGAAGAGGCGGAACTGCAGGCCTCCGGCAAGTCGATCCAGGACCTTGCCGCCGAAGCCGAAGCCGCAGCCGAGTTCGAAATCGCCGAACTGTTTGGCGACATGGGTGCGGCTCAGGACGGCGAAGACCTCTGATCCGCGCTGCAAGGCAGAATTCAAACCGCGCCCGGGCAATCGGGCGCGGTTTTTCGTTTGTCGGGCGCGGGGGTGACTGCAACCCACTGGCCGGGAACCGCTGCAGACTTCGCCGCAGAAATGAAAAGGGCCGCCCAATCGGGCGGCCCGCTTTCCCCCGAAAGGGAAAGCTTACATTTCGTCCATCGCCTCGATGGCCTTCTGCAGCTTTTCCTTCGAAATTTCCTTGTCGCTGACCTTTGCCAGCCCGACGAGGTGATCGACAACCTTGTCTTCAAAGATCGGCGCGCGCAGCTGCTGCTGCATCTGCGGGTTCTTCTGAACGAATTCAAAGAACTGCCGCTCTTGGCCCGGGTATTGACGGGCCGCAGCCAGCACGGCTTGCGTCATTTCGGCGTCAGAGACCGTCACTTCAGCCTTGCGACCGATCTCGGCCAGAAGCAGGCCCAGACGCACCCGACGCTCTGCCAGCGACTTGTGCTCGTCAGTTGGCTCAATGGCATCATGGTTGTGGCCATGATCTTCGGGATGTTCTTCATGCCACAGCTGATGCGCAATCTGCCCGGCCTCGGCATCTACCAGGTTGTCCGGAAGGTCGAACTTCACCATCCCGTCCAACTGATCCAGCAACGACCGCTTCATCACCGACCGCGCCGCGCCCTTATATTCTGCCTCAAGACGTTCGGAGATTTGCCCCTTCAGCGCGGCAAGATCCTCGGCACCGTATTTTTTGGCCAGCTCATCGTCGACTTCGGCGGGCTTTGGCTCTTTCACTGCTTTCACGGTGCAAGCAAAGAGCGCTTCTTTCCCGGCCAGGTGCTTGGCACCGTAGGCTTCCGGGAAGGTTACTTTGACTGCAACTTCATCACCAACCTTGGTGCCGACAAGCTGCGCCTCAAAGCCCGGAATGAACGAGTTTGAGCCGAGCACCAAAGGATAGTCTTCTGCCGTGCCGCCTTCAAATAAATCGCCGTCGACCGAGCCTTTGAAGTCGATTACGATCTGATCGCCGTCCTTGGCCTTGGCACCCTTCTTGCGGTCTTCAAATGCTTGCGAAGACGCGGCCAGATTGGCCAGCGCCTCGCCCACGGCGGCGTCATCAGCCTTGACGATCAGCCGGTCCAGCTTGATCTTGCCCGCGTCGATTTCCGGTATTGGTGGCAGGGCGTCATAGCTCATCTCAACGACAACGTCCTGACCTTCTTTCCAGCTGTCGCCGCCCGTCATCTTGACTTCGGGTTGCATCGCCGGGCGGTCACCGGTCTTGTCAAAATGGTCCTTCATCGCTCCGTCGATGGCTTCTTGCATCGCGTCGCCCATCATCCGGGTGCCGAACTGCTTCTTCAGGATCGCCAGCGGCACCTTGCCCTTGCGGAAGCCCTTGATCTCGACTTCGGGCTGCGCTTCGAGAAGCTTCTCCTGGACCTTCGCGTCCAGCTCCGCCGCCGTCACGGTGATCGTGTAGCCGCGCTTGAGGCCGTCTTTCAGCGTCTCGGTGACCTGCATTCTGGGATGTCCTTCCTGAAACTTCCGGGCGCATTCGCGCAATAGTGATGAAACGCCGGGTCTCTACACCCAGCGCAACTTTGCGCGCCTTCTAGCAAAGCTTTCGCGGCGACGTAAGGGGTATTTCTGCATGCCGCGGCTGGTACATCCGCAGATGATTCATGCCTTACTCGAGGGCGTTGCCGCACTCCGGCGAGGGTTGCAACCTGCAAGGCTCGCAAGCCTAACGCCGAACAGACCGAAAGGCAGGATTGGTGCGGGTGGGGGGCATTGAAATGCTCTACAACTAGAGATCACTGGCAGTCATACAGACTCAACCGTTTGAGTTTTTGTTGAAAGTCCGCATCAAGTCTGGTCTTCGCACTTCGTCGGCTATCAATCTCTCTCAGCTCATCCTATAACTAGGGGGGACATAAAGGGGGATCGACTTCAGCCGCCTGCAGAACAGACTAAGCGCAGTCAAGGTTCGGACCTGCGAGCCCGGCAAGTATGCGGACGGCGGTGGTCTCTGGCTCCATAAGCGGGAAGACGGCGGCAGAGGTGCTGTCAGACGAATGCGAACCAGTCTCCGTTACCCCAGCCCCACCTATCGATCAGGCAGCGAGCGGGCCGCGCCACTCGGCGAGAGCGTCGGCGCGGGTCTGTTTGTAGGTGTTGCGGTTCTGGAGATGGCGCTCCGTCGGAAAGTGGTTGTGGACCTAGGCATGGACTGAGGCGGACTTCTGCAGCGTTCGCATGCGCCGGAACCGCAACATCGCCCGCTCTCGTCGTCGGAACGGCAGGTGGGAGTTCTCCGCCCGGTTGTTGAGCCAACGCCCCATCTCGCGATCATCACTGCGGCCAAAGTCCTTCAGCGCGGCGCCGCACGACCTCAACCGATCGGTCACGATGGTCTCCGGGCGGGCGTGCCGCTTCATCGATTTCTTCAGGAATTTCAGCGCCGCCTTGCGATCTCGCGTCTTGGTCACGATGCTTTCCAGCACCTCGCATTCGTTATCGACAGCACGCCAGTGGTAGTGCGTCACCCCGTTGATCTACACGTAGGATACATCCCGGTGCCACTGCCTGTGGCGATGCGCGCGCATCGCCTCGACGCGCCTGCCCCTGTTCTCG
>NZ_JANMET010000324.1:0-12383 GCF_031377265.1 Tabrizicola sp. | reverse complement strand
TGCCTATGGCGGGATCGAGGGGCTGGTGGGATCGGGCTTTGCCGACACGCTGGCGGGCGACGCGCAGGCCAACCTCATCCTCGGCGGCGCGGGCAACGACCAGATCAGCGGCCGCGACGGCGACGATACGCTGGTGGGGGGGGATGGGGCCGACATGCTGGATGGTGGCGATGGCTACGATATCGCGAGCTACATCAGCGCGACCGCCGCGGTGGCCATTGATCTTGTCACGCCCGGTGCCAACAAGGGCGACGCGCTTGGCGACCGTCTGATCTCGATTGAACGGATCGATCTGACAAATTTGAACGACGTGGCGTCGGGCGACGCTTTGGGCAATGTGATCTTCGGCAATGGCGGCAATGATCTGCTGTCAGGGCGCGGCGGCGATGACGTTTTGCAGGGCGGCGCCGGGAATGACACGTTGCTGGGGGGCGACGGCGATGATCTGCTGGTCGGTGGTGCGGGGCGTGACCGGATGGAGGGCGGCCTTGGGCGGGACATCGTGTCTTATGCCGATGCGTTGGGTGGGGTGCGGGCGGATCTCGCCAGTCCGGCCGTCAATACCGGCGATGCGACGGGCGACACCTATCTTGGGATCGAGGGTCTGACCGGGTCAAGGTTTGCCGACACGCTGGCGGGCAGCGCTGGGGATAATGTCATTGCAGGCGGTGGCGGCAATGACAGTCTGCTAGGGCAGGCGGGCAACGATACGCTGGCGGGCGGCGAAGGCAACGATACGCTTATCGGAGGCATCGGAGAGGACAGCTTTGTCTTCTCGGCCGGGCATGATGTGATCGTCGACTTTGCCGATAATCTGGACACGATCGTACTGGACGCGGCGTTGTGGGCAGGGACCGCGCCATCGATTGAGCAGTTGCTGGCGTCGGACAATGTGACTGTGACGGCGACCGGGCTGATCCTCGCGTTGGCAAGCGGCGCGACGCTGGACATCCGGGGGATTTTCGACGCATCACTTCTGGTGGATGATATCGTGTTTCTCTGACCTGGCAGCGTCACGCAGAGCGACATGGCAAACTGCGGGGGCGGTACATGGTGGAGCGGGTTCTGGTCACGGGCGGGGCGGGCTATATCGGAGCGCATGCCTGCAAGGCGCTTCGGTTAGCCGGGTTCGAGCCTGTCACCTTTGACAACCTTTCCACCGGGTGGGCCGGTGCCGTACAGTTCGGCCCGCTGGTTCAGGGTGATCTTGCGGACCGTGCGGCGCTGGATCGCGCCTTTGCCGACCACCAGCCAGTTGCGGTGATGCATTTCGCGGCCCTGTCGTTGGTGGGCGAGGCGATGACCGACCCCGGCCGCTACTGGCGGGCGAATGTTGGCGGCGCGCTGAACCTGATCGAGGCAGCTGTCGCGGCTGGGTGCGGGCGTTTCGTGTTTTCGTCGACCTGCGCCACCTATGGCGATCACGATGGGGTGATGCTGGACGAGGATACTGTGCAGCGCCCGATCAACGCCTACGGGGCCTCCAAACGCGCGATCGAGGACATTCTGGCGAATTTCGGCATGAGCCACGGGCTGCGCCATGTGGCGTTTCGCTATTTCAACGTGGCGGGGGGCGATCCGGACGGCGAGGTTGGTGAACAGCACCGTCCCGAGACGCATCTGATCCCGCTGGTGCTGGAAACCATTGCCGGGACGCGCCCGTTTCTGACCGTGCATGGCACGGACTATCCCACCCCTGACGGCACCTGTGTGCGCGATTATGTGCATGTGATGGATCTGGCAGAGGCGCATGTGCTGGGGCTGCGCTGGCTATTGGACGGGGGGCAAAGCCGGGCGTTCAACCTTGGATCGGGTCGGGGCTTTTCGGTGCGCGAAGTGCTGGATCATGCCAGCGTCGTCACCAACCGGGAGGTGCCCGTGGTGCTGGGGCCAAGGCGCGCCGGCGATGCGGCGATGTTGGTTTCGGGCAGCGACCGCGCGATGCGCGACCTCGGGTGGGCGCCGTCGCGATCCACCCTGCCGCAGATGATTGCCGATGCCTGGCGCTGGAGCCAGGGCAAGGGCTATGACAGCTGACATGTGGGGGCTGGCGCTTTGCCGCCCGCCCCGGCAAGACTTGCGCAAACGGGGAGGGACACGATGGGACGCTTGCAAGGAAAGACGGTACTGGTAACGGCCGCCGGGCAGGGGATCGGGCGGGCCTCGGCCATTGCCATGGCACGCGAAGGGGCGCGGGTGATCGCGACCGACGTGAACGAGGCGACGCTGGCCACCCTGACCGGCGAAGGGTTGGAAACGCGGCTTTTGAACGTGCGCGACCCTGCGGCAATTGCAGCAACCTTTGCGGCCATCGGCACGCCGGATGTGCTGTTCAATTGCGCGGGCTTTGTGGCGGCAGGCACAATCCTGGATTGTGATGAAGAAAGTTGGACCTTCAGCGTCGATC
Organism: Tabrizicola sp.; assembly: GCF_031377265.1. Classification (GTDB taxonomy): domain Bacteria; phylum Pseudomonadota; class Alphaproteobacteria; order Rhodobacterales; family Rhodobacteraceae; genus JAUYQR01. Next base: position 9,976 of record NZ_JANMET010000324.1, on the reverse strand, counting down.
TGAACATGACGGCGATGTACCGGATGTGCCGCGCCGTTCTGCCGGGGATGATCGCTAGAGGCGGCGGGTCGATCATCAACATGGCGTCAGTGGTTGGATCGATCATCGCTGCGCCAAACCGCTTTGTCTACGGCGCGACCAAGGCCGGCGTCATCGGGCTGACCAAAGCGATTGCCGCGGATTTCATCACAAAGGGCATCCGCTGCAACGCCATCTGCCCCGGTACGGTGGAAAGCCCGTCGCTGGACCAACGCCTGCACGCCACCGGAGACTACGAAGCGGCGCGCAAAGCCTTTGTCGCGCGGCAGCCTCTGGGGCGCATGGCCCAGCCTGAAGAGATCGCGGCGCTGGTGGTTTATCTGGCCAGCGACGAATCAAGTTATACGACCGGCGTGGCCCATGCCATTGACGGCGGCTGGACCAATATCTGACGGTCCACTGCCGCATGGCGTTTGCGCAATACAATTATGGGTTGAGTGAATTTTTTTTGCTGCAATGCCGCATGAGGCAGCATTTCGCGCTTTTTGGATGCGATTTTCGGCGGTAATCCCCGATCTTTCGGGCGAATACCCGCTGCACATCAACAAGCTATTGAACCAAATCCCTCGCCCGTGGTTGAGTCTGTGGTGCGGTTAATCCGGCATCGTGTTGGCGCAACTGGGTCAAAGGAATGCGAGGGATGAGACAATGACTGCAATCATGGGCTGTATTCTGGAGTTCGGCGTTTGATGGGGCCTGAAGCTGTGTTTTCCACAACCGGACTTCGGCTGAGCATCGCGGTCATCGATGCCAATCCGCTGCTTGCGGATGGCATTTCGGCGCTGCTTGGGCAGGACAGCAGCTTTGCGGCGCAGGCGATCGTGCTGGGCGACAATGCCGAACAGACCTGGCATCAGGGGTTCGACGTGATCGTCATCGACCCGACCCAGACCACGCTTTCGCCGCAGGAGATTGCGCGCGATCTGGACGGGCATGGGGCGTCACTGGTGGCCTACTCCAGTTCCCTGTCGATGGACCTTGCGCGAGCCTGCATCGCCGCCGGGTTTCACGGGGTTCTGCCGAAAACCGTGTCGTTCGAAGTTTTGAAGGCTGCACTGGCCACCACGGCACAGGGCGGAATCTTCATTGATGCAGCCTTTTCTGCGGCGATCGCGCAACGACTTGGCGCCGAAGACCCGCCGAAACCGGCCGAAGACGCCTGCCTGTCCGAACGCGAACTGAGTGTTCTGAAGTCAGTCGCACATGGCAAGACGATGAAGGAAATCGGTAAGGAGCTCGCGCTGTCGTCAAAGACGGTAGAAACCTACAAGGCCCGTGGCAGCATGAAGCTGAACCTGTCGGGCCGGCGCCAGATCGTCGAGTTTGCCATCGCCCAGGGTTGGGTTGAAAGCGCGCGCGCGCAGGCAAGCTGAAACGAACTCCCAAGCGGGTTTTCGCTGCCTTGGAGGGCAGATCAGGCGTCATTTTGCAGTTGCAGCATTACTGACAGGATTTCCCCTACAGGATCGTTGGGGGGTTTCGAAAACCTGACAGGTCTCGCAGAAAAACCCTACATGCTTTGGGCAAAACACCCACAAATTGATCAAAAAAATGGGGTTTCTGCCTGACTTTCCCCGCTTTGTTTCCACAACGTACCCTGTCCGCAATGCTGCACTGCCGCATCGATGTGCGGAGTGTAGGCCCGTCAAGCCGACCGGGCGCAACGAACAAGGAACGGGATAAATGGCCACACTCGCGGTGTTTGGAATTGGCTATGTCGGGGTCGTTTCGGCGGCCTGCTTGGCAAAGGACGGGCACACCGTCATTGCGGTGGACATCGATCCGGCAAAGGTGGCGGCGATCAATGCGGGCCGTTCGCCGATCGTTGAAAACGGGTTGCCGGATCTGATTGCCGCCGGCGTATCCGAAGGCCGGTTGACCGCGACGACCGACATCCGCGCCGCCATTCATGCCACTGACGCGTCCTTCGTCTGCGTCGGGACACCAAGTGCCGAAGACGGCTCCATCGGGCTGGTCTATGTCAAGGCAGTATGCCAGGCGATTGGCGAGGCACTGGCCACCCACCCCGGCTTTCATTCGGTCATCATGCGGTCCACCATCGTGCCCGGCACGATGGACAAGGTCTGTATTCCGATCCTCGAAGCCGCCTCTGGTCTGACCGCTGGCAAGGATTTCGGCGTTGGCTACTATCCCGAGTTTCTGCGCGAAAGCACCGCGATCAAGGACTATAACGACCCCGGCCTGATCGTCTTCGGCGCGCTGGATGCGGCGACGGGTGCGCATTTGACCGCGCTTAACAAGGACCTCGACTGCCCGATCAACCTTGTCGATCTGGGCACCGCCGAGATGGTGAAATACACCTCCAACTCGTGGCGCGCAGTCAAGGTCAGCTTTGCCAACGAGATCGGCAATATCGCCAAGGCGGCCGGGCTTGATGGCCAGCGGGTGATGGCGATCCTGTGTTCGGATCACAAGGTATCAATGAGCCCCTATTTCATGCGCCCCGGCTTTGCCTTTGGCGGGTCGTGCCTGCCAAAGGACGTACGGGCTTTGCGCGCGCTTGCAACCGGGCTGGCGGTGCCATCACCGCTGCTGGATGCGGTGCTGGTGGCCAATTCCGCACAGATCGCGCGAGCCGAGGAGATGGTCCATGCGTCTGGTAAGACCCGCGTCGGCATGGTTGGTATCAGCTTCAAGCCCGGCACCGATGATATGCGCGAAAGCCCGTTGGCCGAACTGGCCGCGCGGCTGATCGGGCGGGGAATGGATCTGACGGTCTATGATCCCTTTGTCCACGAAGCCTATGTGAACGACATCGGTGCCGCCGGGCGTGGTCTTGACCATGACATCGGACTTGGCGACCGGCTGGTGCCCACGATTGCCGAACTGATCGCCAAGTCCGACATCGTGCTGGTTGGCAACCGCTATGACGAAGCGATCCTGCCGCTGCAGGCAGCCCTTGGCGACCGCGCGATGATCGACCTTACCCGGATCAAGCCGGGTCAGCGGTCGGTCGGCAGCTACGAAGGGATCTGTTGGTAGCATGGCCGCACTGCGCCACATATCGGGGCATCTGCTCTATCTCTCGGCGCTGGTTATTCTGGTGCTGAGCATCCCCGTTGATGCGCTTGCCCATGTGTCAGACGGCCTGATCGTCGTCGGGTTGATCGGCATCTGGCGCTATGGCTGGGCGATGGTGAACTATCTCCGCGCGGTGGTCTACCAGCGGTTTGCCTACCCGCGATTGCGCGCCCGCGCCTATGCCGCGCAAGCCGCGGAGCCGGTGCGCGGGCACGCTTACTTCCTGATCACCAGCTACAAGATCGATACCGACACCACGCGCCGGGTCTATCAGGCGCTGTTTCGGGCGGCAGCGGCGGCACCGAATGGCGCGACGATCGTGGCCTCGGTCGTCGATACAGCGGACTTGCGGCTGATCCAGTTGGTGCATGAGCTGATGGACGTGCCGATGGATCGTGTTGATCTGATCATCGACCAGATTCCCGGCACCGGCAAGCGCGATGCGTTGGCCCGGTCCTTGCGGTTGATCGGGCGGCGTGCGCCATCTCGGCGCGACATTCTGGCCGTGGTGGACGGCGACAGTTGCGTGCCCGAAGACATGGTTGCCGCCACCGCGCCATTCTTTACCGATCCGGCCGTAGGTGCGCTTACCACAGACGAGCGGGTGGAAATCGCCGAACCCGGCCTGTTCGCCGACTGGTTCGCGCTGCGCTTTACCCAGCGCCAGATGATGATGAGCTCGATGGGCCTGTCGGGCCGGGTTCTTACACTGACCGGGCGGATGTCGGTGTTCCGGGCGGATCTTGCGACCCAGCCGGAATTCATCCGTCTGGTGCAGCATGACCATATCGACCACTGGCGTCTGGGTCGGGTGGAGTTTCTGACCGGTGATGACAAGTCGACGTGGTTCTGGCTGCTGCAGCGCGGCTACAAGATGATCTATCTGCCGGATGTATCATCGCTGTCGATGGAAACCCAGCCGCGTCCCGGGTTTGTGGACAGCGCCGTTACCCTGATGATCCGCTGGTTTGGCAACATGCTGCGCACCAATGGGCGGGCGCTGGCACTGCGCCCGTCGCAGATCGGGCTGTTCACCTGGTGGTCGATCCTTGACCAGAAGGTCGGCATCTGGACCACGCTTGCCGGACCGATTTCGGTGTTGCTTGCGGCGGTGTTCCTCGAACCGCTTGTGGTTCCGGCCTATGTGGCTTGGGTGATGGCCACGCGCTATTTGTTCTGCTGGGTGCTGGCAACCATGCGCGGACGTGGCTTTCCGATCACCTATCCGTTCCTGCTGTACTTCGGGCAAGTCGTTGGCGCAGCAGTGAAAAGCTTTGTGCTATTCCGCCTGGATCGCCAGCGGTGGACCCGCCAGTCAAGCACCTGGACCGGAGGCAGATTGCCGTTTGGCGCCCGCCTGCGCGCCTACAGTTCCGTCTACGTCCACGCCCTCGCCCTCGGCTGGCTGACCCTTGGGGTCATGCTGATGTCGGGGCTTGTCTGATGCATCTCGAAAGGACCAAAGAATTGGACCACGCCAAGGCCGACCCGATCCAGCTTCGCAAAACGGCTCATGCCGACGGCCTTGCCGTGGCTGGGCCTGCGGATCATCCGATGATCGCCATGCCGTTCCACGCCGAAGTGGACGGGCGCCAGTATCGCGGCCGTGGCATCAGCCTTGTGCGTGCCGAAATCAGTGGCCTGATGGATCCGCACGCCTCCGGGACCGAACGGATTGCCTGGGTGGTGTTTCGCTTTAACGGCTTTACCGTGGCGCTGACGATCGAAGTCCGGATGGAAGCGGTCGATGCCGAGGCGGGCACCGCGACGCTGGTCTTTACCGACCCGCTTGGCGAACATCTGCCGCAGCTGCGGCACCTGATGAATGCTTTTATCGCCGGTGATCTGGTGACCATGGGCAACGCGCTGTCGGTTGGCGTGGCATCCGGCGTCGGGGCAAAACCCAAGGCCCCAACAGAACGCGGCTTCGCCCCATTCCTGCGACGTCTGGTGGGCACCACGGGGATTGTGGTGTTGTCGGGGCTGCTGGTGACTTTGGCGGCTGAAAAGATTTTTCAGCGCGCTTACACCGCCACCCTGCCGACCCCGGCGGTGGCCGGGTACGAAGGGCGCACGCTGGCGGCCACGGCCACCGGCCAGATCGAATTTCTGAACACCGATGCCAAGGCTGGCGAGGTGGCTTTCGCGATCCGTGCCAATTCAGGCCAGACGCTTTCGGTTGCAATGCCCTGCGATTGCCGGGTGGACAGTCTTGGGCTGGAAGCGGGATCCACCGTCTTTGCGGGCGATCCGATCCTGCGCCTGTCGGCCCCGGACGCGGCCCTGATCCTGACCGGGTACGTCCCGGTCGATCAGGCGCTGCCGCTTGCCGGGGCGGATCATCTGGAACTGCGCTTTGCCGATGGCATGCGGATCGACGCAAGCCTGGTACCTGGCAGCATCGCCACGACGACCGCTGGCGATCTCATGCCGTACCGCCTGCTGCCACGGGCCCCGCTGCCCGAGGCGCGGCTTGGCCAACTGGCTGAGGTTACCGTTCATCACCCTGTTCCCGCGCTTTTGCTGCCTGTTGCCGGTCTGTCTACGGTTCTGTCCCACGCATCAGAGGCTTTGATCCCATGACCAGTCCCATCACTCCTGTCGTCCTGTGCGGTGGCATGGGCTCGCGCCTGTGGCCGCTCAGCCGGGTCGAGCAGCCCAAGCAGTTTCAGCCAACGCAAGGCAAGGGCAGCCTGACCTATTTCCAATCCACCCTGCAGCGCCACCGCAGCGACAGCTTTGGTGAGCCGATGGTGGTGACCAATGCCAGGCAGGCCGCAATCGTGCACCGGCAGATGGATGAGGTGCAGCTGCAGGGCCGCGTGATCGGTGAACCGGTGGGCCGCAACACCGGCCCCGCCGTGCTGGCCGCCGCCCTGTGTGCGGTGCGTGAAGACCCGGATGCGGTGCTGCTGATCCTGCCCTCGGACCATGTGATCAAGGGCGATATCAACCGCATCATCACCGCGATGCGCCCGGCAGCCGATGACGGGCGGATCGTCACCTTCGGCGTGCTGCCGACCTATCCGGAAACCGGCTATGGCTACATCACCGACGGCGGGTCGTACAAGAATTACCCCGGCCTGCACCGTGTGGCGCAGTTCGTGGAAAAGCCGGGCTATGACCGGGCGCAGCGCCTGATCGCAGCAGGCGGGGCGTTCTGGGCCAGCGGCATCAGCCTGATGCGCGCCGACACCCTGATCGACGAATTTGCCCGGCTGGATCCAGAAACTCACGCCGCCGTGTTGGGCGCAATCGATGCGGCGCAGATCACCTCGCTGGGCATCGTGCTGGAGGAAACCTCGTTCCGCCACGCCGCAAACGAGCCGACAGAACGCCAGGTGTTCGAGAGGACCCCGGCCATTGCGCTGGCACCGTTGCATGATGTGCAGTGGGATGATGTCGGCGCGTGGAACGCCGTCTACCAGATTTCCGACCGCGACGCCGATGGCAATGTGTTGCACGGCGACGTGATCGCGATGGATACCACGAATTCCCTGATTCAAAGCGAAACCCGGCTGGTGGCCGTGATCGGAATGCACGACGCCATCGTCATCGACACGCCCGATGCGGTGCTGGTCACCCATCGCAGCCACGCCCAGGATGTAAAGCAGCTGGTCGAACGCCTGAAGGCTGCCAACCGCCGCGAAGTGGCAAGCCACACCGCGCGTGATACCGCATGGGGGCGGATCGAAACCGTTGCGTCGGATGGCGGGCATGACATGCGCATCATGACCGTGCAGCCGGGTGCAAGCTTGCAGGTGAACGGCACCGGGTCGGGGCCCAGCCTGCTGACGGTGATGTCGGGCGAGGGGCGCTGCACCATCGACGGCGCGGTGGTTGTGGCGCGGCGCGGCCAGTCAGTGGCGATCGACGCCGATCACGCGCTGCCGCTGACCAACCCGACCGCGCGCGAATTGAAGGTGATCCACCTGATCTTTCGGGGCGAGGCTCAGGCGCCCACGGTGTTGCGTGACGCCCTGCTTGGCGCCCCGCCAATCGGCGCGCCTGCCCCGCAAGAGGTGGTCTGATGCGGACGCGGCTGCAAAGCTGGCTGGCTGCGGCGCTATTGATCGTGCCTGCGGGCGCGGCGAAGGCAGACGCAGCGCGTTTTGCAGCCATCGAGGTCGCGGTGGCCAAGGATGCCGAACCAGAGGTGCTGGCGCAACTTGCCCTTGGTCTGGGCGGCCAACTGCCACCCGCGCCAAAGCCCGTCGAAGGGGCGGAAACCTTTGGTCCGGCGGTGGTCAGCAAGGGCGAAATTCAGGCCGCTCTGACCCAGCTTGCAATTTTGTCGGGCACCAACGGCCACCTTACCCTGCAACTGGCGCAGCTTGGGCGCGAAGATGTGATCTATGTGCAGTCGGGTCAGGCGCGGCTGTCCGATCTGACCGGCGATCCGACCTTGATCAGCCAGACCGGCAATCTGTGGCGTCTGAACCGGCCTCTGGTGATCTGGCCGGGCGCCAGCCTGGTCATCGCGCCGGGCGAGGTGCTGGAGATGGACACCGCCCAAGGCGCGTTCATCCTGAGTTTCGGCACGGTCGAGATCACGGATGCCAACCTGCGCAGTGTTGGCGCCGACAATGCAGGGGTGCCAACCTTCCGGCCGTTCCTTCTGGTGACCGGGCAGGGCCGGTTGCAGGCCCACAATGCCCAGTTCGAAAGCCTGGGTTTTCGCGGCCCGGTGGCGTTTCGCGGCGTCTCGGTGCTGACCGGTGGCGTGATGAAGTCGATTGCGCCAAGCCTGATCACCGCCAGCCGCTTTGCCGATACGCACAGCCTCAGCCTTGAAGGCACCGACGATGCGGTGATCCGCGACAACCGGTTCGAGGCGGCCTTGTCCACCGCCATTTCGGTCACCGGCGGCACCGGCATCACCCTGTCCGGCAACCGCATCCTTGACACGGTTGACGGCGCGGGCGTGCGGCTGTCCGGCGTGCTGAACGGGATCGCCCTCTCAGGAAATCTGGTGGCCGACGGGGGCCGAAACGGCATTCAGATTGATGGCCAAAGCCGGGGCCTGACGCTGATCGGCAACGCGATCATCGGCAACAAGGGCGCGGGCATCACCATCAGTCAAAGCCTGTGCCTGACGGTTCAGGGCAACATCATCGCGTCAAACGCCACTGCCGGTCTGCGCTTGTCCGACAGTGGCGCGGCCCGGATCAATGGCAATGCGATCTATTCCAACGGCTCTGCCGGGATCGAGCTTCTGTCGCAAACCGGTCTGCCGCCCATTGCCGTCACCGCCAATGCCCTGCGCCACAACCGCGAGGGCCTTAGCGCCGCTGGCATTGCCGAAGTGCAACTTGGCGGCAATGACTTGGCCCAACAAATCCCACGCCAGTTTGCCGGGGACTTTGCACCCTGGCTTGCGGCGTATCTTTCAACCGGGTCTGCCGATCAGGCCTTTGTCATTCCTGCGGCAGCCGGGGTCGCAGCGCGCCCCGCAGCCCCCTGCGAAACGGAGTAGCCAGAAATGGTCTTTTCCTCGGAAATATTTCTTTTCCTGTTCCTGCCGTTGTTCCTCGGGATCTACTATCTGATCCCGTTCAGGTTCCGCTCGGCGCTGATCCTAGCGGGGTCTTACCTGTTCTATGGCTGGTGGCGGTTTGACTTTCTGGCCCTGCTGTTCCTGACCACGCTGTGGTCTTACGGCTTTGGCCATCTGATCGGAGCCAACCTTGGAACCCGCAAGGCGCGGGTCTATTGCGGCATCGCCGTTGCCGGGTGTCTTGGCGTGCTTGGGGTGTTCAAGTACCTCAACTTCTTCATCGACAGTTTTGCCGCGCTGTTGGGAACCGACGCTGCGGGCCTTGATATCCACTGGCGTCTGATCCTGCCGATCGGTGTTTCGTTCTACGTGTTCCACTGCATCAGCTATCTGGTCGACATCCTGCGCGAAGATGCCAAGCCGACCCGGAATTTCTTTGACTTCGCGGCGTTCATCGCGCTGTTTCCACAGCTGGTCGCCGGGCCGATCCTGCGCTTCAAGGATCTGGCGCATCAGTTTGAACATCGCGTCCACAGCCCGCAACTGTTTGCCGATGGCATGGCTTGGTTCGCGATCGGTCTGGGCAAGAAGGTGTTGATCGCCGACAGTCTGGCACCCTTGGCTGATCTGGCGTTCACCACGCCTGACCCGTCGGCCCCCTTGGCCTGGGCCGGAGCGGTGGCATACATGCTGCAACTGTATTTCGACTTTTCCGGCTACAGCGATATGGCGATGGGCCTTGGCCTGATGATGGGTTTCCGCTTCCGCGAAAACTTCAACGCGCCCTACACCTCGGCCTCGATCACCGAATTCTGGCGGCGCTGGCACATCAGCCTGTCGGTGTGGCTGCGCGACTATCTGTACATTCCCCTCGGCGGCAACCGGATCAGCGAGCGGCGCACTTACATCAACCTGTTCACCGTGATGGTGCTTGGCGGGCTGTGGCACGGTGCCAACTGGACCTTTGTTCTGTGGGGCGTCTGGCATGGCGGCTGGCTGGCGGCGGAACGCTGGCTTGGCACCGCCATGCAGCCACGGAACGCACAGCGGATCGGGCTGACACTGATCATCGTGATCATTGGCTGGGTGATGTTCCGTGCGGCCAATGTCGGCGATGCGATGGATTTTTACGCTGGCATGATCGGCATGAACGGCTTTGCGATCCCGTTCGACATCACCCTGCAGATCACCCGCGAAAGCCTGGCCATCATGGCGCTGGGCATCGTGATCTGTGGGCTGGAACCGTCCATGCGTGATCTGGTGGAACGGCGCTACTACGTGCCATCCGGCCCCGGTGGCACGCTGGCGATGACCGATACGCTGGTCCCCGCGCTGGTCACCTCGTCGATCTTTGCGCTGTCCATCATGCGGCTGGCCGAGCAGAGCTTTTCCCCCTTC
>NZ_JANMET010000397.1:0-8504 GCF_031377265.1 Tabrizicola sp. | reverse complement strand
GACCAGGGTGTCCCGGTCGCCTGGTGCTCCATCGCGCCGCGCCCGCTGTTCGGCAAAAGCCTGAGCAACACGGACCCTCTTGCCGGCCTTTGGTCGCTGACCTGTTTCTTCATCCGCGCCGATCACCGCAAGCAATTCGGTTTCGCGGCACTTCTGAATGCTGCCGAAGCCCATGCCGCCAACGAAGGTGCCACCGCAATCGAGGCCTATCCGGTGGACCGTGACAGCCCCAGCTACCGGTTCAGCGGGTTTTTGCCCTCGTTTCTGGCTGCTGGCTATGTGGAGGTTGCGACGGTGGGTACGCGCCGCCATGTGGTTCGAAAAGCTTTGGAACCCAGTGCGAGCTGACGCACGCGGACATTGGAGTTTCCGCAATCGGACAGGGTTTCATATCCACCGGTCACCCAAAACAGCCCGTTTTGCCCGACGAACCCCCGCATCCGGCTGGACGGCTAGGCGTCCAGGTGATCGACCGCGTCAGGCAGCCAATCCGGCCGCCCGCCACAGGTGACCACGCTCGCCAGCCCTGACAACGGCGTCACCAGCCACGGGCTGGTCACCCGCAGCTTGTCGTCGGTTGCAAGAACAACCGTTTCGGCGGCAACGCGCGTCATTGTCGTCTTCAGCGCGGCCTCCTCGGCGTCGCCGGTCGTGGCACCCGTCTGCGGGTGCAGCCCGGTCACACCCAGAAAGCACAGATCGGCGTGCAGCCGCGAAAACGCCTCCTGCGCGATCGGGCCAGAGGCCACCATCGAATGGCGGAAAATCCGGCCGCCGATCAGAATGACCTCCACGTTCGAATGCTCCTCCAATGCGGCGGCGATGGCCGGGCTGTGGGTCACGATGGTGCAGCCAATATCCCGCGGCATGGCCGCCACAAGCGCCAGATGCGTGGTGCCGCCATCCATGATCACAACCTGCCCCGGCCGGATCAGCGTTGCCCCGGCCTTTCCCAGACGCGCCTTGGCCGCGGCCTCCATCGCCAGTCGCGCCTGAAACGGCCTGTGGGTTGGCGATGCCGGCAACGCCCCGCCATGCACCCGTACCAGCCGGCCTTGGGCAGCCAGATCGCGCAGATCGCGGCGAATGGTGTCTTCCGAAATGCCCAGATCGGCGGCGAGGTCAGACGCCACCAGCCGGCCATCCCGGCCAAGCCGATCCAGAAGTAGCGCCTTGCGCTGCGATGTCAGCATAAACGGCTTGCGCGATATTGCATGATATTGCTGACCATTGCGCGAATCGGCAGCATATGCAAGCTGATAGCCGCAATAACGTGAAGGAACGTGCAAATGACTGATCCGATGATGATTCTGATCGCTGGTCCCTACCGGTCTGGCACCGGTGATGATCCCGCCAAAATGGCCACCAATCTGGCTGCACTGGAGGCCGCCGCCTGGCCGATCTTTCGCAAGGGCCACGTCCCGATGATCGGCGAATGGGCAGCGCTGCCCATCCTGCGCGGGGCAGGCGGTGGCGCGCCGGGCAGTGCTGCCTATGACGCCGTGCTGCACCCCGCAGCGCATCGACTGCTGGCGAAATGCGACGGGGTGCTGCGCCTGCCGGGTGCCTCGGCCGGTGCAGACAAAGATGTTCAGATTGCGCAGGCGCGCGGAATTCCTGTCTGGACGGCAATTGATGACATTCCAGACACCATTTGACCTCACATCTGCAAAGCTTGTCTTGATCCTGTCACGCCCAAGCTCCATCCTTCGCGGATTGGGGGGTGTGCTGGGCGTGTCGCGAAGAGAACGGCGGTTTCATCGACAGTTCGAGGCGCTGGCCCGCCTCGTGCCCCTGCTTCGCAGGCCGATGACAACCCTTCGGACCGACAGCTGGCGCGTGATTCGCCTGCCGTTGGCAGTGATTTTCATTGCAGGCGGCTTGCTGTGGTTCCTGCCGATCCTCGGCCTGTGGATGCTACCGTTCGGCCTGTTGCTGCTGGCAGTGGATCTGCCGCCGTTGCGCGGGCCGATTTCAGTGCTGTTGATCAGATCCCGCCGCCGGATCAGCCGTTGGGCCCGTCGTTGGCGTGCGCGCAAGGGGGCGTAGCGGCCAGCGCGCCTGCTATTGCGCCCGGGCGGCGATCCAGCCCGCCCACTGTGTGCTTGACCCCGCGAAGACGTTCACGTCCACCGGCCCTCCGATGCCCGGAACCACACCCGTCGAGGTGTATTGCCAAAAGCTCCAGTGTTGCCCGTCATACAGATCATGCGGATGCGCGGCGACCGACCGCAACCAGAACTCGACGCCCGTCACGCGCCACATCTCGTTGTCCTCGAAAAAGTCGATCGAGGTGTACAGGATCGGGCGCTGGCCATACTGCGCGGTCACGGCATTGATGAAGATGCGCGCCTCAGACCGGATCGTTTCGGCGTCGCGCCGGATGGTGCAGGTGGGCGAGGTCGGCGTCCATTCCATGTCCAGAACCGGGGGCAGCGCACCCGCCGTTCGCGGCACGTGGCGGATGTACCAGCGCGCCTGCTCGGCCGCCGGACGGCAATGGTAAAAGAAGTGGTAGGCACCGCGCTTGACCCCGGCTTGCCCCGCCCCGCGCCAGTGATCTTCGAACATCGGGTCCACCAGATCGCCGCCCTCGGTGGCCTTGATGAAGGCAAAATTTACCCCATTGGCCCGCGCCGTGGGCCAATCGACCGCCGTTTGAAAGCGCGACAGATCAATGCCATGCACCGGGTAACGGTCTGGTGCGCGGCCCGGCCAATCGGTCGGGTCGCCGTCGGAAAAGTTGGAAGTGGTGACAGTCACCGTCTCGCCACTGCTTTGCTCGGGCGTATTGCGGGGCGCGCCGCAGGCAGCAAGCAGCAGGCAAACGATTGGGAAAAATCGGTGCAACATGCTGGCGATGCTGACAGAATTCGACCGATCTGTCAGCCCCGGTTTTTCGCCATGCGCGCCAGATTGCCTGCCGATTAGCCAAACCGTGTTGGCGAAAGCGCTGCCACAAGCCCAGCCTCCAGCGCGGGCGTGCAGCCATTGATCAGGTCCGCCACCAACTGACTGGCCGCAGGGCAGGACTGAAAGCCATAGCCGCCCTGTCCGCCCAGCCAAAAGAACGTCGGGTCTGCCTGATCCGGTCCGATCACCAGCACCCGGTCGGGTGAAAACGTCCGCAGCCCCGCCCAGTTCGAAATAACCCGCGTCACCGGTTCGGTCACCATCTCCTCATACCGCGCCAGCCCTTCGGCCAGCACCATGTCATCGGCCCAGGCGTCGTGCGGGTCCATCGGGTGCTCTTCGGCGGGTGACACGATCAGTGCCCCGGCGTCAGGTTTTGCGTACCAGCCCTCGGCCGCGCCAAAGACCATTGGCCAGCGTGACACATCCAGTCCCCCGGGTGCTGGAATACGCGCCATTGACCGGCGCATCGGCTGAAATCCAAGCGGCCGGATGCCCGCCATTTCCGCCACCAGATCCACCCACGCGCCTGCCGCATTGATGATCATCCCGGCGGCCCATTCCCCCGCCGGACTGCTGACCCGCCAGCCAGCCCCGTCCTTCACAATCCCCGTCACCTTCGCCTTGGTCAGGATTTGCGCCCCCCGCGCCCGGGCCTCGCGGGCAAAGCCCTGGATCAGGCGGTCAGTGTCGATATCCCAGGCATGGTCCGCCAACCCCGCGAAAGCGACGCTGTCAGGGTTCAGGATCGGCACCACATCCCGCGCCTCAGCAACGCTGATCCGGGTGAATTCCATCGCCGCCAGATCAACCTCGAACGCCGCCTGTTCATCGGCCTTCGCCACGATCATCAGCCCGCGCGGCGACAGGATGCCTTCTGCAGTCCGGAAATACGCCTCTGATGCCAGCGAAAGCCCAACAACCGCAGGCGCGCCGTAGCGCGGCTCGAACAGCGCCGCAGACCGGCCCGAGGCGTGATGGGCAAGGCTGTCCTCGCCCTCCAGCACCACAACCGACCCCAGCGCCGACAGACGCGCCGCCGCCGAGATGCCCGCTATGCCACCGCCGATAATGAGAAAATCGCAATCCATGCTGCAGACAGTGCCACGCTGCTGCGCCAGAAGAAAGGGGCTCCGCGTCAGGCCAGTGCCAGCATCGCCATGTACCGCGCGCCGATCCGCAAGCTGCCATCCGCTTGCAGGAACGGGGCCAACGCCGCCGCATGCGCGGCTGTCACAGCCGCTTCGCCCACAAGCCCCGCCGCGCGCACCGCGACGCCGCTGGAGTTCAGGCCGCGCAGCGCTGTCGCCTTGTCAGGATAGCGCCAGAAGATATGGCCTTCGACCACGTCGCGCGGGGTCAAGCCGGCCTCGGCGGCAAAGGCCGACAGACGGTCCGGGTCTGACAGGGCGAAGGGCCCCGGCGCGCCGGGCGGTGGGGCGGGCAGCAATGGGCGCAGGGCGGCCACAACGGACGCGGCCTCCATCCCTTCCGGTCGACCCCAGGTCATGATCGCCACAATACCACCGGACGTGGTCACGCGCCGCGCCTCGCTCAGCGCACGAACCGGGTTGCCGGCGAACAGGAATGCGTTGAAGCTGGTCACCACGTCAAAGCTGTCGTCCGCAAAGGGCAGTTCCTCCAGATCGCCCTCGCGGAAATCGCCCTCTGGGGTGCGTTCGCGGGCGATGTCCAGCAGCAGCGGTGCCGCGTCGATGCCCGAAACCCGCGCGCCAAGCCCGGCAGCCCGCATTGCCGCCATCCCCGCCCCGCAGCCGGCGTCCACAAGCCGCGTGCCCAGCCCCAACCCCGGCGCGCGTCAGCACATCGTCATAGCCGGGGCCGAACTGGCCTTCCTGAACCTCGGCCCAATCGCGGGCGCGTCCGCCCCAAAGACGGCCATTCACACCAGCGGTGCGGGGGGGGTAAGGGACTGGTCATCAGGCATCCTTTTCCAACTTTGCAAAGCCAACCACGCAGCCGCGCAAAAAGCAAAGCCGCCGTGTTGCCACGGCGGCCTTTCTTCATCATTGCAGGCAGGCTTACTTCGGAATGTCGCCGACGATGCCTTCGACGTAGAAGCCCATGCCCAGCAAATCACCGTCCGGCGCCACCGCGCCATCGGCCAGCCAGTCGCTGCCATCCTGCTTCTTGATCGGCCCGGTGAACGGGTGATAGGTGCCCGCTGCAATCGCATCGCGCATCGCTTCGGCCTCGGCCTTCACTTCGGCAGGAACCGCCGCCGTGATTTCACCGATTTCCACTTCGCCGCCAGCGATGCCCTCCCACGCATCCGCCTGCGCGTAAGTGCCGTCCATCAGCGCGCCGACGCGTTTCACATAATACGGCGCCCAGTTGTCGATGATCGACGATACGCGCGGGCCGTCCTTGTACTCTGCCATGTCGGAGGCCTGACCAAAGCCGATCACCCCCGGCGTCTTGGCTGCTTCGGCCAAGGGCGCGGTGGAATCGGTGTGGCTGGCAATCACGTCCACGCCCTGTTCGATCAGCGCTTTGGCGGCATCCGCCTCTTTCGCCGGGTCAAACCAGGTATAGGCCCATACGATCGACAGTTCGACCGCCGGGTTCACCTTCTTGGCGTGCAGATAGTAGCTGTTGATCCCCATGATCACTTCGGGAATCGGGAATGACGCGATGTAGCCGATCTTGTTGGTCTTGGTCATCCGGCCCGCAATGGTGCCCTGCACCGCGCGGCCCTCATAGAACCGGGCGTTATAGGTGGAAACGTTCGGATGCTCGCGCTTGAAGCCGGTTGCGTGTTCGAACTTCACATCGGGGAACTTGGCCGCAACCGCGTTGGTCGCATCCATATAGCCGAAAGACGTGGTGAAGATGATGTTGCAGCCGCCCAGCGCCATCTGCGTCAACACACGCTCGGCATCGGCACCCTCGGGCACGTTTTCCTGCCACTGGATCTCGACCTTGTCGCCAAAGGCTTCCTGCACGGCCAGCGCGCCCTGATGGTGCTGATAGGTCCAGCCGCCATCGCCGATCGGGCCGACATAAACAAAGCACGCCTTGGTCTTGTCTTGCGCCACGGCGGCACCGCCGAAGGCAAGGCTGACGCCAAGTACTGCGGTGGCAAGCAGAGTTCTGCGTTTCATTCTGGTAGTCTCCCCATTGGGCGGGGGCTTGATGCCCCCGGCGTGTTAAGCCTCAGCGTGAGGCATGGAAGTTCTGGCCAAGGCAGGCGGGCGCGTTCAGCGACGCCCGTCCCCGACCAGATGACATGATGACCAACACAAGGATGGTTATCAGATACGGAGCCATCGACAAGTATTCCACCGGGATAGATGATCCGGCGGCTTGCAGGTTTAGTTGCAGCACGGTGATACCGCCGAAAAGATAAGCACCCATCAACACCCGCCATGGTTTCCACGATGCAAAGACCACGATGGCCAGCGCAATCCAGCCCGCACCCGCCGTGATCCCGTCTGTCCATTGCGGCACCCGGATCAGGCTGACATAGGCCCCGCCAAGCCCCGCCATCGCGCCCCCGAACAGGATTGCCAGTATGCGGATGCGGGTTACCTTGTAGCCCAGCGCATGCGCCGCCTCATGGCTTTCGCCCACCGCCCGCAGGATCAGGCCGGTACGGCTATAGCGCAGCACCCACCACGTCGCGGCCACCATCAGGATCGAGAAATACACCACCCAGTCATGCCCGAACAGAACCGTGCCCAGAAACGGAATGTCGGCCAGCGGCCCGAACGGCACCTCGCCCGTGGCGGGCGGCTTGATCCCGACATAGCCCTGTCCGATCAGGCTCGACAGGCCAAGGCCGAACAGCGTCAGCGCAAGCCCCGATGCCACCTGATTGGTCTGCAAAACCTGCGTCAGCAGCGCAAACACCAGCGACAGCGCCGCCGCCCCCAGCGCGCCGCCAACGAAGCCCAGATAGGGATTGCCGGTCAGCACTGCGGTCACGAAACCGCAGATCGCCCCCATGATCATCATCCCCTCGACGCCAAGGTTCAGAACACCCGCCTTTTCCACCACCAACTCGCCCGTTGCGGCCAGCATGATCGGAACCGAATTGACCATGAGCGAGGCCAGCAGCAGGCTCAGACTGATATCGCCAAACATCAAACAGCCTCCCGTGTTGCCAGACGGATGCGGAAGTTGCCCAGCAGGTCAGTGGCCAACAGGAAGAACAGCAGCATCCCCTGAAACGCCTGAATCGCCGCTGACGGCAGGCCCATGTTGGTCGAAGCCGCATCGCCGCCGATATAGGTCAGCGCCATCAACAGCCCTGCAAACAGAATGCCCACCGGGTTCAGCCGGCCAAGGAAGGCCACGATGATCGCGGTAAACCCGTAGCCCACGTTGAAATCGATGGTGATCTGGCCCGCCGGGCCGGTCACCTCGAACAGCCCCGCCATGCCCGCCAGCGCCCCCGAAATCCCCATGCACAACAGCACCAGCCGCTGCGGATTGACCCCGGCAAACCGCGCCGCTTTCGGCGCTTGCCCGGCCAGCTTGATCTGAAAGCCCAGGATATGGCGCTGCAACAGCACATAGGCCGCGATCACCGCGATGAAGGCCGCGACCACCCCCCAATGCATGCCCGTCCCGGCAATCAGCTCCGGGTTGGACGCCGCCGGATAGTTGGAAAAGTTCCGGCTGCCCGGAAAGCCCTGACCTTCGGGATTGCGCAGAAACCCGGTGGCGGCCTTGGCCAAGATCGTCTGCGCCACATAGACCAGCAGCAGCGATACCAGGATCTCGTTGGTGTTGAACCGGGTCTTCAGAATGGCCGGAATCATCGCCCAGGCCCAGCCGCCAAACGCCCCGGCAATCACCATCACCGGATAGATCAGCCGGTTTTCCGTCGGAAACACCGCCAGCCCCACGGCAGCCCCGATGATCGCCCCCATGATGTACTGTCCCTCGGCGCCGATGTTCCAGATTCCCGCCCGAAACCCCAGCGACAGCCCCAGCGCAATCAGGATCAACGGCCCCGCCTTCACCAGCAACTGACCGCGAAAATAGAACGCGAACTCGCCAAACAGCGGGTCCCAAAAGATCGTGCGAATGGCTACGAATGGGTCCTTGCCAAGGATCCAGAACATGATCCCCCCGGCCACCATGGTCAGCGCCACCGCCAGCACAGGCGAGGCGCGTTGCCAGAACACCGATGGCGACGGCCGCTTTTCCAGCCTCAGCATCCCCAGTCCTCCGTGAACTCCGGCATTTCATCTGTCTGCAAATATCCTCGGGGGGTGCGGGGGGGTGAAGCCCCCCCGTTTCTTTCAATGCCCATGATGCGCCACCTCCATCCCGTGTGCCCCGCCCATCATCAGCCCGATCTCGTCGATGGTCAGGCCCTTCACCGGGCGCACTGGTGTCAGCCGCCCGCCGTTCAGTGCTGCGAAATCATCGGCAATCTCCAGCAACTCATCCAGATCCTGGCTGATCACCACCACCGCCGCCCCGCCCGCCGCCCGGTCCAGAATCGCCTGCCGGATCGCCGCTGCCGCTGCCGCATCAACGCCCCATGTCGGTTGGTTGATCACGATCACGCTTGGCGTCTGGCTCAACTCTCGGCCCACCACGAATTTCTGCAAATT
>NZ_JANMET010000391.1:0-5283 GCF_031377265.1 Tabrizicola sp. | reverse complement strand
CGAGGGCAACATTTTCATCCCGACGATGCAGCCGTCCTTCGATGCCTGGATCAAGGCCTGGTCGCAGGCCTGTACCGGGTTGAACTGCACAGGCCTTGCGCCCGGCTTCTGGAATTCGGTGTTCATCACCGTGCCGTCGGTGGTTGTGTCAATCGCGGTGGCGTCAATCTCGGGCTATTCGCTGGCGATGTGGCCGTTCAAGCTGGCGGAGTGGTGCTTTACCATCCTTCTGGTCGGGTCGTTCATCCCTTATCAGGTGTTCTTGTATCCGCTTGTCATCATCACGCGGGAAATGGGCATCTATTCAACGCTTTATGCGGTGATCTTCGTGCACACGGTGTTCGGCCTGCCGATCCTGACGCTGCTGTTCCGCAACTACTTTGCCTCGCTGCCGGAGGAGTTGTTCAAGGCCGCACGGGTCGACGGGGCCGGTTATTGGCGGGTTTTCTTTCAGGTGCTGGCGCCGATGTCGCTGCCGATCTTCACAGTGGCGGTCATCTTGCAGGTCACCGGCATCTGGAACGACTTCCTGTTCGGGGTGATCTATGCCGGGCCGACAAACTATCCGATGACAGTGCAGCTCAACAACATCGTCAACTCGCTGCAGGGGGTGAAGGAATACAACGTCGAGATGGCCGCGACCATTTTGACCGGCCTCGTCCCGCTGACCATCTACTTCGTCTCTGGCAAATATTTCGTGCGCGGCATTGCAGCCGGCGCCGTCAAGGGTTGATCCAATGCACTCAGTCTCGGTCAAGAACGTCTCGCTAAACTTCGGTGCGGCATCGGTTTTGAAGAACATGAACCTGGATGTGGAGGAGGGCGAGTTCATCGTGCTTCTGGGGCCATCCGGCTGCGGCAAATCCACGTTGCTGAACTGTCTTGCGGGCCTGCTGGAACTGTCGGAAGGGCAGATCTTCA
This sequence comes from Tabrizicola sp., assembly GCF_031377265.1. Lineage (GTDB taxonomy): Bacteria > Pseudomonadota > Alphaproteobacteria > Rhodobacterales > Rhodobacteraceae > JAUYQR01. The sequence continues at coordinate 4,362 of NZ_JANMET010000391.1, read as the reverse complement.
TCAAGGGCAAGAACGTGACCTGGGCCGAACCATCGGAGCGTGGCATCGGCATGGTGTTCCAGTCTTACGCGCTTTACCCGCAGATGACGGTGCGGGGGAACCTTTCGTTCGGTCTGAAGATTGCGGGCCTGCCAAAGGAGGAGATCCAGAAACGCGTGGAACGCGCGTCGGAAATCCTGCAGATCGGGCCGCTTTTGGACCGCAAGCCGGGGGCATTGTCGGGCGGCCAGCGGCAACGGGTGGCAATCGGCCGGGCGCTGGTGCGGGATGTGGACGTCTTTCTGTTCGACGAGCCGTTGTCGAACCTGGACGCCAAACTGCGCGGCGAGTTGCGGGTGGAAATCAAGCGCCTGCATGAGCGGCTGAAGAACACGATGGTCTACGTGACCCATGATCAGATCGAGGCGCTGACCCTGGCCGACAGGATTGCGGTAATGAAGGGCGGGGTGATCCAGCAGCTGGACGACCCGCAGACCATCTACAACCGGCCGTCGAACCTGTTTGTGGCGGGGTTCATCGGGTCGCCATCGATGAACATGCTGCACGGTGAGATCAAGAACGGCGTTTTCCACGGCAAGGACGATCTTCTGGTCGATCTGAGGGGCTATGAGGGCGGCACGCAGGTTGACCGCGCCAAGGCAATTCTGGGGTTTCGGCCGGAACATATCACCATCGTCGATACGGCCGAGCCGGGCCGCACTATCCCCGCCATTGTCGAGATCGACGAGCATCTGGGGGCAGACGCGCTGCTTTGGCTGGAGGCGGCTGGCCAACAGGTTTGCGTGCGCATTCCCGTGGAGGGGCGGTTGGCTGCGGGCACCAAGGTGCATCTGCGGCTGGATATGGGTAAAGCCTCGATTTTTGATAGCGTGAATGAGCAAAGGGTCTGATCATGCTGGACCTTGCAGGCGTCTGGACGCTTTCGGATGAAAGCGGTTCTCAAAACGTGCCGTTCGCCCTTCCCGGGGACGGGATCACGGCGTTGCATGCTGCGGGTAGGATTCCGGACCCCTACTTTGGCAGCAATGAATATTCCTGCCGCTGGATATCCGAGCAAGACTGGGTGGCGCGGCGCAGTTTTGTCTATGCAGGCGGTGCTGCCGATCTGGTGATCGAGGGGCTGGATACGGTGGCCGAGGTCCGCCTGAATGGGGCACTGGTGCTGGAGGCGGCCAATTCATTCCGCCGGTATCGGGTGGACGTGACAGGCGATCTGCGACGCGGCGAGAACCAGATCGAGATCACCTTTCGCAGCCCGGTACAGGCGGCGGCTGCCTTGCAGGCCGGAATGCCGTTCTACATTCCGTACCAGCAGGTGAATGGCCCGATCCCCTTTGCCAATATGCTGCGCAAACAGCAGTGCGATTTCGGTTGGGACTGGAACATCGCGCTGGGGCAGTTCGGGTTGGGCGCGATCCGGCTGGAACCGCAGGGGCCGAGGATTGCCGACATCGTGGTGACGCAAAGCCACAGCGGCGGGGTGGCCGATGTTTCATTGGCGGTTCATGTCGACGGGTTGGCCGATGTGACGGCCACGCTCTGTGGCGTGACGCAGACCGCACAGGTGCGGGCCGGCGTGGCGCGACTGACCCTGCGCATCGCATCGCCGGAACTGTGGTGGCCGGCCGGTCTGGGCGCGCCGGTGTTGCATGAGCTGAAGGTGACGGGCGGCGGCGCGGTGGCCACGCGACGCATCGGCCTGCGGTCCCTGGCGCTGGTGTCGGTGCCGGATGCGGCGGGTCGGTCTTTTGGGTTCAAGGTGAACGGGCAGCCGGTCTTTGCGCGTGGGGCGAACTGGATTCCGGCGGATGCGCTGAACGGGCGGATCACGGTGGATGGCGTGCGCGGCCTGCTGCAATCGGCCGCCCTCGCCAACATGAACATGATCCGCGTCTGGGGCGGCGGGCGGTACGAGCCGGACTGGTTCTATGATCTGTGCGACGAGATGGGGCTGATGGTCTGGCAGGATTTCATGTTTGCCTGCCACATGTACCCCTCCACGCCCGAGTTTCTGGCCGAAGTCGGCTTGGAGGTGCGCGATGTGGTGGCGCGGATCAACCATCACGCCTGTCTGGCGGTGTGGTGCGGTGACAATGAACTGATCGGCGCGCTGACCTGGTTTCCCGAAACGCGCAAGGACCGTGACCGCTATCTGGTGAATTACGACCGCCTAAACCGGACGGTGGAGGCGGCGCTGCAATCGGTGCTGCCGGGGGCGAACTGGTGGCCTTCATCACCTTCGCCGGGGCCGCTGGCCTTTGGCGATGCCTGGCACGATGACAGCTCTGGCGACATGCATTTCTGGAGCGTGTGGCACGAAGGGCGGGATTTCGATCATTACCGCGATGTAAAGCCGCGGTTCTGTTCGGAGTTCGGCTTTCAATCCTATCCCTCGATGCAGGCGATCCGCAAATTTGCCGATCCGGCTGATTTCAACATCGCCGCCCCGGTGATGGAGAGCCACCAGAAGAACGCCGGTGGTAACGCACGGATCGCCGAGACGATGTTTCGTTATTTCCGCTTTCCCGTGGATTTCGAAAACTTCGTCTACCTGAGCCAGGTTCAACAGGGGCTGGCGATCAAGACGGCGGTCACCCAGTGGCGCAGCCTCAAGCCGCATTGCATGGGCACGCTGTACTGGCAGCTGAACGACACCTGGCCGGTGTGCAGCTGGGCAAGCCTGGATCACGGCGGCAACTGGAAGCTGTTGCACCACATGGCGAAGGATTTCTATGCGCCGGTCACGGTGGTGGCGGTGCCGGAGGGTGCGGGCATTGCGCTGAAAGCGGTGAATGACGGGCCGGGGCCGGTGACACTGGCGCTGGTCGTGTCCGCGCTGTCGATGGAGGGGCGAACGCGCGAATTGCGTTCGGTTCAGGCAAGTGTGGGAACCGCTGCGGCCGAAAAGATCGCCGAGGTGGCCGTGGCAAGTCTTGCGAAGGGAGAGGTGCTGCACTGGGCCTGGTCGGGCGACGCCGAGGGCGAGGACATCCACGCGATAAAGCCGTGGAAGGCGTTTGATCTGCACGATCCCAAAGTGCTGATCGAGGTTTCGGGCGATGCGATTACCCTGACAGCGCAGGCTTTTGCCCCTTTCGTGGCGCTGGAGGCGGATGTGCCGGGGCGGTTTTCCGACAATGCCTTCCCGCTGATCCCCGGCCGCCCCCGCAGCATCCGCTTTGCGCCCGATGCCCCGGGGGCTGCACGTTTCACCCTTCGGCATCTATATGCCGCGACCTATGGTCAGACCTGAAAGGAACCCGATCATGCCGTCCTACCAACTCTACTCCTCGCGCAACTTTCCGACCCTGGGCGACACGCTGACCATGCTGAAGGGGCTTGGCTACGGCGATGTCGAAGGCTTTGGCGGGCTTTATGCCGATGACGCCAAGCTGGCCGAAATGGCGGCTGGGCTGAAGGCCACCGGGCTGAAAATGCCCACCGCGCATTTCGGGCTGGACATGCTGGAGGGCGACCCTGCGCGCGTGCTGCATATCGCGCGGGTGCTGGGCATCAAGCGGATTTACTGCCCGCACCTGATGCCTGAGCAGCGACCCAAGGATGGCCCCGGCTGGCGGGCCTTCGGCGCGCGGCTGGAGGCTGCGGGGCGGCCCTTCAAGGCGGCAGGGATCGGCTTTGGCTGGCACAACCACGATTTCGAGTTCGTGGCCCAGGCCGACGGCAGCATCCCGCAGACCGAAATCATGGCAGGCGGGCCAAGCCTTGAGTGGGAAATTGATGTCGCATGGGTGATCCGTGGTGGGGCCGACCCGGTGCAATGGATCCGCCGTTATGGCCCCCGGATCACGGCGGCGCATGTGAAGGACATCGCCCCTTCGGGCGAGAACACCGATGAGGATGGCTGGGCCGACGTGGGCCACGGCACCGTGCCCTGGGGCAGCATCATGTCGGCTCTGCATGCCGTCGGCTGCCAGAATTTCGTGATGGAACACGACAACCCCGCCGATCACCAGCGCTTCGCCAAGCGCTCGCTCGCGTCGGTTCGCAAGGTTTGAAGGAGAAACGGCAATGAAAACGCTCGGGCTCGGCATCATCGGCTGCGGCAACATCTCGACCACCTATCTGCGGCTTTCGCCCCTGTTCAAGGGCCTGAAGGTCCGCGCGGTGGCCGACATCTCTATGGCCGCGGCAGAGGCGCGCGCGGCCGAATACGGCGTTCTGGCGCAGTCGGTCGATGACCTGCTGGCCAACAAGGATGTCGACGTGGTGATCAACCTCACCATCCCCGACGCGCATTTCGGCATCTCGAAGCGCAGCCTCGAGGCGGGCAAGCACGTCTATTCGGAAAAGCCCCTGACGCTGACCATCGAGGAAGGCATCACCTTGCGCGATCTCGCCAAG
>NZ_JANMET010000367.1:0-2978 GCF_031377265.1 Tabrizicola sp. | reverse complement strand
CACCATCAGCGGAAAGGCCATCACCGCGGCGGCAAGTGCGGCCCCGGTCCAGCGAAACGCCAGCGTGACGCCAAACCAGTCGAACAGCAGCGCCCCTACCGGCCCATTGCGGCCAAAGGCCAGCAGCAGCAGGTATCCGGTAACGACCGGCGGCAGGATCAGCGGCAGGTGGATCAGCCCGTTCAGCAAGGCCTTGCCCGGAAACCGCCACCGCGCCAGCGCATAGGCCGCCAGAACACCGAACGGCAGGCTCAGCATCATCGCCCAGACCGACACGCGCAGCGACAACGCCAGCGCCTGCCATTCCTCCGCCGTCAGCCAATCGCTCAAGGCGCGGCCAACAGGGTAAAGCCCTGCGCGGCAAACACCGACCGCGCGGCATCGCTGCCAAGGTAGGTCAGAAACGCCTCCGCCTCGGGCACGGCGCCGCTGGTAGCGATCACCGCGCCGGGATACCGGATCGGACTGTGGCTGGTTTCAGGAAAGCTTGCCACAACCGAGACATGCGCCTGATCGGCAATCGCGTCCGAGGCATAGACAATCCCCAGCGGCGCCTCGCCCAGCGCCACCAGTTGCAACGCGATGCGGACGTTTTCAGACTGCGCGAGGCTGTCCTTGACGCTGTCCCACAGGCCAAGCGTGATCAGCGCCTGCTTGCCATACTGGCCCGCCGGCACCGCATCAACCAGCGCCATCGACAGCCTTCCACCGCCCAGAAGCCCCGCCAGATCAAGGTTCTGGTCAAGCGTCACCGGGGCCGCGCCATTGCCATGCGCGATCAACACCAGCCGGTTGCCCACCACATCCCGCCGGGTTTCCGGGCGGATCAGGCCCTCGTCCTGTACCGCGTCCATCCACTCCTCCGCCGCAGAAATATACACATCTGCCGGCGCCCCGGCGATGATCTGGCGGGCCAATGCCGCACTGCCGCCATAGGCGATCACCGCGCTGTTGCCGGTGCCCGCCTGCCAATCGGCGGCAATCTCATCCAGCGCGGTTTTCAGGCTGGCGGCCGCAAACACCGTGATCTCGCCCGCCTGCACAGGCAGCCCGACCATCAGCGACAAAACCACGGCGCGCAGCAGCATCTTGACCCTCCGATATGTCTGGCCAAACATATCAGGCGCGCTGCCCGGTCTGGCAAGCGTTATTTCCCATCGGACATATCCTTGAGCAGCCCCGCAATCACCGCCACATCGTCAGCCGATGCCGCCACAGTGCGCGCCACCATCGACTGATAGGCCGCCAGCACCGCCTCGCCGCCTTCGGTCAACGCCGCCCCGCCGCCGCCCGCGCCACCCCGAACGCTGGCCACCAGCGGCGCGCGAAACGCCGCGTTCATCTCCTCCACCAGACCCCAGGCGCGCTTGTAACTCATCCCCATCGCCCGCCCTGCCGCCGAAATCGACCCGCTCTCGCGGATCCGCGCCAGCAGTTCGGCCTTGCCCGGCCCCAGCACCAGCTGGTTTCCAAACAGCAATCGCAAACGCAATGAGGCGGGCTGGGTCATCCCCCTACGATCCCCGCTTGCGGCCCCGCTGGCAAGGTCCAACCTCAGCGCAAGGTTTTCCGCCGATGCGGTGGTGTTTCGATTTTGCCCGGTCTACGATCCCACAAAACAAGGCGCGTCGCGCAAGAAGGAGGCTCAAATGACCATCCGCGTCACTGTCTGGGGCGAAAACGTCCACGAGCGAAAGAACAAGGTGGTGGCCGAGGTCTACCCCCTCACCATGCATGGCACCATCGCCGCCGCCCTGAACGCGGCTGGCGGAATCAGCGCCAGCACCGTCACCCTGCAGGATGCCGAACATGGGCTGACGGTGGAAAAGCTGGCCGAAACCGACGTGCTGATATGGTGGGGCCATGCCGCGCACGGCGATGTGGACGACAAGATCGTCGACCGCGTCTGCGATGCGGTCTGGGGCGGCATGGGCATCATCTTCCTGCATTCGGCGCATTTCTCCAAACCCTTCAAACGCCTGATGGGTGCGCCCTGCAACCTCACCTGGCGCGAGGCGGGCGAGCGTGAGCGGCTTTGGGTCACCAGCCGCAACCACCCGATCGCCGCCGGCATCCCCGACCATTTCGAACTGGAAAACGAAGAGATGTATGGCGAGCCGTTCGGCGTGCCCGAACCGCTGGAAACCGTCTTCATCAGCTGGTTTCAGGGCGGCGAGGTGTTCCGCTCGGGCCTGACCTATAAGCGCGGTGCGGGCAATGTGTTCTACTTCCGCCCCGGCCATGAAACCTACCCCACCTATCACCAGCCCCTCGTGCAACGGGTGATCGCCAACGCGGTCGCTTGGGCGCACAACCCGGCGGCCCGGATCGCCAACCCGAACGACGCGCCAAACGTCCCGGTGGCCACTGCACTGGAACCGATCACCGAACGCGGCCCGCGCCTGCACCATGACGGCGAAGCGGGGTACCGCTGATGCAGCCGATCCGTCTTCTGATCCTTGGCACCGGCGGCATGGCGAAAAGCCATGTCGAAGGCTTCCGTGCCATTCCCGGCGTCACCATCGTCGCTGGCGTCGATACCCGGCCCGAACAACTGGCGGCGTTTCTGGCCCAGCACGGCATCCCGCAGGGCTTTGCCTCGCTTGAGGCCGCGCTGGAATGGGGCGCGTTCGACGCGGTGACCAACGTCACCCCCGACGCGGTGCATTGCGCCACCACCATGCCGGTGCTGGCCGCCGGCAAACATATCTTATGCGAAAAGCCGCTCGCCACCAACGCCGCCCATGCCGCCGAAATGGCAGCGGCGGCGGCAAAGGCGGGCGTCGTCAACATGGTCAACCTCACTTACCGCAACGTCGCCGCCATGCAGAAGGGCGCGCAAATGGTGCGCGACGGGGCCGTCGGCGCCATCCGGCATTTCGAGGCGTCGTACTTGCAAAGCTGGCTGACCCAGCCCGCCTGGGGTCACTGGGACAAGGAATCGCAGTGGCTCTGGCGTCTGTCCACCGCGCATGGAT
>NZ_JANMET010000366.1:0-11903 GCF_031377265.1 Tabrizicola sp. | reverse complement strand
GGCGAGTTCATCCGCGCCAACCGCAAGGCGTTGCGGGCTTGCAGCGACCTCAGCGATGGCGGGCTGGCGCTGGCGGCGTTCGAAATGGCCGAGGCGGCGGGGCTGGGGGTAACCCTTGCCGCCGCCGATATAGCGACGCTGTTTGGCGAAGATCAGGCGCGCTATCTGGTGGCCTGCGCCCCAGAAGAAGCCGCGGCGCTGGAAGCTGCGGCGCGGGCCGGCGCTGTGCCCACCCTGCGCGCCGGCATATTTGGCGGCAGCACCGTTGGCTTTGGTACCGACACGGCGCCACTGGCAGACCTGTCCGCCCTGTACCGAAGCGCGTTTGCGGCGGCCGTTGGCTGATGCTGCGCGCCGGAACTCTGGACGATATCGGCTTTGTCCGCGCGGTGGTCGGGCGGCCCGAGAACGCCCCGTACCTGACCGACGAGGACGAGACGGCGCTGGCGGTCTATCTTGCCGATCCCACCACGCGGCTGCTGATCTGGGGCGAGGCACGCGGCTTTGCGATCTTTTGCGACATCGGCAAGCCGTCGGGGTCGGTGTGCCTGATGCGTCTGGCGCTGGATGCGCCGGGCCAGGGCGAAGGGGCAGCCTTCCTGCGCGCCCTTGTTGACTATGGCTTTGACAGCCTGAACGCACGGCGGCTGTGGCTGGATTGCAGCGGCGAAAACCTGCGCGCGCAAAAGGCGTATGTGCGAACCGGTTTTGTGCTGGAAGGACGGCTGCGCCAGCATGAATACGTGCCACGCATCGACCGGGTGATCGACACGCTGCTGTACGGCATGCTGCGCACCGACTGGGACGCGCTGCCACGATAGGTGCTGTCAAAACCGGGCTTGCGACCCCCCGACGGCAGCCCTACATTCAAACCCGAACAAGAAGGACGTGACGGATGGCAATTGATGCCCGTGATATCGAAAGCCTGCTGCGGGAAAGCTTTCCCAACGCCAGGATCACGGTTGAAGGCGATGACGGCGCGCATTTCGCGGCGCATGTGATCGACGAAAGCTTTCGCGGGATGAACCGGGTGCAACAGCAGCGCGCGGTTTATGCAGCGCTGAAGGGCCGGATGGACGGCGCACAGGGTGAATTGCATGCGCTGGCCCTGACCACAAAGGCACCGGATTGACATGGCGCTGGGAAGCGGCTTTGGCAATCTTGTTCCGATCGCGATGACGCTGATCGGAGTCATTTCGATCCTGCGCCGCAAGCGCAACAAGGGCGCTGACCCGGACGACACGGATGCCGATGCAAAACGGCGGCGGGCTGAGAAGGCGGAAATGGAACGGCGCATGGCCTCGTATCTGGCGCAGCGCGAAACGGGCGGCGGATATTCCGCGGCCTCTGACCGGGACGAACAGGAGAACGGGCGATGAGCGCGGCAGACACGATCAAGGCAACCATCGAAAAGAATGACGTGGTGCTGTTCATGAAGGGCACCAAGATGATGCCGCAATGCGGGTTTTCCAGCCGCGTGGCGGGGGTGCTCAATTTCATGGGCGTGGAATTTCAGGACGTGAACGTGCTGGCGGACGCCGAGGTACGGCAGGGGATCAAGGAGTTCTCGGACTGGCCGACAATCCCGCAGCTTTACGTCAAGGGCGAATTCGTTGGCGGCTGCGATATCGTCACCGAAATGACCCTGTCGGGAGAGTTGGATCAGCTGTTCGAGGCCAAAGGTGTGACCTTTGACAAGACGGCGGCGGACAAGATCCGCGAAGCCAACGGCTGATCAGCGCCGAACCGGAGCTTTCGGTTCGGACGCCTTGAGTGACACGGCGGGATTTCTGTAAAGAAATCGCGCGCGGGCCGCTAGCAATCAGGCCTTTTCTTCCACCCGTGCCGCGATCGCTTCGGCGCGGGCCGCAATTTCGGCCAGTGTTTCGATCACTTGCGGCGGGATCACCGCCACATCGCGGGTGCCGACGGGCCGCGCCTCAAGTTCGGCCACGCGGCCGCGGGCGACGCGCAGTTCATCTTCCAGCGCCGCCGTCTTGTCGGCCAAAAGCAATCCCGCCATCAGCAACATCTTGGCTTCGGGCAGCCGACCCATCTGTTCGATCAAGGGGGCCGCTTCGGCATCCAGCATCCCGGCAGCCGAGCGCAGAAAATGTTCTTCGCCGGGCTGGCACGACACCTGAAACGGGCGTCCACCGATGGTGACTTCTAGATCAGGCATGTCCGGCCTCCGAAAGATGCGGTTCAAGCGCCGCGAGAATTTCATCCATTTCGGCCATTTCCGTCAGCCGCGTCGCGCGCAGGGCGTCAAGTTCGACCACCATGGATTTGTTGATCAGCTGCGGGTCGGTCACCCCTGACGCTTGCGCCTGACCCAGCAGCGCCAGTTGCTCGCGCAGCGCTGCGGTGGTGCGGCGCATCCGCTGCAGTTCCAGCCCCTGCACATCAAGCTGCTGGGTCAGCCGGTCGATCTTTTCCTGCAGGCCGGTCTGGCTGTCGCGGTCCTTCAAGGCGCGCAGCCGGTCCTGCAGCTGTGCTGTCAGGGTCTTTTCTTCTTCCAGCTGGGTGCGCAGCGCCTGGTCTGGCGCAGCGGGGGTCTGGACCGGCTTGGCGCGTGGCGCGCCATCGAGCCGGTCGACACCCTTGCCGATACGCTCCAGCGCCGATGTGATCCGTTGTTCCAGATCCGTGATGTTTTGCATTGCCCACCCCTTGCCGTCTGCTGCGGACGCCCCTTTGCCCCCAAAGGCGGCCCCTGCGCGCCACAGTGCGAATCGTCCGCGTCGCGGTCAAGAGCGATCTTAGCGCGAAACCGCAGGAATGGGACGCGCCTTTCTTACCAACACCTTGGGCGACGTGCTTGATCTTGCCTTTGCAGGTCGTTAGGACCCTAGCGACCCTGCCCTGCAGCCCTTACCCAAAGGAAACCGGCCTTGGACATATCGACCCTGCGCGCCCGCCACCCCGATCATTGGATGCGCGCCTGTGCAATCCGCGCCCTGACGCTGGATGCCGTCGCGGCAGCAAACTCGGGCCATTCAGGGATGCCGATGGGCATGGCAGATGTGGCCACGGTGCTGTTTGCCAACCATCTGAAGTTCGATCCCAAGGCCCCACGCTGGGCCGACCGTGACCGGTTCATCCTGTCGGCGGGGCATGGATCGATGCTGATCTACAGCCTTTTGTACCTGACCGGCTATGCCGACATGACGCTGGACCAGATCAAGGGCTTTCGGCAGTGGGGCAAGATCACTGCCGGTCACCCGGAATATGGCCATGTTGCCGGGGTGGAAACCACGACCGGGCCGCTGGGCCAGGGCATTGCCAATTCGGTGGGCTTCGCGATTGCCGAGGAAAACCTGCGCGCCCGGTTCGGGGCCAAGGTTCAGGACCACCACACCTATGTGATTGCCGGCGACGGCTGCCTGATGGAAGGCATCAGCCACGAGGCGATTGCACTGGCGGGCAAGCTGGCGCTCAGCCGGTTGATCGTGCTGTGGGATGACAATGGCATCACCATCGACGGCAAGGTTTCGCTGTCTGACGTGACCGACCAGAAAGCGCGCTTTGCCGCCGCCGGGTGGGATGTGTTTGCCTGCGACGGGCATGACCCCGAGGATATCGACCGCGCGCTGGTGGCCGCAAAGGCCAGCCCGCGCCCGGCGATGATCGCCTGCAAGACGCACATCGCGTTGGGCCACGCAGCGCAGGATACCAACAAGGGCCACGGTGCCTTGACCGACCCCGCGCAGATGGCGGCGGCAAAGGCTGGCTACGGCTGGACCGCGGCACCGTTCGAGGTGCCAGCGGCGATCAAGGGCTGGTGGGAAGGTCTGGGGGCCAAGGGTGCCGCAGCGCGGGCAAAGTGGGAGGCGCAGATGGCCGCCCTGCCCGCCGCCCGGCGCGCCGAGTTTGAACGGGTCTTTGCGGGTACCGCCCCGGCAAAGCTGGCAGCGGCAATCCGCACCGTGAAAAAGCAGGCGGTGGCGGATATGCCAAAGCTTGCCACCCGCACGGCATCGGAAAAGGTGCTGGCGGCGGTGAACCCGGTGGTTGTGGAAACCATCGGCGGATCGGCCGACCTGACCGGGTCGAACAACACCAAGACCGCCGATCTGGGCGTGTTCTCGCCCGACGACCGCAAGGGGCGTTACATCTATTACGGTATCCGCGAGCATGGCATGGCGGCGGCGATGAACGGGATGGCGCTGCATGGCGGGGTGCGCCCCTACGGCGGCACCTTCATGTGCTTTACCGATTACGCCCGCCCCGCGATGCGGCTTAGCGCGCTGATGGGTGTGCCGGTGGTTTATGTGATGACGCATGACAGCATCGGTCTGGGCGAAGATGGCCCGACCCATCAGCCGGTGGAGCATCTGGCGATTTCCCGCGCCACGCCGAACACCTTGGTGTTCCGCCCCGCCGATCTGGTCGAGGTGGCCGAAGCGTGGGAGCTGGCGCTCACCTCGGAGCGCACGCCTTCGGTTCTGGCGCTGAGCCGGCAGAACCTGCCCGCCGTGCGCAAGGTGCATACCGCGCAGAACATGGTTGCCAAAGGCGCCTATGTGCTGGCCGAGGCGACGGGCAAGCGCCAGGTAATCCTGATCTCCACCGGGTCCGAGGTCGAGATCGCGCTGAAAGCGCGGGAGGCGCTGGAGGCCGACGGCATTGGCACCCGCGTCGTGTCGATGCCGTGCATGGAGCTGTTTGCGGCACAGGACGAGGCGTGGCGCAAGCGCGTGCTGCCCGCAGGCCCCGTGCGGGTCGCGATCGAGGCGGGCGTTCGGCAGGGCTGGGATCGCTGGCTTCTGGGCGAGCGCGGCCGTGAAGCCAAGGCAGGTTTCATCGGCATGTCAACGTTCGGAGCATCCGCCCCGATAGAGCGGCTTTACAAGGAATTCGGCATCACCGCCGAGGCCACTGTAGCAAAAGCGAAGGCGCTACTCTGACCTTTTGTCAGCGGAAGACCCGAAAGCGGGCTGATCTGGCAGTCCATCGTCGTTAAGGTCATCTTCGGCGGATGGAGGTTCGTTGTCAGCGTCGGTGGTGTCGCTGGTGATATCGGCGTCGGCGACGGAAATGTCGGCCAACTCGTGCAACGGCATGTCATCCAGCGGCAGCACACCGCCGCTATCAGAGGCATCACCGTCTGACAGGTGAATGCCGTCATCGTCGGCGAAATCGGGCTCGGCGGTGTCGGGGAAGGTCATCTCTTCACCCTGATCGGTCAGGGTGGGGAATTCGCCAAGGTTGCGCATGATTGACGCCTCTTCGATCACAGGCTTTGCGGTATCTTCAGGATCAAGGGTACCGGAGTCGGGGTTTTCCTCGATCGCGATCAGTTCGCGGGCGGCTTCGGTGAAACTGTCGCGCGCGCCTTCCGGCCGACCGGCCGCTTGCCACAGCCGATCTGCGCGGGTGATGATACGGCGGTCCCAGGCTTCGAATTGCTTGCGGTCCATGCGGCACTCCTGTGATGGGTTCGCAGGGTCAACGCGGCGCGTGGCTTGTGGTTCCGCGCCTTTTCAGGGGCGCAGTGCGTAGCGTCCGGCTCCATGCGCCGCAAGGATCAGGCAGCCCCCGGCGATGGCCCAGTTCTTGACGAAGATCGACATCTGCCACGGGTCTGCCGGGATGTAGTGGAACAGGCTGGTCACCGCGCAATAGGCGGCCAGCAGGCCCGCCACCGGCCTGACCCAGACCCCCGCGATCAGCGCGATGCCCGCCCCGAGGTTGAAGCCAAGCGCGGGCCAGACCAGCCAGACCGGCCATCCCCGCGCCGCAAGCAGGCCCTCGACCGCCGAAGGGTCCGCCCCCTTTTGGACCGCCCCGGCCAAAAACAGCGCCGCGATCAGGACGCGCCCGACGAGGGTGGCAAAATCGTTCAAGGCGCGGCTTTCCTGGGCGATAGCGCCGCAACGACCGGGCCGATGACCCTTGTCGCAACCGGGATCAGGATCACGCCAAGGATCAGGCCGAAGACACCGTCGATTGCCGCAGTCACCGCCCATTCGACAAAGCCTGCGGCCTGCGGCAACGCGTGCGCCGCGGCCAGCGCCACATGATGGATCTGATCGTAAAGCCAGGACCAGCCAAGCACATCCAGCCCATGCACCACGATATTGCCGCCGACCCACAGCATCGCTGCCGTGCCGACCGTGGACAGGAAGGCCATCAGATTTGGCATCGCCACCACAAGGCCACGCCCCACGGCCCTGCCACCGCGGGTCCGGCCCTTGGCAGCCATGTGCAGGCCGACGTCATCCATCTTTACGATCAGCGCCACTGCGCCATAAACCAGCACCGTAATCATCGTACCAACCACTGCCAGAGTGACGGCCTGCATCCAGAAGCTGGGGCTTTCAACGGTGGCCAGCGCGATGGTCATGATCTCAGCCGACAGGATGAAATCGGTCTTGATCGCACCGGCGACCTTTTCTTCTTCCAGATGGGTGGGGTCCTTGGTGTCAAAGTCTTCGGCGACGTCCTGGTCGCCATGCGGGAACAGTTTGTGAAACACCTTTTCCGCGCCCTCAAAGCACAGATAGGCGCCGCCAATCATCAACAGCGGGGTTATCGCCTGCGGCAGAACGGCGCTGAGCAGCAGCAGACCCGGCAGCAGGATCAACAGCTTGTTCTTCAGCGAGCCAAGCGAGATCCGCCAGATGATCGGCAATTCGCGGTCGGCGGAAAAGCCATGGACGTATTTGGGCGTAACGGCGGCATCGTCGATCACCACCCCGGCGGCCTTGGCCCCGGCCTTGCCGGCCGCTGCAGCAATGTCGTCAAGCGACGAGGCCGCAACCTTGGCAATAGCGGCCACATCATCAAGAAGCGCGAGAAGTCCGCTCATCAAAGGCTCCTACCTGGTTCCCGTTGACTTAGCGCGCCAGCATGGGTTTGGCAAAGCAACGCAAGATGGCTTCTAGCGGTTCCGTCCTTCGACTATGGTCGTTTACGGGGTTTTGAGTATTCCGGTGTAAAGCATCGCGAAACCGGGAGAGGCTTTGTGACCAACACGATTGCGCTGTATCTTGGGGTCTTCCTGGTTCTGGTGCTGGGGGTGGACCTTCTGGCGAATGACGGCCTGGCTGTCATGTTCGTGATGCACAAGTTCGTAGATCTTGTGGAGTGGGTGGCCTTTTGGCGCTGACGGCGTCAAACTGAGGTTGTAATTGGCGGGCATCTGCGGATGTTACCGCTATCAAGCGGTGCGTGAGTCGCATCTTGCATGGAGGAACTGTGATGACCGTCAAAGTCGCTATCAATGGCTTCGGCCGGATCGGGCGCAATGTTCTGCGCGCCATCATTGAATCGGGCCGCACCGACATTGAAGTGGTGGCGATCAACGATCTTGGTCCTGTCGAAACCAACGCGCATCTCTTGCGCTATGATTCGGTGCACGGCCGCTTTCCGGCGACAGTGACGACGGGGGCTGACTGGATCGACGTTGGCCGTGGTCATATGCTGGTCACCGCGCTGAAAAACCCGGCCGATCTGCCATGGGCGAACGTCGATATCGTGCTGGAATGCACCGGTATCTTCACCTCCAAGGAAAAGTGCCTGCCGCATCTGGAAAACGGCGCCAAGCGGGTGCTGATTTCGGCCCCCGGTGATGGGGCTGATAAAACCATCGTCTATGGCGTGAACCACAACACGCTGACGAAGGACGATATCGTCGTCTCCAACGCCTCGTGCACGACCAACTGCCTTGTGCCGGTTGCCAAGGTGCTTCACGACGCGATCGGCATCGAGAAAGGGATGATGACCACGATTCATTCCTACACCGGCGATCAGCCGACGCTCGATACAATGCACAAAGACCTGTACCGCGGACGTGCCGCTGCATTGAGCATGATCCCGACCTCGACCGGGGCGGCAAAAGCGGTGGGATTGGTGCTGCCGGAGTTGAAAGGCAAGCTGGACGGGATTTCGATCCGCGTTCCCACACCGAACGTGTCGGTTGTAGACCTGAAATTCATCGCCAAGCGCGCAACCACCGTGGAAGAGGTGAACAGCGCCATCAAGGCAGCAGCCGAGAGCGGGCCGCTGAAGGGCATCCTTGGCTATACCGATGAAAAGCTGGTGTCCTCGGACTTCAACCACGATCCGCATTCGTCGATCTTCCACATGGACCAAACCAAGGTCATGGGCGGCACCTTTGTGTCTATCCTCAGCTGGTATGACAACGAATGGGGCTTTTCCAACCGCATGGCGGATACCGCCGTGGCGATGGGCAAACTGATCTGACACGCCGCCGTAACGGCTGGCCGGTGATGGGGCATTCTGCGGAATGCCCCATCGTTTTTGGATAAGGCATGCAATGGATGCATAGCCGCACCGCAGCATTGGCCGTTGTTTGCGCTAGCAGTTTGCCTACATCATGGTCATGCAAGGAGAACAAGCAGACCCTTGCACTGAAAGGAACCTATGATGATTACCGTTTTCGACATGCTGAAGACCGCCGCCAGCAACTACGCGCTGTACCGCCAGACCCGTGACGAGATTGCCAACATGCCGCTGGATGTGGCCCTTGACCTTGGCATCTACCGTGGTGACGCCGAGCGTATTGCCCGTGAGGCCGTCTACGGCAAAGCTGCCTGACTTCGGGCAACAGAACGACGATCCGGGGGCCTCTGGGCCCCCTTTGCATGTCAGCCGTACTTGCGCTTCAGTGCCTCGACCACAGGTGGCGTCACGAACTTTGACACATCGCCGCCCAGCCGCGCGATTTCCTTGACCAGCTTTGACGCGATCGCCTGACGCCGGGCGTCGGCCATCATGAACACCGTCTCGATCGATGCGTCCAGCGCACGGTTCATGCCAACCATCTGAAATTCATACTCGAAATCAGCAACCGCGCGCAGGCCGCGCAGGATGATCGAGGCCCCCACATCGCGGGCGCAGTCGATCAGCAGGTTTTCGAACGGATGCACGATGATCTCGCCGCCAGTCTTGGCGATGATCGGCGCACATTCCGCCTCGACCATGGCCACACGCTCTTCCAGGCTGAACAGCGGGCCTTTGTCGCGGTTGATGGCGACACCGATCACCAGCCGGTCAACCAGCGCCATGCCGCGCTGGATGATATCGACATGGCCCAATGTCACCGGATCAAAGGTGCCAGGATAAAGACCGATGCGCATGGCTGATGCCCCCTCTGCCCCGTTAGCGCACGCAACATTATTGCGCCGGACGGTGCAAGGCCAAATCGCTCGGCTCAGAAGCCCTTGATCATGCCTTCCAGCGCGTCTTTTTCGGCCGCAAGTTCCATCAACCGTGCCTTGACCACGTCCCCGATGGAAATGAGGCCGATCATCTGATCGCCCTCCATCACCGGCATGTGGCGAAAGCGGCCATCAGTCATGCGTTGCATTACATCATCGGTGCTTTCCTGCCGGCTGCAGGTGACCAGCTTTGCGGTCATCAGCGTTTCGACCGGCTCGCCAAGGCAGGCAGCCCCACGGCGGCCGAGTTCGCGCACGATGTCGCGTTCCGAAACGATGCCCGACACGCGCTTGCCGTCGGGCGAAACGATGACGGCACCAATCCGCCGGGCCGACAACACCTCTGCCGTCTTGGCCACCGAAGTGCCGGGGGCAACCGTCACGACGCCGTCATCGCCTTTGGATTTCAGGATCTGTTGCACGAGCATGAGGCGGTCCCTCCCTGCTGACCGAAGGCCAAGGGTCCGCCCGACAAGGGATTCTGTCAAGCGTTTCAACCGGTGCCAGCGCCCTCCAGCCGCGCCATCTCGGCCCGGACCTCGCGGGTCAGAAGATCGGCGAACCGGTTCAGCCGTTCCAGCCGGCTGTCGCCTTCGTGGCGGATCAGCCAGAAGGCGCGGGTCAGACTGATCAGATCGGGGATCACGCGGACAAGTTCCGGCGCGGCGGGCAGCGCGAAGTCATGGACGATGCCGACCCCTGCCCCGTGGCGTAGCCAGTTCAACTGCACTGACACGGAGTTTGAAGCGAGGGTGGCCGGCGCGACCCCGATCTCGGCAAGGTAATCAAGCTCCTTGTCGAAAATCATGTCCGGGATGTAGCCGACGAAGCGGTGGTTTTGCAGATCCCGTGGGCCATGGATCGGGGCCCTGGCAAGATAGGCGCGGCTTGCGGCAAGGTGCAGGCGGTAATCGGTCAGCTTTTGCACGGTAAGGCGGCCCGCTTCGGGGCGAGACACGGCGATGGCCATGTCGGCCTCGCGTTTGGACAGGTTGAACACGCGCGGCAGGGCAACGATCTGCACCTCAAGCCCCGGATTTTCGTCGCAAATGCGCGCAAGCACCTGCGGCAGCAGGTAATTTGCGCAACCGTCCGGCGCACCGATGCGGATTTGGCCGGTCAGCCCCTCGGGACCGGACAGCGCCTCGCTGGCGCGGTCAAGGGCGGCCTCGGCCTCCTCGGCATGCGGCAACAGGCGGGTGCCTTCTTCGGTCAGCGCGTAACCTTGCGGCGATTTTGCGAATAGTCGGGTGCCGACTTCGGCCTCAAGCCGCGCGATACGGCGGCCCACGGTGGCCGGGTCGATCTTCAGCAGTTTGCCTGCCGCCGACAGGCTTTCGCTGCGCGCCACGGACAGAAAGATACGGAGATCGTCCCAATCCATCATGCATTCCTGCAAAACCCTTTTGAAATCTTGCCTCTGTTTTCGGCATTTCCGCAAGGCTATTGTGTCTCCAACCAAGGGAGTACGGCGATGAAAGAGATCGGTCACTGGATCAACGGCAAGCACGTTGCAGGCAAATCGGGCAGGTTCGCCGATGTGTTCAACCCGGCAACCGGCGAAGTGCAGGCGCGGGTCGCACTGGCCTCCAAGGCCGAACTTGACAGCGCGGTGGCCGATGCGGCGATGGCGCAAGTGAAATGGGGGGCCACCAACCCGCAACGCCGTGCCCGGGTGATGATGGAATTCGTCCGGCTTTTGAACCGCGACATGGAAAAGCTGGCGGTTGCGCTGTCATCCGAGCATGGCAAGACCGTCCCCGATGCCAAGGGCGACATTCAGCGCGGGCTGGAGGTCATCGAATACTGCGTTGGCGCACCGCAACTGCTGAAGGGCGAGTTCACCGATTCCGCGGGCCCCGGAATTGACATGTATTCCATGCGCCAACCCATTGGTGTTGCGGCAGGAATCACGCCCTTCAACTTTCCCGCCATGATCCCGTTGTGGAAGATGGGCCCGGCCCTTGCCTGCGGCAACGCCTTTATCCTCAAGCCATCGGAGCGTGATCCTACGGTGCCGCTGATGCTGGCCGAACTGATGCAGGAAGCAGGCTTGCCGGACGGCGTGTTGCAGGTGATCAACGGCGACAAGGATGCGGTCGACGCGATCCTCGACAACCCGGTGGTTTCGGCGATCGGCTTTGTCGGCTCCACCCCGATTGCCGAATACATCTACGGCCGCGGCTGTTCCAACGGCAAGCGCGTGCAGTGCTTTGGCGGCGCCAAGAACCACATGATCATCATGCCGGACGCCGATCTGGATCAGGCGGCAGATGCTTTGGTGGGTGCGGGCTATGGTGCGGCCGGCGAACGCTGCATGGCGATTTCCGTGGCCGTTCCGGTGGGTGACGCCACCGCGGATGCGCTGATCGAACGACTGATACCGCGGATCGAGAAGTTGAAGGTCGGCCCGTATACCGCTGGAAATGATGTAGATTATGGCCCGGTGGTTACTGCGGCGGCCAAGGCCAACATCCTGCGCCTGGTCGAATCTGGGGTCGCTGCGGGGGCCAAACTGGTCGTCGACGGGCGTGGCTTCAAGCTGCAGGGCTATGAGGACGGCTTCTTCGTCGGTCCGCATCTGTTTGACCATGTGACCACCGACATGGAGATCTACCGCAAGGAGATTTTCGGGCCGGTGCTGTCCACCGTGCGTGCCAAGACCTATGAAGAGGCGCTTGGCTACGCGATGGACCACGAATACGGCAACGGCAC
>NZ_JANMET010000333.1:0-3272 GCF_031377265.1 Tabrizicola sp. | reverse complement strand
GACCAGCTGGAGGCGATGCAGATGGGCGACAAGATCGTGGTGATGAACCACGGCGTTGTCGAACAGTTCGGCACCCCGCAAGACATCTACGACCATCCCGCCACACTGTTTGTCGCCGATTTCATCGGCAGCCCGTCGATGAACTTCCTGCGCTTTGACGGCGCGGTTGCCGCGGGGGCCAGTTCGGTGCGGCTGGGTGAAATCGACATGGCCCTGCCGCAGGTGCAAGAGGCCATCTCTGGCAAGCTTGTCCTTGGGGTGCGCCCCGAACATGTGGCGCTGACCGATGCCAGCCCCTACCGCGGCCGGGTAGAGGCGACGGAATATCTGGGCACCACCCAGATCGTCACACTGTCCACCCCGCATGGCCAGATCAAGGCCCGCACCTCGGCCAGCCAGATCACCAAAGTTGGTGACACTGTCGGCCTCACCCTGAACGCCCGCACCCTTGCGCTGTTTGACGACACAACCGGCCGGGCCTTGCGCACCGCCGCCAACGCGGGGGTCCATCATGGCTGAGGTCATCCTTTCCGGTCTGACGAAATCCTACGGGGCCACCAAGGCGCTGAACGACGTCAGCCTGACCATCCCCGATGGTGCCTTCGTCGTCCTCCTCGGCCCCACCGGGGCTGGCAAGACCACCACCCTGCGCCTGATCGCGGGCCTTGACCGGCCCGACACGGGCGACATCCGCGTCGGTGGCGCCTCAGTCGTCAAGGACACCCCCGCCCAGCGCGACGTGGCGATGGTGTTCCAGCAATACTCGCTCTACCCCCACCTCACTGTGCGCGACAACCTCGCCTTCCCCCTCCGCTCGCCGATCATCGCGATGCCCGAGGCCGAGATCGCCAAACTGGTGCAGCAGGTGGCCGAGGTCCTGCGCATCGCCCACAAGCTCGACAACAAGGCCACCAACCTGTCGGGCGGCGAGATGCAGCGCGTCTCCATCGGCCGCGCTCTGGTGCGCCAGCCCCGCATCTACCTGATGGATGAACCGCTCTCCTCCCTCGACGCCAAACTCCGCGCCGACCTGCGGATCGAGCTGAAACGCATCCACGCCGAACTGGGCGCCACCTTCCTTTATGTCACCCATGACCAGATCGAAGCGATGACCATGGCCACCCATGTCGGCGTGCTGGACCAGGGTCGTCTCGTGCAATACGGCTCCCCGCGCGAGATTTATGAAAACCCGGTCTCCGCCTATGTCGCCTCCCGCCTTGGCCAGCCGCGCATCAACCTTTTGCCCGCCAGCGCCTTTGGCAACGCCCCTGCCGGGGCCACCCAGATCGGCCTGCGCCCTGAGCATATCACCCAAGGCCAAGGCCAGCCCGCCACCGTGCGCCGCGTTGAACACCTCGGCGATCAGACCCGCCTGCACCTGGCCCTTGGCCCGCACGACCTGATCACCCTGTCCGACGCCCACACCCCCCTGCGCGCAGGCGAAACTCTGGCCATCCAGCCCCAAAACCCGCTCTGGTTTGATGCCAGCGGCAACCGCATCTGAGGACCAGCCCCATGAAACAGTTCATGAATTCCAAAGACGCTCTGGTGACGGAGGCGATTGACGGCCTGTTGCGCACCTCGGGCGGCAAATTGGCCCGGCTTGACGGTTACCCGCATATCAAGGTCGTCACCCGCACCGATTGGGACCGCAGCAAAGTGGCGCTCGTCTCCGGTGGCGGGTCAGGCCACGAACCCTCGCACGCGGGCTTCGTCGGGCAAGGCATGCTGACGGCGGCGGTCTGCGGCGATGTCTTCGCCTCACCGTCCGTCGATGCCGTGCTTGCGGGCATCCTCGCCGTCACCGGCAAACCCGGCTGCCTGCTCATCGTGAAAAACTACACCGGCGACCGCCTCAATTTCGGCCTCGCCGCCGAACGCGCCCGCGCCTTTGGCCTCAAGGTCTCCATGGTCATCGTCGATGACGACATCGCTTTGCCCGACCTGCCGCAGGCGCGCGGCGTTGCCGGCACCCTTTTCGTCCACAAGATCGCCGGGGCTATGGCCGAATCCGGCACCGATCTCGACACCATCACCGCCGCCGCCACCGCCACGATCAAGGGCGCGATCTCCATCGGCATGTCGCTTGACACCTGCACCGTTCCCGGCAGCCCCAAGGAAGACCGCATCGCCGCCGGCAAGGCCGAACTGGGCCTCGGCATCCACGGCGAGGCCGGGATCGAGCAGGTCGATTTCACCGGCGCCCGCAGCGCGATGGCCATGGTCGCCGAAAAGCTGGCCCCCCACATGGGCGCTGGCGATCACGTGGCGCTCCTCAACAACCTCGGCGGCACCACGCCGTTGGAGATGTCCATCCTCACCGATGAACTCGCCCGCTCCCCGCTCGGGGCGCGCGTCAAATGGATGATTGGCCCCGCCGCGATGATGACCTCGCTCGACATGCACGGCTTCTCCGTCTCGCTCTTGCCGGTCGGCCATGCGCAAGTCACCTCGCTCGCCGCCCCCGTCGCCCCCCACGCCTGGCCCGGCCTGTCGCCCTTGGGCGCGGTCATGGTCAAGCCGCTGCCCGATGGCCTCGCCCCGATCGAAGCCGTGCCCTCCGCCCACCCAGCCCGCCGCGCGCTGCTGGACCGCTGCTGCAAGGCGCTGATCGCGGTTGAGGCGGAGCTGAACCTGCTCGACGCCAAGTCCGGCGACGGCGACACCGGCTCCACCCTCGCCGGGGCCGCGCGCGCCCTGCATGCAGCGCTGGACCGCCTGCCACTGGCGGACCCGACGCAGCTTTACCGCGCCATCGGGGTGGAGCTTAGCCAGACCATGGGCGGCTCCTCCGGCGTCCTCCTCGCCATCTTCTTCGCCGCCGCAGGCGACGCAAGCGCCAGCGGCAAAAGCTGGATAGGCGCCCTCTCCGCAGGCCTCGACCGCGTGATGCAAGTCGGCGGCGCCGCCCCCGGCCACCGCACCATGATCGACGCCCTCGCCCCCGCGCTGGCCGCCCTACCCTCAGGTGTGGCAGCAGCCGCAACAGCGGCGCGCAAGGGTGCCAACGCCACCGCCGAAATGACCCGCGCCAAGGCGGGAAGGGCCACCTACCTCGCCGCTGACAAACTCAAAGGCCACAATGATCCGGGCGCGGAAGGGGTGGCGCGGTTGTTCGAGGATTTGGCGAGGGGGTGACACGTTCTTTCTTACCCGATTTGTCCGTCGACAAATCGGGCCGCGCCCGCCAAGGGGCAGGCAGCCGCGCCCCGATTTCCAAGCGTTCGGGACTGCTGCACCCCCCTTGCCCTCCGGCTTGCGCCTCCAGGCAA
>NZ_JANMET010000327.1:0-4678 GCF_031377265.1 Tabrizicola sp. | reverse complement strand
TGGCGATCTTCTGATCGGCGGGAAGCTGGGCCAACAGTTCGGGCAGCATGGGCGCGTCGCCTATGTCGCTGCTGGTGACCTCGACCGCCCCGATCTCCAGCGTTTCCTCATCAATCCCAAGGTGGATCTTGCGCCAGACGCGGCGCTTGGCACCGCCATGCTTGCGCGTTCGGCGGGAAAACAGTCCCCCGGACTGTTTTCTGATCCGCCTCACCACTGTAGACGGGCTGTCGCCCACGCTGGCCGGTCGGCTTCGCCGCCCACGCCATGTCAGGATCGAACCAGATCGTCAGCGAACCGCGGCGCTTGCGCGCCTTGTTGTAGGCGGGCCGGTTCAGGGTCTTGTCGGTCGGTGTGCTCGGTCTGCTCATAAACCACAGCTACCTCGCCGGATTCACGGGATTTGTGCAACAGAGCCGGTTGGAGTTGAAGTTAACTCGTAAAGTCTGCCTAGGCAGCTATTCAAGATCAACGAACGACGCACCGCGAATGACGGTTTCCACCCGTCATCTCGTAATCCGCGCAGACTCAGTGGAAACCAAGCAGGTGCAGCGAACGACCGCTAAGTCTGCAGACCGGACGTTCGACCCCGCCCCTACCCCAGCTTTTTCACGTACGTCCAGGTCGGCACGCAGGTGTTGCGCGCGACGGAAAAGCTTTCAGCGTCGCCCAGATACTGGAAGCCAGCATTGGTCAGCACGCGGGCGGACTGCGGGTTGTCCTGAAAGGCTTCGGCGAACATCGTCTTGTCGCTTTGCGGATTGGCCGCGACCAGCGCCTGCACCGCTTCGGACGCGATGCCAAGGTTCCAGAACGCCGGGGCCACCCAGAACGCCACTTCGGATTGCGCGCGGTCCATCTTTTTCAGGGAGATCACGCCCAGCACTTCGGCAAGGCCCGAACGGCTGCCATCCATCACCCAGATATCTTCGTCCGTCCCGGTCGCCATGGCGCGGGTCACAAAGGCATCTGCGGCGCCCGGCGGCAAGGGGTGCGGGATGCCTTGGGTCGCCTCGGCCACGCGCCGGTCGCCCGCATACATGGCGAACAGGCCGACATCGGACCGGCGCACAGCCCTGAGCGTGAACCGCTCGGTGGCGATTTCGACCGGACCCGCAATTTTTTCAAGCATCATGGCTCCCCTCCTTTGAAAGCACATGTGGTGATCCGCAGCTAATCTGCCAACCGCCCCTTTGTTAGGCTCTTTCACGGTGCAATCGTGGCACCGTGAAAAAGTGTCTTGCAGCTGGCCCCCCGCACGCATGGAAAAGGGGATCGGCCCTGCGGCCGATCCCCCATCTACATCCGAAGTGTAAAGGTTCGGCTTACTCGGCTGCCTCCGCGACCGGGAGGACGGAGATGAAAGTGCGACCCTTCATGCCCTTCTTGAAGGTCACCCGGCCCTCGACCTTGGCAAACAGCGTGTGGTCCACGCCCATGCCAACGCCTTCACCGGGGAACCATGTCGTGCCACGCTGGCGCACGATGATGTTGCCGGGGGTCGCAGCCTGGCCGCCGAACAGCTTGACGCCAAGACGGCGACCGGCGCTGTCGCGACCGTTGCGGGATGAACCGCCTGCTTTCTTGTGTGCCATTTGCCGTTACTCCTTGGCTGCCGCGGCCTTGGGCGCGCGCTTTGGTTTTTCCGCTGCAACCGGCGCGGCTGCTTTGGTACCCGGGGCTTCATGCGCGGCGACGCGTGCACCGGCGGTGCCGGTTGCTGCGCGAACGCCCGACTTGTCGGCGCCGGTTGCCAGCACGTCGGTCACCCGGACCAGCGTCAGATGCTGACGGTGGCCTTTGGTGCGCTGGCTGGAATGCTTCCGGCGGCGCTTGACGAAGTGGATGACCTTTTCGCCCTTGATCTGGTCGATCACCTCGGCCTGCACGGCGGCACCCTTCACGAAGGGCACGCCGACAGTGACCGTGTCACCGCCAACCATCAGAACATCGTTGAACTGGATCTTGTCGCCAGCCACCGCCGCAAGCTTTTCAACGCGCAGAACATCACCCGCCTGCACTTTGTATTGCTTGCCGCCGGTCTTGAGAACCGCAAACATGTCTCGTACCTTCTTGCTTCGCGTCCTGTGGCCCCCGGCTGGGAGTTCGTGGGCTTTCCCGAAGGATCGGCCCGCCTCGGACAGCGCGCCCTCGCGGGCGTCATGAATTAAAGTCCCGGCGGGATTCGCACCTCGCCGGGATGCGCGCTTATGCTGCGTTGCGGGCGGGCTGTCAAGCAGCCGCAGGGTCAGATATCGGAGCCCTGCATGGCACGGCCTGCCGCCCGGCCAAGATCGTAGGACACCTGTTTGAACACCGCGTCAAAGGCAGTGAACAGCGCTGCATTCAACCTGCGGCCCGAGACCGATTCCGAGAACTTGATATAGCCCTCCAGGTCGGCATCGCTCAGCGGCTCATAGGCCAACAGCAGAAACGGGTAGAGCCAGGTCGTCGTGTCGGCACGGATCTGTTCCTCTTGCCCCCAGACATCACTCATCATCTGGTCCTGATCAACCTCTTCGCCATAGATGCCTGCGTGCGCCATACCTTGCAGGAAGGCGAGGTTGCCGCTCAGCGCGCCGGCCACGTTCATCTCGATCAGATCGCCGGCCTCGGCCAACCGCGTCACCAGACCCACCCGCGGATCGCGCGCGGCCCGCATCTTGTCGGCGGTGACCTGCGCCGCCTCTTCCACAGCTGTGTCCAACAGGGCGCGCCGGGCCTCGATTTCCAGTTTCAGAATGCGCTGACCCCGGTCAGACCCAAAGAAAGCGACCATGTCGGCCACCGCTGCGGGATCGGACGACAGTTCTGCGACCAGCGCCGCATCGAACCGAGCGCGCAAGGTCGGGGTATCATAGATCGCTTCAACCGTCGCGATCCATCCCGGCCCACCGCCGCCGGGGAACATGTCTTCTTCAAGCGCCTTGCCGTAGGACTTTCCTTCTTCGTGCAACACGTCGAACAACGGCCCGATGTTCAGGGTTTCCGACAATGCAAGCACGGCGGCCTCGCCCTGCATGGCTTCCATGGGCGCGACCTTGGTTTCAGCCCAAGCGATCGGCGCGGTCACGCTGCCTAGGGCAATGAAGCTGGCGGCAACAAAGGTGCGGAGGCGCATCGAGGTGATCCTTTTGCGGTGCAGCCAGAGAGGTAACGCCTTCGCCCCCGTTTGCCAAGCATTGCGGATGTTGGGTGGCGTGACTGCGCTGGAACGCAGCGCGGCAGGCCGTGAATTTATCGATGAACGGGGTTGCATTACCGGTTCTCGCCCGCTACATCCCGCCCTCACAAGACGACCGCCTTAAGCGCGGAGAGGTGGCAGAGTGGTCGAATGCGGCGGTCTCGAAAACCGTTGTCGGTTTGCGCCGACCCAGGGTTCGAATCCCTGTCTCTCCGCCAATCATCATTGATTTCATTGGATAAAATGGCAGTTTATCGCCTCTACCCCACAAACGACTCCACATAGAAAAAGCGCTTGAAGGACAGAATGCCGTCCTTCATTGCGCGCAGAGTTGGGCGTCATCCAGCGTGCGGGCAATGAAAAGGCAGTTCTGAGTGTCGGCCTGCGCGTTCTGCAACTCTTGTGCCTCTTGGCGCAAAGCATCGTATTCAGACTGCAGATCGTCGAAGGCATCGCTTAGCTTGGCCCCGGCCAGACGCAGCGTTTCGTAATCCTGGACAAGGGTATTGTAGTCCCGCACGGCCTTGTCATGCGCTTCGACGCATTCATCGACGTTCGATTTGCAGGTGAAGCCTTTGTAGTCGCACTGATAGGCGTCGAAACAGGCGGCGTTTGCGTCCACGCACATCCCGCTACTTGAACAAACCGTGTCACCCCAGTCGAGGCAGGCGGCGTCCTGACCGATCCGGCAGGTGAAGCTTTGCCCGAACATGGGGCCGGTGGTCACGGCTAGGGCAAGGATGATCAGTGCGGGTTTCATGCGGCCTCCAGCGTCATCGTGATCATCTTCATGATCCGGTCCGTCTCGGCCAGGATTTTCAGGATGTTGCGGTAGTGTTTCACGTCATCCAGGGTCAGCGCCCGGCCCTTGCGGTCTTTAAGCCATTTCTGGGCGGGTTGGTAGCCGCCGATGTAGAAGGTCCAGCTGACTGCAGGGGCGGCGTCGAAGTATTGGGTGGCGTTGATCCAGATTTTGTTTCCGTCGGGGCCGTCCTCAAACCGGAGCTTGTCCACCACGGCGTTGCCTTCGCCCTTGAAGGGGTAAGGGGTGGGGCCGATGGTGGCGGGGTCCATCAGATGCAGCTTGCGCAGCTGGGTGCCTTTGGTCGAGACGTCCCAAAATTCATCGGGGGTGACCGGCCAGGGGATGCGGGGGAAGTCGATCTTGAGGAACTCGGCATAGGTGGCGCGGTAGGCCGGGCAGTGCAGGACGCCGTAGATGTAGTCGAAGACCGCCACCTCATCCGGGGTGCCATGGGTAGGGTGTTTTGCAAGGGCCTGCAGGCGGGCGTAGAGCTTGGGGTCAAAGTTGATGCGGCGGGATTGGTCGAGGTCTTGTTCGGAGGGGTAGAAGGGCGTTGTTGCACAACTCTGTCCGCAAAGGATTCACAACGTGAATCCATGCGGTTAGACAGGCGGCATGAGCAAACCAACAGCCGCCCGCTACCGCACCACGAACTGGTCCCGCTACAGCCCTCACTGAAGAAGCGTGGT
>NZ_JANMET010000319.1:0-2693 GCF_031377265.1 Tabrizicola sp. | reverse complement strand
TTGCCTTCAAGCGCGGAGACGGGCTCACCTTCCTCGGCTGCTTCAATGGCCTCGGTCATGCTTTCGCCGAAGATCAGTTGCACGAAAACCAGCGCGGCGATCAGCCAATGCAGGCCGATCTGATAGATCGTGTAGCCTCGGACGCTGCCGATCCGGTCTCTTGTCATGGTCATGGCATGTTCCATTGCATCAGTTTGGAAAGTTGCATGAAGCGGGCGCCAAGGCATTGATCGACATCAGTCGTTGCGGCGATCGCACCAGGGTGCATTCAGTCGGGGTTTGGGCCACGATCAAGCCGCAACGCCAAAAACCCACCCGACGGCGGCCGTCGCGGCCATGGCAAGGGCGCCCCAGAATGTCACGCGAATGGCACCCTTGACGACGCCTGCACCACCGACCGATGCCCCAAGGCCGCCGAGCGCCATCAGGCCGATCAGGGTTGTCCCTGCAACAATCGCCGATATCTGCGCTGCAGGTGCCACCGAGGCCACGATCAGCGGGATGACGGCACCGGCCGCAAAGGTCATCGCCGAGACGACCGCCGCCTGGATCGGTCGTGCGGTCACCGTCTCCGAGATGCCAAGCTCGTCGCGCGCCTGGGCCCCGCGCGCGTTTTTCTGCGTCAGCTGGACCGCGACCTGCCTGGCCAGATCCTCGTCCAGCCCGCGCCCAACATAGATGCGGGTCAGTTCGTCCAACTCCGCCTCTGGCGTGTCTTTCAGTTCTCGGGTCTCGCGCGCCAGATCGGCCTGTTCGGCGTCGGTCTGCGAACTGACCGAGACATACTCGCCTGCCGCCATCGACATGGCACCCGCCACCAGCCCGGCCAGACCAGCGATCAGAATCTCGGGCCGCCCGGACCCTGCGCTGGCCACGCCCACAACCAGACTGGCGGTCGAGACAAGGCCATCATTCGCCCCGAGCACTGCGGCGCGCAACCAGCCGATGCGATGCACCATGTGGACTTCGGAGTGGGACAATCTGCTCATAGGAAGGGTCTTTCCGGGTCAATGGGTGGGTTGGGTCGCAAGAGGCGGCAAGGTTGCAGACGCGGCGTCGGCTTCCTCATTCCGCCCTGAAACGCGGGGCGCAATCCGGAGGGCCCTGAGCGCGTTCAGGATCACTGCGACATCAATCACCTCCTGCACAAGCGCGCCCTGCACGGGTGTGAGATATCCGAAAGCAGCGGCGATCATGCCGAGGATCGACAGCCCGATCTCCGCGTCAACCCTTTCCAGTGTATAGCGGTCGGCTGGCCGTGCCATCGGCGCTTTGGAGGCCTGCGCCGCCTCGATCAGCCGCACGATCCCGGTACAGGTGCTGTCGGCCGCAGCCCGAATGACACGCAGATCGAAAGCCTCGCCCGCGTTGGTCGAACCACTCATCACTTCCTGGCCGTGTTCCAGCCGGATCGGCATCACCTCGCCCGTCAAGCCTGATTGGTCCAGCATCGCGCGCGCTGATCATAGTACCGTCCTTGGGTGCCACGTCGCCTCTAACGCAACGCCGACGGGATTATGGCAACCGGCATTGATTGCCATGTTGCAAAAAACCTCCGATCATCTGGGAACAAAGCAAGTGACGCGATCAACGCGCTTTGAAATCAGATGAAGTCGACGATGCCATCTTCAAGATCATAGCGGGCACCCACAACCATGAGTTTACCCTCTTCGACCAAATTCTCGATGATCACGCCCGAACTCAGCAGCCGGGCAATGACCCGCTCGACATTGGCACGGACAGAATTCTCGACCAGATCGCCCGCAGAGCCTTTCACGGACAATACAGCAGGAATAATCGGCTCGACCATCGCGCCGATGGCACCTTCAAACGTCACGTTATTATCGACTACGTCGACCGCCGCTGCAACTGCACCGCAGCATTCATGGCCCAAGACCACGATCAAGGGAACGCCGAGGTGCGCAACGGCATATTCGATGCTGCCAAGAGCTGTCAGATCCACAGTGTTACCTGCAACCCGGATAATGAACAACTCGCCCAACCCGCGCCCGAACAGCAGTTCGGGTGACACTCGGGATTCCGAACAGCCCCCCAGAACTGTGAACGGCTTCTGGCCTGCCGCAATTTCAAGACGTCGTTCGCGCGTGTCCGCAGCGCGGTAGGGCGCGTCGGTGATGAACCCGGCGTTACCTGCTTTCAACAGGTCCAATGCCTGCTCAGGAGTTACGTTGTCCGGGACCGGCGGAGCGATCGCAGCCTGCGTTTCCTGTGCGCTGGCGCCGGTGGCCAACAGTGCCGCGGCAGGCAAGCTGGCGCAGCAGCCCAGACCG
Organism: Tabrizicola sp.; assembly: GCF_031377265.1. Lineage (GTDB taxonomy): Bacteria > Pseudomonadota > Alphaproteobacteria > Rhodobacterales > Rhodobacteraceae > JAUYQR01. Next base: position 402 of record NZ_JANMET010000319.1, on the reverse strand, counting down.
TGCAGAAGACCACGGCGGTTCAATCGAACGTCATTCCTTCGATTTCCTTTCATATTCTGATTGGATCATGGTTGATGGTTTGCGCCGAACACGCGACATTCGCCTTGATCTGAATCAGCCATTCTTCCATTGCCGCATTGGTCGACCCTCTCATGACTTCCTTCCCGCGCATCGGCCGCAGGCGCAACGACTCGCCGGTCAATGCCAACTGGTCCAGGATCGCGCGGTCGCTTTCCACCGTGCCGTCGACGGGTGCCACGTCGCCTTGGTGGATCAGCAGCAGATCGCCCCGTGCGATGGCATCCAGCGGCACCTCTTCGAGCGCGCCGCCTTGGTGACGTGCGGCCGTCCGGGGCACGCGGGACAACAGATCGCTCATCTCGCGCCGGGCACGGCCTTGGG
>NZ_JANMET010000316.1:0-2112 GCF_031377265.1 Tabrizicola sp. | reverse complement strand
TAAGCTTGATCAGCGACACCGATCCGAAAGAACATGAACGCGGCATTCTGATGCCAGAGTTTGAGGAACAGGTTCCGGGCCAAGACGGTTTTCATGCTGTCGCCGCCGCCTGAGACGCCTTTTGCAAGAAATACCGTTCCGCAAGGCATGCTGCGATACCTGCGATGCACCCAATCAACGGAACCACAGGGCTTGGCGGATACTTGACGAACTGCGCCACCGTGAACCCCTGGTCCCATGTCATCAAGACAACGACCATCACCGCATTCAGCGCGCCAGCCACCGCAAAACTTGGCCAATCCGTCCTGCGCAGCACCCACAGCAAAAGCCGCATCACCAGGAATCCCGGCCAGGCGCTTAGGCACAAGAACAGAAACAGCATCCCAATGCCGCCGACCATACCCAACACGGCTTCTATAGCGGATTTGATCCCGGTCACAGGAAGGTCCGATGACACCGCCGCAAGGATTGCCAGATGCACACCCAACCCGACGGCGGCAACGCCACAGGCGATCAAATAGGCCGCAACGACAGAAAGGAAGCGCCGCATCAAACGCCCGTTGCCGGAATGCCGGTCCGCTGCACCGGCCGTGGCGCGGTCAGTTCTTTCCACGCGCTCAGCGCCCGGTTCACCGCAGGGCGCGGTTCGCGGGCGACGAACTGGCCGTGGCCCTCTTTCGTCCGCACCTCGCCATCATGGATCGCGACATGCCCCCGCGTCAGAGTAAAGCGCGGCAGGCCGGTCACAACTTTGCCCTCGAACACGTTGTAATCAATTGACGATTGCTGCTTTTTCGCCATGATCGTCTTCGACTTCTCCGGATCCAGAACCACCAGATCCGCATCCGCGCCCACAAGAACTGCCCCCTTCTTCGGGTAACAGTTGAGGATTTTTGCGATGTTTGTTGACGTCACCGCAACAAACTCATTCATCGTCAGCCGCCCCGTCGCCACCCCATGGGTCCACAGCATCGGCATCCGGTCCTCAAGGCCCCCCGTGCCGTTCGGGATTTTCGAGAAATCCCCCACCCCGAACCGCTTCTGCGCGGTGGTGAAGGCGCAATGGTCGGTGGCCACCACCGACAGCGACCCTGACTGCAGCCCCGCCCAAAGGCTGTCCTGATGATGCTTGGATCGGAACGGTGGCGACATCACGCGCCGCGCGGCATGGTCCCAATCGGGGTGAAAATACTCGCTCTCGTCCAGCGTCAGGTGCTGGATCAAGGGCTCGCCCCAGACCCGTTTGCCCTGCATCCGTGCCCGCCGGATCGCCTCATGCGCCTCCTCACACGACGTATGCACCACATACAGCGGCACCCCCGCCATGTCGGCAATCATGATCGCGCGGTTGGTCGCCTCCCCCTCTACCTGCGGCGGGCGGCTGTAGGCATGCGCTTCCGGCCCGGTGTTGCCCTCGGCCAACAGTTTCGCCGTCAGTTCCGCCACCACATCGCCGTTCTCGGCATGCACCATCGCAAGGCCGCCCAGATCGCCAACCCGGCAGAACGACTGATACATCTCATCATCGTTCACCATCAAGGCACCCTTGTAGGCCATGAAGTGCTTGAACGAGGTCATGCCCGCCTTCACGCTGTCGGCCATATCCTCCCACACCTTCTGCCCCCACCAGGTGATCGCCATGTGGTAGGAATAATCGCAGTTCGCCCGGCCCGACTTGTTGTGCCACATCTGGGCTGCATCCATCAGCCCCTGCCCCTGCCCCGGCAGCACGAAGTCGACGACCATCGTGGTCCCGCCTGAAAGGGCCGCCCGGGTGCCGCTCTCAAAGTCATCCACCGAGATCGGGCAGGGCCTTCAGGGCGGGACCGAGCTTGACGCGACCGGCTGCTATGTGATGCCCGGCGGGATCGACCCGCATACGCATCTGGAGATGCCCTTCATGGGCACTTATTCGGCGGATGATTTTGAGAGCGGCACGCGGGCGGCGCTGAGTGGCGGGACCACGATGGTCGTCGATTTCGTGCTGCCGGGGCAGGGGCAGGGGCTGATGGATGCGGCCCAGATGTGGCACAACAAGTCGGGGCGGGCCAATTGCGATTATTCGTACCACATGGCGGTGACCTGGTGGGGTGAGAAGGTCTGGGACGGGAT
>NZ_JANMET010000263.1:0-3816 GCF_031377265.1 Tabrizicola sp. | reverse complement strand
CCTGAATCTCCAGCGCGTCGAAGCCTGCCCTCATCCCCCGGGCAAGCAGGGACGCACCGCCGCCGCCGGCTCCTCCCCGTTGGGGAGGCTGGGAGGGGTTGCCCATTTTCAAGTGCGCATACTCTCCGAACGCATAGCAGTCCGCTACCCCGTCCATCGTGCGCAAGTCTTTGATCAACTGGTACATACTGCTGGATCGCACCGCAAAAAGTAGGCTCGGCGCTTCATCTCCTTGTACAGCACGCAGCCGGAAAACTCGGCAGTGCAGGAGCTGACGAGGAAGTCGATGAATTCGCGGCGCAGCGGCGGGTACATGCCTTCCCAGTCGACTTTGTCCCAAGCTTCGGTCTTTTTGAAATGGCCCTTGTTCGGGTCGGATTTCATCTGCGCGATCAGCTTGTCCCATTCCGGGCGCACTGGGGTCACGTCGATCTTGTCCATCTCGTCAAAGTCGGTGGTGTAGAAGCGGGGGTTCAAGAGCGTGGTTTCGGTGGCCATCGCGGTGGTGTCGGGGATGTCCATCCCAGCCGCCACTTCGGCGCCGCTGTCGGGATAGAGATCGTGCGGGGTCGCGTTCATAGCCGGATCTCCTCGGAGAAGGAAAATTCGCAAAGTTCCATAAAGTCGAAGTCGCCGGTCATCAGGGTCCACTGCCGTTCAAGCCAGGTGGCGCGGGTGATCGTGGCGGTACGGTCCTCGACGACGACCTCGCCGTAGGCGGCCATGACGGGCGCGCCGTGGACGAGGACTTCATCGCCGGGATAGACAACGGCGCCGTTGTTGAAGCGGACGTGGGCGTGCAGGCTTTCGAAGCGATGCGACACTTCGACGGTGCAGGGCACCCTTTCGACGTTGCGTGTGAAAAGTCCCATGGTCGTGGTTCCCTATTTCTGGTCGAGCAGCCGTTCGAACGCGGCTTTGTTATCGGCCCCGAAGGCGTAAAGCTCAGCGCTCCACCCGGTTTCGGGGTCTTCGGCCACAAGACGGCCATTGGCATATTCGACGATGCGCACGGGCTTGGTCTGATCGACCGCGCGCTTGCGCCGTTCGGTAAAGATGCCCGACTGGATGACGGTGATAAAGCCCCCATGCGGCAGATCCATCAGGACCGAGCCATCGGTATTGCGCACGATGACCGCCTGCGCGCTGAGGCCTTCGAGGATGATCCACTTTTCGCGGACCACGGCGGCAGCTTCGGGTTGGGCCACCGGTTCGCGCCCGGTGACAACGGCAAAGCTGGTGATAGCCAACGCCGAAAGGGCCAGCGCCACCATGCCAAGCAACAGCGCCTTTGGCACGGTTTCAGGGTTGCGGCTGCGAAAGCCCGGTTCGTGGATGAGGGGAGTGTTCTGTGGCATGATCGATCCCCTATTCGGCCGCGACAGTAGCAAGCGGAGCGACCCGCGTCACCTGCGGCATCGAGACCCGGGCCTCGGCCGCGTCGGCCAGAAGGTTTGCCACGCTTTGTGCATCTGGAATGGCGCGCAGGGCGGGTTCGGTCTTGGCCATGCGCCACGGGCGGACATGCGGCCAGGCAATGAGATACGAGATCCGCGTCGTCCCGAGCGTATCAAGTGTGATGGTGCCGGTGCCGTCGCGGCGCAGATCGAGGTTGGCCGCCCCGACCTGCACGAAGGGAAAGTTGAAGGTGACGGGCAGGGCCGCGCCAATCTGCATCACCACCCGCGCGGTGGTGATCGTGTAGGTGGTGGTGCGGGCCTGAACCCACGCAAGGCCGAAGACCACCGCCAGCCCCAATGCAGCCAGCATCACGTAGGGCAGACCCATCGCAAGACCCATCGCAAGGCCACCCTCGGCATAGCCGGTGGCAGCGCGCCACAGGATGATCACGGCAAAGTAGCCGGCGATCCAGTGCAGCCCGTAAGCATCGCGGGCCAAGGCATGCGCGGCAGGTTTGCCCTGCCAGAGGATGTCTTCACCCTGCGGGGGCCGTTCCGGCAGCCCAGGCAAGGCGTCGAAAGCAAAATCGTCATGGCCTGACATGGCAGACCCTCCATCTTGAGGTGAAAAGCGCGGCCCGGGCGCGGGCGGCACCTGTCGGTCTTTAGAAGCCGCGCTTGCGTTTTGCGGCGTCGTACATCAAGCCTCCGGCGACGTAGCCCGAGATCTTGTCTTCCTCCAGCTTGGTCACTTCGCTGGCCGAACGGGTTTGCGGAATGCCCTCAAAGCTGTCGGATGCGATGGCGTTGATGCGCACCCGGTCGGGCCAGATCTTGACCATCGTCATCGGCACCAGCCGCTTGCCGCCCGAGTTCAGATCAACCTCGAGGTAGCGCACCAGCTGTTCAGGGGCATCGACCCACATGTCGGAAATGCGGCCCACGACCTCTAGGTCGGCAGCCTGCACCGGCAAGCCGCGCGGGTCGCGCCCGGCCGAGACGGTGAAACCTTCGGCCAGCGCCATCGGCACGATCTTGTTGTGGCCGTGGCCATCCAGCTCCGGCTCATCGCGGCGTGGGGTCCAGGAGGCGGGGCCGACGCCATCAGCCATGGCATTGCCGGTGGGGGCGTGAGGAAAGCCCTCGGATACGGCAGTGCGGGCCAGGGCCAGGCCGGTTCGGCGATGCGCAGCCTCGTTGGCGGCTGACGGCACCGTCACATCACCCTTGCCATGCGGCAGGCGGAAGGTCTTGGGCCGAGGCACCGGGAACGGGCCCTGATTGGCGGCGGGAAGCCCATCCTCGGTTTCCAGCGGGTAGCCTTCGCGCATGTTTTCGGTCTGCAGATAGTAGATCAGCAGCGCGAAAAAGCCCCAGAACAGCCAGATCGCAAGCGAGGCCAGATCGAAGTTGCCGAAGAAAGTCGTACCGAGCATTGCGGTATCCTCCTGAATCAGGTTGGAAATTCGGCAATGGCCATGCGGGCCTTGCCGGTCTGTTGCGTAGGTTTGATCGTGCCCAGCCGCACCAGTGGGCCAAGCACGATCAGGCTGGCGAAAAGCAGGCCGATTTCTAACTGGTAGACGATGGAATAGGCGGACGAGGCATCCGTCAGGCCCGGCCCAAGGCTGCCATTGGCGATCAGGGCACCGATCCCGTCACGCAGGGATCCGCCGGCAAAGATGGCGACGCCGGCCGCCGTGGCCTGCGCCGCACCCCATGCGCCAAGCGCCAGACCATGACCCGACGCGCCGCGATCGGGCAACGCCATCGCCGCCGTGAGGGTGGAGACGGCAAACAGGCCGGCACCAAGGCCAATGGCGCAGGCCCCGACAAAGAACAGCACGACCGATCCGGTGATCCCGGCAAACAACACGGCGGTGAACGCAGCGATGCCCATCAGAATGCCGCGTGCCGCCATGCGAAACGCGTCATGGCCCTGACCCATCCAGCGACCGGCCAGACCAAAGCCCGCCAGCGCGCCCATCGCATTGGCCGCCGTCAGCCAGGTGGTGGAGCCGACCGACAGGCCCAAAATCTCGCCGCCATAGGGTTCCAGCAGCACATCCTGCATCTGAAAGCCTAAGGTGCCGACGATGACCAGCACCAACAGCCGCCCGGCATCGCCACCGGCAATGAAATCGCGCCACGACTCGCGGAACAGCGGTTTTGCGGCGGTCATTTCGGCGGCGGTCATCGGGTGGACCTGTTCCTGCTTCCACAGCGCGATCATGTTCAGAACCATCGTCATCACGGCGCAGCCCTGCACCACCCGGATCAGCGTGATCTGGTCGAAATCGCGCAACAGCCAGCCGATGATCACAGATGACAGTGCCATTCCCAAAAGGAACATCACATACAAAAGCGCCACCACTTTGGATCGTGTCTCATCCGTCGCGCGGTCTGACGCCAGTGC
>NZ_JANMET010000233.1:0-2553 GCF_031377265.1 Tabrizicola sp. | reverse complement strand
CTGGAGTTCAGCCAGCAACTGATCGCGCGAGGCGGGATCATCATCCTTGCCGTCGCCCTTAGCCAGAAGCGGTGACGCCATGGCGCATGTAACCATCATCGGGACTGTCATCGCCAAGGCAGACACGCGCGACGAACTTCTGGGGCTGCTGGCCGAGCAGGTGGCACCCACGCGGGCCGAACCGGGTTGCCTCAACTACGACTTCCACGTCGATGCGGCCGATCCATGCTGCTTCGTGTTCTACGAAAACTGGCGCACGCAAGGTGATCTGGAGGCGCATCTGGCCATGCCCCACCTTGCGCCGCTGTTTTCACAGCTTGACAGGCTTTTGGCCAGGCCGGTCGAAATCCGGCACCTGACGATGCTTTCGGAGATGGGCGGTCAGCCATGACGCCGCGCGCCGCTGTCGCCAGTGGGGCAGGGGCTGGCCCCTTGGCGAAACCTTGCGGGAAGCGGATCACGACATGGGCCTGAAACTTGGCATGGTGGGCGGGGGAAACGGAGCCTTCATCGGCGCCGTGCATCGCATCGCGGCGCGTTTGGACGGCCATTGGGACCTGGTTGCGGGGGCGTTTTCCTCTGACCCCGCACGGGCGGCGCAGTCGGCGACGGACCTAGGGATCGCGGCAGAGCGCAGCTATGACAACTGGGCCGCCATGGCGGTGGCCGAGGCCGCCCGGCCGGACGGCATTAATGCCGTGGCAATCGTGACGCCAAACCACCTGCACGCCCCGGTCGCCACCGCCTTCCTGCGCGCCGGGATTCCCGTGATTTGCGACAAGTCGCTGGCCACCACCGTCGAAGACGCCGAAACGCTGGTGCGGCTGGTGTCCGAAAGCGGCCTGCCCTTCATCCTGACCCAGACCTACACCGGTTATCCGATGGTCCGCGAAGCGCGAGCGCTGGTTGCGGCGGGCGGCATCGGGCGGGTGCGCCATGTTCAGGTTGAGTATCTGCAGGACTGGCTGGCCGAACCGATTGAGCATGGGGGCCAGAAGCAGGCCGCTTGGCGAACCGACCCGGCGCAGTCCGGTGCGGGCGGTTGCATTGCCGATATCGGCACACATGCCTTCAACCTTGCCACCTTCGTGACTGCTCTTGTGCCACAGGCCCTGCTGGCCGATCTGACGGCCTTCGGGCCCGGCCGGGCACTGGATGACAACGCAGCCATCCTGCTTCGGTTTGCAGGTGGGGCCAAGGGCATGATCTGGGCAAGTCAGGTCGCGCCCGGAACGAAGAATGCCCTGCGCCTCCGCGTGGTGGGCGATGCCGGGGGCTTGCTGTGGGACCAGTAACGCCCCGACGATCTGGAGCTTACGCCCCTTGGCCAGCCCACCCACACCCTGCGACGTGGCGGCGAGGGTTTGGCCACACCTTCGCGTCTGCCAGCAGGCCACCCAGAGGGTTATCTCGAGGCCTTTGCCACGCTTTACACCGAGGCCGCCGAAACGCTCCGCCGCTTTCGTGACAGGGCTGGACCGGACAGGGAATCGGTCGTGCCGACAGTATCGGATGGTCTGGCTAGCATGCGCTTCATCGCTGCCGGAGTTCGGTCGCAAGAAGGTGGCGGAGTCTGGATCAGCCTTTGATGGACAACAGTGCCGACGGGACACCGCTTTTCCAAAGACGCAAAACGCCGGCCCCGCGTCAGGAGGAAAGGGACCGAGGATCAGAGCTTGAACAGCCGTTTTCCGTACGATCCTTGAGCAGTGACAGCACTTTCGGAACGACCGCTCCCCGCCCTTCGCGTCATCAATGCTCCTCGATTGACGCGATGGGCTGAGGCTGTGTGGAAACTCCAATTTTGAGAATCTGCGGAGAACAGTTTCCTCAGAGGCTGGTACGTGGTGGCCCGCGCCGGAACGCGGTCTTGCAGTCGCCCCTGCGGGAGAACATCGTTCCGGGTCCGACCATGCTTGACTGAGTTTTCACACAGCCTCGGCCCAAAGCCGCCGTTCGCATAGCAATCTGCGTTACCCAGCGGCTTGTTCGGTGTGGACATTGGCAAGGCACATCAGATTTCGATGGGCACACATGAGCAACTGAAGTCCGTCTTTGCGGCAGGCACCTGTGAATTATGCGACACTCTTCCATTTTTGCGGGGTAAGGTAAACGATGCTATCATCAACACTGACCATCACATCGCCGTCCTGGATATTGATCTGGAGCCTCATCGCGCGGCTTGCAAGTTTTGCCAGTTCGCCTGTGTCTTTCTCGGAAAAATTGGTCACTTGAAGATTCTCAAAACGGGTGGTGCTGTTTTTGATCTTATCCCACCAGATCCCGGCTGTCCTGCCACCGTAAGGATAGACGATCACCTTGTCGGCTTTGCTACAGGATTGACGCATCACCTTCTCGCTAGGAAGCCCGAGGGCCACCCACACATCAAGCGTGCCGTTCAGGCTTTTCTGCCAGATGTCGGGCTCGTCATCGGTTGAAATGCCCTTGGTCATTTCCAAACTCTCATGAGCATTTAGCGCAAAAGCGACAATGCGCACCATCAGCCGTTCATCCGTCTCTGATGGGTGTTTAGCTACGGTCAGTTTATGGGTC
>NZ_JANMET010000215.1:0-6956 GCF_031377265.1 Tabrizicola sp. | reverse complement strand
CATTGCCAGGTCGGCACATTGTTCAGGATCGGCTCTTCGCCCAGATAGAACCGGATCATTTCCGGCACATAGCAATAGACCGCCTTGTCATCGGCCACCCCCGCCCCCGGAGCGCTGCAGATGCTCACCCCGCCCGACCGGTACACATCCATCAACCCCGGAATGCCCAACATGCTGTCGGGGCGAAAGCACAGCGGGTCAATGTAGGCGTCATCGATCCGCCGATAGATCACATCCACCCGGCGTGGGCCCTCAGTCGTGCGCATGTAGACAAAGGCACCGTCCACGAACAGATCCTGCCCCTCGACCAGTTCGACCCCCATCAGGTCCGCCAGGAACGAATGCTCATAATACGCGCTGTTGAAAGACCCCGGCGTCAGGATCACCACCACCGGCTCGCCTTGGCACTTTGCCGGCGCAACCGACGCCAAAGTCCGGCGCAGCTTTTCGGGATAGGTATCCACCGGCTCGATCCGGTTTTCCCGAAACAGTGCCGGGAACATCCGCATCATGATCTCGCGGTTTTCCAGCATATAGCTGACCCCGCTTGGCGTGCGACAATTGTCCTCCAGCACGAAAAACTCGTCCGGCCCGGTGCGCACCAGATCGATGCCGACGATATGCGAATAAACGCCCTTTGGCGGCACGAAGCCCGCCACCGCCTTTTCATACGCCTCGTTCTGGTAGACCAGCTTTGCCGGGATCCGCCCCGCGCGCACAATCTCGCCACGGCCATAAACGTCGACCAGAAACGCGTTCAACGCCCGCGCCCGCTGCTTGATGCCTTTCTCCAGCCGCCCCCACTCGCCCGCCGAAAACACCCGCGGAAACATGTCGAACGGGATCAACCGGTCCGGATCACCGCCCTCGCCATACACCGCAAATGTGATCCCGATCCGCCGGAACAATGCCTCGGCCTCGGCCTGCTTCAGGTGGCGCAACTCTTGCGGCATTGCCCGCACCCAGTCCTCCAGCCGTGCATAGGGACTGCGCACATCGCTGCCCCCGCCGCCTATCTCAAACATCTCGTTGAAGGTGGGGGTCACATCGCCTCCGTCCTGCCGCTTGACTCCACTAGATCAGCGGTTTTCGTCACGGGGAAGGGCGGATTGCACGATTTAGGGATAACCCGCGCCGAAGTGCCTGAATTTTGGGCAGCACTCTGGGTTTGTTTGTTGATCAAGGGGTGTCGGGCGGCACTATTCCGGTGGGCACGCTCTGCTCAAGCCAAGTCATTTTCGGCCGGGTGGCCAGAAGGCTTGCGCTCACATCATCCCAGGCAAACGGCTCCAATCCGCCCCTGCGCAACCAATCCGCCGCGCCCGCAATCTTTCGCGTGCCGGAATGAAAGCCAGCGGCTCCCAGATCCGCCCAGACTGCCGCCATATCCAACAACGCGGCAGACCGCCGACCGTTTGCCCCACTGCCCGTGAAATCCGCTACGCGCTGGTCAATCTTCCGCACCGGAGCCAGATCGAAGCTCTTGAACCAAATCCGCAAGACCCGATGCCAAGGCCGACGTAACACGATTGCGGCCTCTTGCTGGGCCGTTGCGAACAGCGACCAAAGATGTACCGCCGATCCATCCGCAAGGATCAACTGTCGGGCCCGTTGATACAGCTCGATCTGGTGCCCAATCCCAAGCGTTTCCGGTTAGATCACGTGGTAGCCCTCCGCCTTCAGGGCGGCTTCAAGGACCGCCTCCTCAAGATACTGCTGAGCATGCGGCCCCATTCGGCTGCGGCTCACATAGATCCGCAAATCCGGATCAACCGGCACAGCCGGCCGGTTCCGCCCCAGCCAGTCAAGAAAGTACCGGTCAGCGGCTGGCGAATGATCCAGATTGCAAAGATCAGCGCCCATATGCAAACTGCCAACCCGTGTCGGCTGCGTGATCAGTACCAGCGGATTGGTCACACCCAGAACGGGCAGCAAATCTGCGAAGTAACCCGGGATTTGGTCAAACCCCGGATTTGCGTTCAAAAAGAGGATCGGCACATCAGCCGGCAGCCCCTCGGCCACTCAAAGCCGCCCAATGGATTGCGAGACGACATGGCCAAACTGCGGTCCGATCACACCGCCAAAGATGGCCTCGCCGCGAAATTCTGCCGCTTCCGATCCAAGGTCCGAAATGCTGATTGGGGTCGTGCCACGGTGCCGGTAGATGGTCCTGCCATGCGGGGGGACCAGGTCCTCCGCAGTCCGTACTCCAATCCCCCGCAATGCAGCGCCTGAATGCACGGGCTTTGCGCGGTCTTCAGCCGCAAACTGCAACATCGTCGCAGCGCCAGCCACAAGATAGGCCCCATCCAGTTGCGCTTTGGTTGGCATGAAATCTGTCCGGACATCCTGCTCGGGTCATCGGGGAACGTGCTTTGGCGATTCATCTTCGCCGCGCATTGGCCTTTCATCGAACAGAAGCAAGATATCACTGCCCGTCGCAACCGATAACATGGCCAAAGCCGGGCATTGCCTACCTTGAACACTCGTAATAACGCCGCCCGATCAGCGCCTTACGCCCTCTACCGCACTCCATTCACAGCTTGGTTCCAAAGTTGAGCCGGGGAGAGGGGGGGTAAGGCTCAGTGCCCCTCGCCCGTTGCGGTCGCCTGCTTGTAAAGAAGGCCAGACCCCAACACTCCCGGCGCTATGTTCTGCGCAATCAATCGGGCGGCCCGTATCTGCCCGGGTTTCCCCGCCAGATTTCCGGTTTCCGTACCCAAAACTCGCCAATCAAATTCCAACTGACGCGAACCGCTGGTGCTTCAATATGGCATCCAATGCAACGATGGCGGCCCCGATCCAACCGACACGTCAAGCCCGACACACCGCCTCGCAGCCAACCGAAGGGCCCACCGTCCGCCGCTTGACGTCCGCTGCCAAACGGCCAAATTCCTTACCAACTCCTTACCCGCTCTCCCTAACCCGTTGATCCCCCTCACCCCGCCGGTCTGTCCACGCGTGGACATCCCCGACCGGCACGCTATCCTTCCCGCATGGCCAGCCCCGTCCTCACCTTCACCGACCAGGGCATCTACTGCCCCGCCGGGGATTTCCACATCGACCCCTGGCGCCCCGTCCCCCGCGCCCTGATCACCCATGGCCACAGCGACCATGCCCGCCCCGGCCACGGCTCCTACCTCGCCACCGAAGCCGCCCTGCCCGTGATCCGCCACCGCCTCGGCCCCCTCACCGCCGAGGGCATCCCTTACGGTCAGCCCCGGCAAATCGGCGCGGCCACCGTCTCGTTCCACCCCGCAGGTCACGTCCCCGGCTCGGCCCAGATCCGGGTCGAAGTGGCGGGCGAGGTCTGGGTCGTCTCCGGCGATTACAAGACCGAAGCCGACGGCTTGGCCGAACCCTTCACCCCCGTCGCCTGCCACGCCTTCATATCCGAATGCACCTTCGGCTTGCCAGTCTTCCGCTGGCAGCCGCAACCGCTGATCATGGAGCAGATCGCCCGCTGGTGGGCCACGAATGCCGCCGAGGGCAAGACCTCCATCCTCGGGGCCTATTCGTTTGGCAAGGCACAGCGGGTGATGGCAGGCCTGCCCGCAATCGGCCCGATCCTGACCCATGGCGCGGTCGAGGACATCACCGAAATCCTGCGCCAGCAAGGCTACCCGCTGCCGCAGACCACCCGCGTCACCGCACAGGTCAGCGCCAGATCCCATCCCGGCGCGCTGGTCATCGCGCCGCCTTCTGCCTTGGGCAGCGCCTGGATCAGCCGTTTCGCGCCCGGTGACGAAGCCTTCGCCTCTGGCTGGATGGCCGTCCGTGGCATCCGCCGCCGTCGCGCCCTTGGCACCGGGTTCGCGCTGTCCGACCATGCCGATTGGGATGGCCTGAACACCACCATTCGTGCCACCGGGGCTGACCGGGTTTTTGTGACCCACGGCTACACCGCCCCATTTCGCCGCTGGCTGGAAACCCAAGGCTATGACGCCGGGATCGTCGCCACCGAATTCACCGGGGATGACGCGGCCGAGAGCCCGGAGGCCGCACCGTGAACCGCTTTGCCGCCCTCTTCACCGCGCTTGACGGCACGACCAAGACTAGTGCCAAGACCGCCGCGCTGAGCGACTACTTCCGCGCTGCACCCGACGCGGATAAGGTCTGGACCATCGCCTTGCTGACCGGCCGCCGCCCGCGCCGTGCCGTGACCTCGACCGAACTGCGCCTCTGGGCCGCCGAAGCCGCGGGCGTTCCGAACTGGCTGTTTGAGGAAAGCTACGCGATGGTCGGCGATCTGGCAGAAACGATTGCCCTGTTGCTGCCGCCCGCCACAGATACCGCGACTTCCAGTCTTCGCGATACCATTGCGGGTTTGATCGACCTGTCGGGAAAGCCGGTCGAAACGCGCCGTGCCGCCGTTCTGGCCGCTTGGGGTGGGCTGGGTCCGACCGAACGGTTCCTGTTCAACAAACTGCTGACCGGTGGCTTTCGCATGGGGGTGGCGCAGGGCTTGTTGACGCGCGCGCTTGCCGCCGCGACCGAGGTGGATGAGGCCACACTTGCCCACCGCCTGATGGGCAACTGGGATCCCGCGCGCACCAGCTTTGCAGCACTGGTCAGCGGCAGCGAAGGGGCCGACGCGCGGCCCTACCCCTTTGCCCTTGCCAGCCCGTTGGAGGATGCGCCCGATGGCCTTGGTCCGCCGGACGACTGGATTGCCGAATGGAAATGGGATGGCATCCGGGGCCAGCTGATCCACCGGCCCACCACCTTCGCGCTGTGGAGCCGGGGGGAAGAGCTGATCACCGACCGCTTTCCGGAGTTTGGCCCGTTGGCCGATTTCCTGCCGCAAGGCACGGTGATTGACGGGGAAATCCTCGCTTGGGGCAACGGCGAACCGCTGCCCTTTGCCGCGCTGCAAAAACGGATCGGGCGCAAGACGGTGCCGAAGAAACTGCTGGCCGAAGCGCCGGCCCGACTGCTGGCCTATGACCTTCTGGAAGCGGAGGGCGAGGACCTGCGGTCACTGCCGCTCAGCCAGCGCCGGGCACGGCTGGGTGCCATGATCGCGGCGTTGCCGTCTGGCTTGCCGCTCGGCCTGTCATCTGCGCTGCCCTTCACAACCTGGGCTGGCCTTGCCGCCACCCGCACCACCGCACGCGCCGCCCGCGCTGAAGGCCTGATGCTGAAACGCGCGACATCAGCCTATCATTCCGGGCGCAAGCGCGGTGACTGGTGGAAGTGGAAGCTTGACCCCTACAGCATTGACGCGGTGATGCTGTATGCGCAGGCAGGGCACGGGCGGCGGGCAAATCTGTTCACCGATTTCACCTTTGGCATCCGCGATGGCAACGATCTGGTGCCGTTCACCAAAGCCTATTCCGGACTGACCGACGCCGAGTTTGCCGAGATTACCCGATGGGTCCAAAGCCACACGCTGGAACGCTTTGGCCCGGTGCGCAAAGTGCCCGCAGCACTGGTGTTCGAGATTGCATTTGAAGGGATTCAGGCCAGCCCGCGCCACAAAAGCGGCATCGCGCTGCGCTTTCCGCGGATGGCGCGCTGGCGGCGCGACAAGGGGGTGGCGGATATCGACAGCATCGCGACGCTGCGCGCCTTGCTGCATCAACCGCCGGAGGGGCCGTCTGCCCCTCCGGACCTCCCCGAGGATATTTGAAGAAGAGGAAGACCAAGCAGCCTTGCGGCGAACCACCCTTCGCCCCTAGATGACGCTGACACAGTCCGATGAGGTTCCAGATGACACTGCCGCGCCCCGCAACCTTGCCCCGTCCCGTATTTGATACCACCACCAGCGCGGGCAGTTTCGGCGACCTGCCGGACTGGGATCTGACCGACCTTTACCCTGCACCGGAATCGGCCGAGTTCTCCCGGGACATGGCCTGGCTGCAAACCGCCTGCGCCGATTTCGCGGCGGCCTATGAGGGGAAACTGGCGTCGCTTGATGCAACGGCAATGCTGGATTGCATCGCGGCGAACGAAAAGATCGACATCGCCGCCGGGCGCCTGATGTCCTATGCGGGGCTGCGCTATTACCAGAACACCATGGACAGCGACCGCGCCAAGTTCATGGCCGACGCGCAGGACAAGGTGACGGTGTTCACCACGCCGCTGGTGTTTTTCAGCCTTGAATTCAACCGGCTGGACGATGACCACTTGGCCGAGCTTCTGGCCGCCAACGCCGCCCTTGCCCGCTACAAGCCGGTCTTTGACCGGATGCGCGCGATGCGCCCGCACCAGTTGTCGGACGAGCTGGAACGCTTTCTGCACGACGAATCCGTGGTCGGTTCCGCCGCCTGGAACCGCCTGTTTGACGAGACGATGGCCGGCCTGATGTTCGATGTGGCGGGCGAGGACGAGGCGCTTAGCCTTGAGGCCACGCTGAACCTGTTGACCGACCCTGCGCGCGCCAAACGCGAAGCCGCCGCCCGGGCGCTGGCGCTGGTGTTTGACAAGCACATCAAGCTTTTCGCCCGCGTTCACAACACCCTGGCCAAGGAAAAGGAAATCCACGACCGCTGGCGCAAGATGCCCAGCCCACAGCATGGCCGCCACCTGGCCAACCACGTGGAGCCGGAGGTGGTGGAGGCGCTGCGCAACGCCGTGGTCGCCGCCTATCCCAAGCTCAGCCACCGATATTACCGGCTGAAGGCGAAGTGGATGGGGCTGGACAAGCTGCAGGTCTGGGATCGCAACGCGCCCTTGCCGCAGGAAACCCCGAAGCTGGTCGATTGGCCAACCGCCACCGCCACCGTGCTCGACGCCTACCGTGCCTTCGATCCGCGCATGGCTGACCTGGCACGGCCCTTCTTCGAAAAGGGCTGGATCGACGCCGGCGTCAAGCCCGGCAAGGCTCCCGGCGCCTTTGCCCACCCCACCGTCACCACCGTCCACCCCTATGTCATGCTCAACTACCTCGGCAAACCGCGCGATGTGATGACGCTGGCGCATGAGCTGGGGCACGGGGTGCATCAGGTGCTGGC
>NZ_JANMET010000171.1:0-12575 GCF_031377265.1 Tabrizicola sp. | reverse complement strand
GGTGCAGCCTTGGCCGGCCGCTTGCTTGACTTCATGCGTCCCGCGCCGCAAGAGGCTGCAAAAAGGGAGGCCCCATGTCTGATGACCGCCTGATCGTGGCGCTTGATGTGCAAAACATCGTGCAGGGGCTGGACCTTGTTGCGCGGATCGGCAGCGCCGTGGGGTTTTACAAGATCGGCCTCGGCATGTTGACCGGCGGCGGGCTGGCCTTGGCCAATGACCTGAAGCATGAACACGGCAAGCGCGTCTTTCTGGACATGAAGCTTTTCGACATTGGCGCCACCGTTGAGGCAGCCGTGCGCGGGCTGGCGCAATACGATCTTGATTTCCTGACCGTGCATGGTGACCCGCAGGTGGTGACGGCAGCAGCCACCGGCAAAGGCGGATCGGCGATGAAGATCCTTGCGGTCACCGTGCTGACCTCGCTTGACCGCGATGATCTGGATGCCAACCTGATCAAGGCGGGCGACATCCGCGAGATCACGCTGGAACGCGCGGCACGGGCGCTGGAGGCGGGGGCCGATGGGGTGATCGCCTCGCCGCAAGAGGCCGCGATGATCCGCGCCCTGCCGCAGGCGCGCGGCAAACTGATCGTCACCCCCGGCGTTCGCCCGGCAGGTGCCGCGGCGGGCGACCAGAAGCGGATCGCCACACCGCATCAGGCCATCATCGACGGTGCCGACCACATCGTCGTGGGCCGCCCGATCTGGCAGGCGGCCAACCCCGCCGCCGCCGCCCGTGCGCTGATCGCGACGCTTCCGCGCTGAGGGGCAAGGCTGGCGATTGCTACCACGTCAGCCGGTCTTCCCAGACGATCCCTGCCCGCCGTTGCATTTCCGGCACCGCTTGCCGGTGCGCGAGGAAGGTTGCCACCGGCATCAGCTCCCACCCCTGCCCCTCATCGCCGAACCGGATCGAGCGCACTTCGGCCTCTGACAGCAGGCCGCCAAAGAACACCGACTGGCGGCTTGCATCCAGCATCGAGGGAAACACCTGCCGCCAGATCAGCCGATCCGGCAACAGGCGCAGGCCGAATTCTTCCGCAAGCTCGCGCAGAAGGCAGTCTTCGGGAGTTTCCGCGCCTTCACGGCCGCCACCGGGCAAATCCCAAAGACCGGGCCATCGCAGATCGGGTTTATCGTCGCGCTGACAGGCAAGGATGCGGCTGTCACAAAAGAATGCGGCCTTGCAGCCGACGAAATCCATCAGCTGAAGTTCCGCGCCATTACTGGCGCGATGCCGGGACGCAACGCTGCAGTGGCTCCGGCGGCCCAAAGCTTTGGCGTTTCGGTCTGAAACCAAGCCTCGCCGGGACGCCAGCGTGTCATTACGGCCAGATAGATGTCGATCACCGAAAAGCGCACACCCAAGAAGTACGGACCTGACGCCTCGGCCTCCATTACCCGCCACATCGCTTTGCGATGTTCGATGACGCGGGCCTGAAACGCCTCGGCACCCTCGGGTGGCACAAAGCGGGTCGGCACATCGCCATAGGCAAAGCTCGGGTAGACGGCGGCGACCAGAAAGATCAGCCAACGCAGGAAGGCCGCGCGTTCGGGTGCGCCTGGCCCCGGCACCAGCGTGTCGGTGCCAGCAATATCCGCCAGATACAGCGTCATCGCGGCGGTTTCGGTCATCACCGCGCCGTTTGGCAGGATCAGCGCGGGCACCTGCAACAGCGGGTTCACCCCGCGCATCGCCTCTTGCACCGCAGCCTCGCTGACACTGCCGCCGGCGTCGATCAGGTCATAGGGCAGCCCGTAAACCGCCAGCTGCGCCTCGATGATCGCCGAGCCCCAGCCCGGGTTCTGATACAAGCCGAACGGCTTAGTCATTGACGTCCTTGTCCCAGATCTTCACTTGCCCGGTGCGCACCCCGACGATGCGCCGCAACGCCAGCCAGGCCAGCACCGAGGCAACCGCAAAGACCAACAGCAGCACCGGCAACGAGGCCGGGGCCATCCCCAGCCCCACCAGCACCCCGGTCAACACCGCACCGATGGCAAAGCCAAGGAAGATGAAACCGGGGATCATGATTTCCAGCACGCCAAGCGCAAAGCCAAAGACGATCCACACCCACCAGACTGAAAACAGGTCATGCCACATTCAGGTGCGCCCCCGCAGCATCTTGAAGGCATCGGAGAAGGCATCCAGCGCATTGGCCGGCACCAGAATGGTCTGCCGTCCCTGGCCTACGGCCACGGCCTGCAGCGCCTCGACCTGCTTCAGGGCGATCTGGAACTGCGCCGCCTCAAGCCCGCTTTCCTTGATCGCCACCGCGATGACGCCCGTCGCATAGGCCTCGGCGTCCGCGGTCACACGGCGCGCCTTGGCGGCCTGTTCGGCGGCGTAAAGATCGCCGTCGGCGGCCAGCTCGACCGACCGCTTCTTGCCCTCGGCCTCCATCACCTGCGCGCGGCGGGCGCGTTCGGCGTTCAGCTGCTGCATCATTGCCGCACGGGTCGCCTCATCCAGGTTGACGTCCAGAATTTCGGCGCGCGTCACCTCGACCCCCCAGTCATCGACCATGGCCGACACCTGCTCGCGCACGCGGTCGATCAGCTGGGCGCGGTTGGACTGCACTTGGTCCAGTTCAAGCTTGCCGATTTCCGACCGCACGATACCGGCGACGGTGGTGGCAATGGCGCCATCAACGTCACGAATGCGGTAGACGGTCTTTTCCGGTTCGGTCACCCGGTAGAACACGCTGGTTTCCACCTTCACCAGCGCGTTGTCGGCGGTGATGGCATCCTGACTGGCATTCGGCAACTGGCGTTCCAGAACCGAAACCTTGTGGGCGATCCGGTCAAGGAACGGCACCACGAAATTGAGGCCGGGCCCCAAGACCGAGCGCAGCTGGCCGAACCGTTCAACCACATGCTTTTCGGATTGCGGCACGATCCGCACGCCCAGAAAGATGCAAGCGATGATGAAGGCGGCAATCGCCAGAAACACCGCGTTGCCACCCAAGAAATCCTGCAAGTTCATCAATTCCTCCTGCGAATTGCGGCCTCACGGAGCCGTGATTCCTATTTGGCCTCTAAGCCGCGCCCGCGCAAGCCCCAGCCGCCGCATCCGGCCTGCCCGCCGACGGAGTTGTCGGCCATCGCGCCCCACCGCCCGCACGGCCATCGCCGCCACCTACACCCCCTTCGGCGGCGTCCAAATCTCCACCGGCCCCCACCCCACCGCGCACTTCCCCGGCCAGTGGTTCCAGACCGAATCCGGCCTCCACCAGAACTGGATGCGCGACTACGACCCGACGACGGGGCGGTATCTGGAGGCCGACCCGCTGGGGCTGGTGGACGGCGCGAGCGTGTATGGCTACGCCGGTCAAAACCCGATGATGAACATGGACCCGACGGGTCAGTGCTTCGGGCCAGCGATTGCTTGGGCCCCGGTCTGTGCTGGCGTCGCTTGGGGTGCAGTGTCTGTATACATTGGCTGGCTGCTCGACCCCTGCTATACTTGGCAAGAAGCAACGCGAGACTTCACTTTCGGTTTTGCTTTCGGCGGTCTTGGGGCGGCATGGAGCGCTGGTGCAGGGGGTGCCGCCGCCGCAGGGCTGGGCGCAGCTTCGAGAGGCGTGGGAGCGAATAAGGCCGCTGGTGATGCGTTCAGAGACTATTTCGCGGATTTGTTGCGACAAGCTGGACGGAACATCAGAACCGAGGTTCCGGTCAAGACTCCATTTGGAACGAGAGTGCATGATATAGAGGTGAGGATTGGGGATAGGCTGGTTGGCTATGTCGAAACAAAGCTTGGAAGTAGCCGCTACTCACCAAGTCAGAGGGCAAAAGACTTCTGGATTGATGTAGTCCTTGGAGTTAAAACGGTGGTTGTGAGGGGGCCATGACACACGAAGCCGCAACAGAGGAAAAGTACAAAGCAGTCAGTAATCTGGTTTATGCGAGTTTGCATGAGAATGGTTTCGCAAAGCGAGGAAGAGTGTTCTGGAAAGATCTAGCGGACGTTAGACACCTTGCTGAGTTTCAAAAGAGCCAAAAGAGCACTAAGGACAGGATTTTCTTCACTATGAATGTGTCGACAGTCGTGAAGGCGCTTCTTGATCCAGAGATAGATGACCTTGATAAAATGCATGGGCATGAGGGCCATTTGTACTGGCGGCTTGGCGACTTCTTGTCTCCACAGGAGGACAAATGGTGGGCCGTGGATCAGAACAGCGATCCGTATCAAATTGCTCAAGAGATATCCTCAATCCTATCAAGCATAGTTTTGCGAAAGTTGGAGCAGTACTCAACTGTTCGCGCAATAGTTGATCTATGGAGTTCTGAGGGCTATCCGCCAATATCAGATAAGCGCCGAAAACAGTTTCTTGCTGAATTGGCGAATCGATAGTCAGCCATAGAGTGTGTTATCTACGTATCAGCCTTCATCGATCTTTATGCGAGCCGTAGGGCGGGTGCCATCCCACCGACCCCTTTACCCCCGATTCGCCCCACATGGTTAACGCCCCTTTCGTCTTCCGTGCGTGGAGACGGAAGGACGACGCAAGGAAGACGGAAAGAAGACGCCGAAAACCCCGCTAATCCCTTGCATTAACGCCCGGATCGCCGCACCTCGGCGCCCCCCTCGACGGACCCCTCACCCCCCGCCAATGCCGGAGTGCGGCGCGCCGTGGCTTGCAGCATCATGCGCCATCCTGCCATCCCCAAGCTTCACACACTGGTCATCCGACCCGCCTTCCCCCCAGCCGGAAAGCCGGATACCTTGCCGCGCGCCTGCCTTGCGAACACCCCATCCGGAACGGAGCCACCCATGTCCCAGCGTCTGCACCTCGTCTTCGGCGGCGAGCTTGTGTCCCCCGATAGCGCTGTCTTCAAGGATGCCACGCAGATCCATACTGTCGGGATCTTTCCCGACTATGCTTCGGCGTTCCGGGCGTGGAAGGCCGAGGCGCAGCGCACGGTCGACAATGCGCATATGCGGTATTTCATTGCCCATATTCACCGCCTGCGGGATGAGGCGCAGCCCGGGTCCCCGACCGGGGAATTTGGCAACTGAACCATGGCGCCGTCGCTTGGCCTAACCCTTTACAACCTTGGTCAACGCCGCGATCCGCAGGCCAATCCTGCGTACGCGGCACGGCCCGCAGGACAGATCGCCTGGCTGCATGCACCCACTGCAGACAGCGCGCGGGCCTTGCTGGCGCTGGCGCGGCGGCTGATCGACGAAGATGGGATCGTCGTGCTGCTGACCTGCCCTGACGAGTTGCCCTTGCGGGAGGGCATCGTGGTGCAGCGCCCGCCTGCCGACACGCCACAAGACACCCAGGCCTTCCTCGATCACTGGCGCCCGGAGGCGGCGGTGTTTTGTGAAGGTGAAATCCGCCCCGCATTGCTGCACGAGCTGAACCAACGCAAGATCCCGGCGCTGGTCGTCAATGGGCGTGCCCCGGTTTTGCCGCGTGACCGGGACGGCTGGTATCCGGGCCTGATGCGGTCGGCGTTGGGCACATTCCGCCATGTCAGCGCTGTTGACGAACATGCCGCCCGTGCGTTTCGCAAGGCTGGCGCGGTGCTGTCCGCCGTTGCCGTGTCTGGCCGGATGGAAGAGGATAACGCGGTTCTTCCCTGCCTTGAGGCGGAACGGGCGGCCCTTGCCCGGCTGTTCGTCGCGCGGCCTGTCTGGTTTGCCACCAGCCTGCCCGAGGCGGAAGAGGCCGCCGTGATCGAGGCCCACCGGCGGGCGTTGCAACAGGCGCATCGCCTGCTGCTGATCATCCTGCCGGAAGACCCGGCACGGGCCGAACCGCTGGCGCTCCATATCGAAGAAACCGAAGGCTGGGCTGTAGCAATGCGGTCGCAGGAACAGGAACCGGAGCCGGAGACTGAGGTCTTCATCGTTGATAACCCTGCGGAATATGGCCTGTGGTATCGGCTTTCGCCGGTCTGCTTCATCGGCGGCAGCCTGTATGGCACCGGTGCATTGCGCGACCCGTTGGAAGCGGCGGCCCTGGGGTCGGCCATCCTGCATGGCCCCCGGACGGGCCGGCATGGCGCGGTCTTTGGCCGACTGGGTGCGGCCCGAGCGGCCCGCGCCGTCGCATCGCCCGCCGATCTGGGCGAGGCGCTGGGTGATGTGCTGGCCCCGGAACGCACCGCGCGTCTGGCGCAAGCCGCGTGGGCAGTGGCCACCGATGGGGCCGAGGTAACTGAACGGGCGGTGGTGATGATCCGCCAGTTGATGAACGGGCAAGGCTGATGCGCGCGCCGGGCTTCTGGTTCACCCCGCCAGACCGGCCCGCACTTGCCGCCCGCCTGCTTGCGCCTTTGGGTGCGGTGTATGCCACGTTGACCGCGCGACGGCTGCGCCAGACCGGGTATCAGGCGCAGGTTCCGGTGATCTGCATCGGCAACATCAATGTCGGCGGCACCGGCAAGACCCCCACCACGATATTCCTGACCCAGCGGTTGATCGCGCGCGGCCATGCGGTGCATATCGTATCGCGGGGGTATGGGGGGTCGGCGGTGGGGCCGATGCGGGTTGATCCCGGTCACACGGCGGCTGAGGTTGGGGATGAGCCACTGCTGCTGGCCGCCTTCGCGCCGACATGGGTGGCAAAGGACCGGGCAGCCGGGGTCAGGGCGGCCGAGGCGGCCGGGGCGCAGGTGATCTTGCTGGATGACGGGTTGCAAAACCCGTCAGTGCGCCCGGCGCTGTCGCTGGTGGTGGTGGATGCCGAGCGCGGCTTTGGCAACGGGCGCTGTCTGCCCGCGGGGCCGCTGCGCGAACCGGTCACCGTGGGCCTTGCGCGCGCGGACCTGATCTTGTCGATCGGCGGGCCAGAGACGCAGGCGTCGTTCAAGGCTGAGTGGGGTTCGGCCATCCGCCTGCCGCATCTGACCGGCGCGCTGGCACCGTTGCGGATGGGCATGGACTGGCAGGGCCAACGGGTGCTGGCTTTTGCCGGGATCGCCAATCCCGACCGGTTTTTCGCCACACTACGTACCGAAGGGGCGCAGGTCTTGCGCGGCGAGGCATTGGCGGATCATCAGCCACTGTCGCCCGCGCTGTTGCAGCGGCTGGAGACCGAAGCCACGGCTTTGGGCGCACAGTTGGTGACCACTGAAAAGGACGCCGCCCGGTTGCCCGAGGCGTTCAGGGCCAAGGTGCTGATCGTGGTGGTGCGCCTTACGATCGAGGACTGCACACCGCTGGACGCAGCGCTTGCCGGGATTGGGGTTTAATCTGGTTTTCCAAGCACTTCGTGCTGATGCTGGCCCAGCCGTGGGGCCGGACGATCCAGTGACAGTTCGGCATCCGAGAAGGTCATCGGGCTGCGCAGGCCCGGCAGGCCGCCGGGTGCGATTTGCATGCCGCGCGCCTGAACCTGCGGGTCGGCAAACACCTCGGCCAGATCGTTGATCGGCCCGGCGGGCACGCCTTCGGCCTCACAGGCGACAAGAAGATCGGCCTTGGTCCAGGCCTTGGTGGCTGCAGTGATCCGCGCGGTCATCGCGGCTCGGTTGGCGATGCGGTCGGCATTGGTCAGATAGTCCGGTGCGGTGGCCATATCGGACAGCGACAGCAGCGCGCAAAGCCGTCGGTATTGGCCATCATTGCCGGTGGCGATGATGATCCAGCCATCGGCGCAATCGAAGACGGCATAGGGGGCAAGGTTGGGGTGCGCATTGCCCATCAGGCCGGGGGGCTTGCCCGACACAAGGTAATTCATCGCCTGATTGGCCATGATCCCGGTCGCCACATCCATCAGCGCCATGTCGATCTGCTGGCCCGCGCCGGTGCGCCCGCGCTGCACCAATGCCGCAAGGATCGCGGTGGCGGCATAGACGCCGGTGAAAATGTCGGTCACCGCCACGCCCACCTTTTGCGGCTGGCCGTCCGGGGCGCCGGTCACGCTCATCAGCCCGGCCATGCCTTGGATGATGAAATCATAGCCCGCCCGGTGCGCGTAAGGCCCGGTCTGGCCAAAGCCGGTGATCGAGCAATAGATCAGCCGGGGGTTTACTTTGCGCAGGCTGTCCCAATCCAGCCCGTATTTCGCCAGGCCGCCGACCTTGAAGTTCTCGATCACCACATCGGCGTCAGCCACCAGACGGCGGACGGTCTCCTGGCCTTCGGGCGTGCGGAAATCACAGATAACCGACCGTTTGCCCCGGTTGGTTGCGTGGAAGTAAGCGGCGGATTTCTCGCCAGCGGAGTCGATGAACGGCGGGCCCCATTGGCGGGTGTCGTCGCCTTCGGGCGATTCCACCTTGATCACGTCCGCGCCAAGGTCGGCCAAGGTCTGACCGGCCCAAGGGCCAGCCAGAATCCGCGCCAGTTCTATAACGCGGATGCCTTCCAGTGGCGCGGACATCGGTTACTTCGCCAGTTCGGCGTCGATGATCTTCTTCAGCTCGTCATAAGGCATGTTGGAATACTGGGTGCCGTTCACAAAGATCGTCGGCGTGCCCTTCACCTCATCGGCGGCCATGTTTGTCTCAAACCGCTTGATCAGCGCTTCGGCCATCGGGCCATCGTTCAGGCAGGCATCGACGGCGCTGCCTTCCATGCCGGCCGCGATGGCGATGGTCTTGAGGTTGTTCACTACAACGGTCGGATCGTCGGACGCGGCCCATTCCTGCTGAGTGTCGAACAGCACGTCGTGGATGCCGAAGTACCGCATTTCGCCGCCACAGCGCGCAACCATCGCAGCCCACAGGCCGTAGCGGTCAAAATACACCTCGCGCAGGGTGAAGTAGACCTTGCCGGTGTCGATGTAATCCTTTTTCAGCTTGCCGAAGACGTCGGCATGAAACTGGGCGCAATGCGGGCAGGTGAAGGAGGCGTATTCGACCATCTTCACCTTGGCGTCCGGGCTGCCGAGGGAGAAATCGGTCGGCTCGGGTGCGGTGGGTGTGGTTTCGGCGAAAGCGGGAGAGACGGCGGTGGCCGCGGCCAGTGCAATCAGTGCCCGGCGATTGATCTTCAGCATCGGTCAGCGTCCTTTTTCAGTTTCGACGAGTTAAAATGTTTTGCGCCAGGGCTTCAAGGGCCGCCCGCAGGCCGGGGTCACCGACACCGTCGGCGGCCGCAGTCGCGCGGGCCGCAATCGCGGGATCGGGCGGTGCAACAGCCTTTGGTGCGGGCTGGAATTCTGCCTGCCCCTCGGCAAAGCCGATGGGTGCGGTCTGGGTCAGATGCACCCGCGAGATCGCAGCATAGCCGTAGACGGCGTTGACTCTGTCCTTCAGGCCGCCCTTTTGCATTTCAACCATTTGCGCATGGGCGCCGCTGACCAAGAGCGTCAGCGTGGCCCCCATGCCTTCGCGCCCGTAGCCGATCTTGACGGGGCGGGTGATGCGGGCAAGGTCTTCACCGGCAACCTCGGCCCAATGGGTCAGCAGGCGCGCCACCGCAAAGCCGCGCGATTCCCCAGCGACGCGGATCGGGTCTTTCACCAGACCTGCCGCAGCCTCAAATCCCCGCATCCGGCGGGTTGGGCTTGGCGAAGGGGATGGTTTGCGGGTCATTTCTTCCTGTCTTTGCAGATAGCATAGTATCGCAGCCCGCGCCCACCGCCAGTGGCGGTCTTGCGCACGCGGCATAAAGATTGCGTGACAAAGCCGGACCGGGGGCGTTTGTGACCGGTGGTCTGGCGTTCGCCGCCCCACAGGCTATCTTTGTCTGGCCAACAACCATGAAAGTTGCCCAACCGTGCGCGACACCGTTGATCCCGATGGCCTGAGCGACCAGCTTTTGCGCTGGTATGACGCCCATGCACGGGTGATGCCATGGCGTACCTTGCCGCAGGATCGCGCTGCGGGGGTGCGGCCAGATCCCTACAGGGTCTGGCTGTCCGAGGTGATGTTGCAGCAGACCACAGTGGCGGCGGTAAAGGACTATTTCCACCGCTTCACCGCACGCTGGCCGGATGTTGCGGCACTTGCCGCCGCGCGTGACGCGGATGTGATGGGGGAATGGGCGGGGCTTGGCTATTACGCCCGCGCCCGCAACCTCTTGAAATGCGCGCGCGCCGTAGTGGCGGAGCATGGGGGGCGGTTTCCGGGCACGGTGGCGGGATTGCGAACGCTGCCGGGGATCGGGCCTTATACCGCAGCCGCCATTGCAGCGATCGCCTTTGACGAGGCGGCCACCGTGGTGGACGGCAATGTGGAGCGGGTGATGGCGCGGCTGCATCTGGTGCAGACCCCGCTGCCGGATGCCAAGGCAGAACTGACGCGTCTGGCCGCGATCCTGACCCCCGCCCTTCGCCCCGGCGATTATGCCCAAGCGGTGATGGACCTTGGCGCCACGATCTGCACCCCGCGCAACCCGGCCTGCGGGCTATGCCCCTGGATGCAATCCTGCCTTGCCCGGCGCGAGGGGGTGCAGGCCGACCTGCCGCGCAAGCGTGCAAAACCGGAAAAGCCCACGCGCCACGGCGTGCTGTGGCTGGCGCGGCGGGGCGACGCGTGGTTGCTGGAACGCCGACCCGACAAGGGCCTGTTGGGCGGGATGCTGGGCTTTCCCGGTGATGCCTGGGACGGCGCGGGTGGCCCGGCCCCGGCCGAGGCCGAATGGACCGAGATTGGCGAGGTGCGCCATACCTTCACGCATTTCCACCTGATCCTGCGCCTTCATATCGCCACCCTTGGTCGCGAAGCTGTGCTGCGCGGGACGCTGGTCCCGAAGGCAGATTTCCGTCCTGCTGACC
Source organism: Tabrizicola sp. (assembly GCF_031377265.1). Lineage (GTDB taxonomy): Bacteria > Pseudomonadota > Alphaproteobacteria > Rhodobacterales > Rhodobacteraceae > JAUYQR01. The sequence goes on along the minus strand of NZ_JANMET010000171.1, from coordinate 1,891 downwards.
TGCCCACAGTAATGCGAAAAGCCTTTGACCTTGCGTCATCGGCCCTTGCCTTGAGTTGAGCGGACGGTGCTTTGCGATATGCTGATCAGATGCGAGGCAACATGACCGATCCGCTTCCCAACGCTCTGCCGTTCTGGCTGTCGCTTGGCATGGTGCCACTGGCGCTGACCGGCATGTATGTCGGTGGTTGGACGGTGCTGTTGCTGCCGCTGTATTCGTGGGGGATGTTTTCCATCCTCGACACGCTGACCGGCCTGAACGAGGCGAACCCTGATCCCGCGACGGGGGAGGAACGGCTGGGGCTTTACCGGCTGATCACGCTGATCTGGTTCCCGATCCAGTTCGCGGTGCTGTGCCTGATGCTGTGGTATGTTCCCCGTGCCGATCATCTGGTTCTGGTCGAAAAGATCGGGCTGTTCTTTGGCATGGGGGTGATTTCAGGTACCATTGGGATCAATTACAGCCACGAATTGATGCACCAGAAATCAAGGCTGGAACGCTGGCTGGCCGATCTGTTGCTTGCCTCGGTGCTGTATTCGCATTTCCGGTCGGAACATCTGCGGGTGCATCACCTGTATGTCGGCACCCCGAAAGACCCGGTGACGGCGCGCTACAACGAGGGCTTCCAGCGCTTCTTTCCGCGCGTGCTGGTCAGTTGCCACCGATCTGCCTGGAAGGCCGAGGTGGCGATGCTGGCGCGCAAGGGGCTGCCTTGGCACCACCTTTCGAACCCGTACTGGCGCTATGCGGCATTGCAGGGGGGGATGATGCTGCTGGCGCTGATCCTTGCCGGCTGGCAGGGGCTGGCGCTGTTCTGCGTGCAGGCCTTCGTTGCGATCTGGCAGCTGGAGCTGGTGAACTACATCGAGCATTACGGACTGACCCGCCGGCATCTTGGCCAGGGCAAGTACGAACACGTTATGCCGCGCCATTCGTGGAACGCGGCGCACCGGGCGTCGAACTGGCTGCTGATCAACCTGCAAAGACATTCCGATCACCATTACAAGCCGGACCGGCGGTTTCCCTTGTTGCAGACCTACACCGAGGATGACGCACCGCAGCTGCCATACGGCTATCCGATGATGACGATGGCCGCGATGGTGCCGCCTTTGTGGAAGCGGATCATGAACCCGCGCGTGAAGGCGTGGCGGAAACGCCATTACCCCGACATCAGCGATTGGCATGCCTATAACAAGGCGCTGAACCAGGTGCCGGGCGGCGCGTGACGGCGCGCGACTAGCAGACCACCTCGATCAGCCTTGGCCCGCGCTGGCCCATTGCTTCGGCAAATGCCGCGTTGAAACCGGCCATATCGGTCACCCGCTGGCCCTGCACGCCATGGCCACGGGCCAGTGCCACCCAATCCAGCGTCGGGTCAACCACGTCGAACATCCGCACCGCATTGCGGCCCACATCGGTGACACCCACTGCCACCAGTTCATCGCGCAGGATCTGGTAGCCACGGTTGGCGAAGACCACGACCGTCACGTCCAGCGCCTCACGCGCCATCGTCCACAGCGATTGCAGCGTGTACATGCCCGAGCCGTCCCCCTCCAGCACCACGACCTTGCGGTCCGGGCAGGCGATGGCGGCCCCAACGGCGGCGGGCAGGCCAAAGCCGATGGACCCGCCGGTAATGGTCAGCACATCATGCCCACGGGCGCCTGCCAGCGCCGGGGCGAGGAACCGAGAGGAGGACACGCCCTCATCCACCAGCACCGCGTCTTCGGGCATCAGCGCGGCGAAATCGGGGGTGGGGGCAAAGGGGTTGGGGGCAATGGTAGCGTGCATGAATATTCTCCGCAGATTTGAGAAATTGAACCGGGCGTGCCTCGGTCGTTCAAACCTGGGCTTAACGTCCGGCGCGGGCCAGTGCTGCGTCTGGACCAAT
>NZ_JANMET010000150.1:0-2650 GCF_031377265.1 Tabrizicola sp. | reverse complement strand
CGCGCATCGGCCGCAGGCGCAACGACTCGCCGGTCAATGCCGACAGGTCCAGGATCGCGCGGTCGCTTTCCACCGTGCCGTCGACGGGTGCCACTTCGCCTTGGTGGATCAGCAGCAGATCGCCCCGTGCGATGGCATCCAGCCGCACCTCTTCCAGCGCGACGCCCTGGTGGCGTGTCGCCGTCCGGGGCACGCGGGACAGCAGGTCGCTCATCTCGCGCCGGGCGCGGCCTTCGGCAAAACTTTCAAGGAACGTGCCGCCCGAATACATCAGCGCGACGACCGCCGCCGCCAGCGTTTCGCCGAACAACAGGGCCGACGACATCGACAAAGCCGCCACGATGTCGAGCCCGACTTCGCCCTTCCAAAGGCTGCGAAGGATATCGACGACAAGGGCGGCAAGGACGGGCAGCACACCGGCTGTCCAGGCCAGGGTCGAGAGGTCCGGTTGCCCGGCAAGCAACAGGGCTAGCCCGGACACCAGGCCAAGCAGGGCGACCGCCAGCAGTGCGATGTTTAGGCGATCAAACGTCATAGGGTCGACTCAGTGCGAGTCCCGGGGATTCAGCCGGTCCGGCATTCAAGTCCAGCCGTGCCCGCCTCATCGAAAAAGTCCGGCAGACCCTCATCGAGAACCAGATTACGCTCGCCAACAAATGCTGATTATCAGTCATCATCGTACTCGTTACCCCTTTCACCACCTTCGCCGCCCTCGGCAAGAGCGTCGCGATGACACGCCTTGGAATTCTCGATGTTACGAATGCCTTCTTCCGGGTGCTTGCGGGTCAGATCGGCTCCTGAAGCTCGTGACAGTTGACGCAGGTGAACTGGCTGAAGTCGTTTGGCGTCGTCTGGCACGTGGTGCAGGCGATGTCGGTTGGCGCGCCGCCGCATGACCGTCTGGATCGTGTAGCCGGCATTTTCCAAGAGATGATCCAATTTCTCCAAGCGCTCGGTTCCGACATGCTCCCGTTCTCGCAGACAATTGGATCACCCGTGCTTGTCGGGTACATGCTTTGGCTGCACTGACCAGGCCGCCGGCTCGTCGTCCTTGTCGGCGGTGGCGGCTGCCGCCGTCGCCTGTACCTTGCCGGGCGCGTGATGGGCTGGTGCGTAGATCGCATAGACCTGCATCGGCGTTGCACCGATATTTGTTATGTTGTGCCACATCCCTGCCGGAACGAGGATGCACCAGCCGTCTGAGACTTCCTTTTGAAAAGCCAGGTTGTCCTTCGCGGCGCCCATTTGTACTCGGCCGGTGCCAGCCTCGAGGCGCAGGAACTGATCGGTCTCGGGATGCGCTTCAAGGCCAATGTCGCCGCCAACCGGGATCGACATCAGCGTCACTTGCAGGTAGCGCCCGCTCCAGGCGACTGAACGGTAATTTGTATTTTGCGTCGTCGCGCGTTCAATGTTGAACGATTGCGGCTGTGGCCCAGTATCTTCGATTCTGTCAGCAGTACTACTCATGTCTAAACTACTCAAATTTGGGGCGATGCGCTGTTTCGTATTGCGCTTGGCGATTTGTTGCTCATTGAGATGACATTATTGCGGCTCGTATTGGGAGGTCTCCGGGCGGCATAATTGCCGGAACCGAGAGCTGGAAATGCAGCCCGTGTGGTTTCGTCGATTCGAATTTGGTGCGCGCGCCCAAACTGTGGCTCAGCGCGCGGAGCAAACGAAATCCCAGTCCGCCGCTGGTCATGGGGTCGAAGCCCGCGGGCAATCCAGGCCCGTTGTCACTCACTTCGACCAGCAGGGCTCCATCGACAGACTTCAAGCAGTGGACGGCGATCATAGGTTCCACTGCGTGACCGTATTTGATCGAATTAGTGACAACCTCGGTGACAATCTGGCCGATGGCCAACATCTGCTCGGGCTGCAAGAAGCATCCTGGCTCGAAATCTTCCGAGACGGTGACCGTGCCGTAAAGTCCCGTTTTAAAGGGCGTGATGCATTCATGGAGGTAAGCGCCGACGTCGATGGCGGCGCTTGTTTCAGTGACGGCGAGAGTGCGATTTACTCGCGCGATTGTATTAATCTGAACGCCGATGCTTTCGAGCAACAGTAGAATCTGGCTCCGGTTCGGCTCATGCTCCTGGCGAGAGAGATCAGCAATTTGCAGTCGAACGAAGCTGTTCAGCAACGTAAAATGGTTGGCGATGCGGTGATACACCTCTTGCAACAAGAAGCAACTATCACAAGGCTTCAGATGCGGCGGGCCGTGAACGACCTTCGCACTCGCTTCGTTGTCCAAATCCGTCAGTGTTCCCACACACCGAACTCCTCACATCAGAATGCCATATTCAAAGAGATACAGCTATCAGATCAGATCATCGCGTCATTGACTTGAATCAACGTTCTCCATTGAAGGAACCTGCTCCGAATCAGTTTCGTTGATCTGCCTCGAAATTTGAAGACTGAGATGATGAGCAAGTCCGAAGTTGGAGGTGTTTTGCGATCAAACCTCAAAGGGCAAAGTAGGTTGGGCATGATTGTGCAAATCCGATGTTGGCGATCTTGAAGATCGTTTATCACAGAGTACGCCCGCTCAGGCGTTGGGTCATTTCCTAGAAGGCTGAAGTGAGAGCCAGATGCTGCTCGTGCCCTCCGGCTGCACCTCGTGTCTCAGATCAAATGCGGCCAGTGA
>NZ_JANMET010000148.1:0-32374 GCF_031377265.1 Tabrizicola sp. | reverse complement strand
GGCGTTGGACAGCGTGATGGTATCAGGGCGCGATGGTGTTACCGGGGCGCGGCAGCGTGGGACGATAGGATTTTCGGCGATCCGGGGCGGCGATATCGTGGGCGAACATGACGTGATCTTTGCTGCGGATGGCGAGCGGATCGTGCTGCGCCATGTGGCGACCGACCGCACGGTGTTTGCCCGAGGTGCGATCCGCGCTGCGATCTGGGGGCAAGGCAGGAAACCGGGGCAATATGACATGATGGATGTGCTGGGGCTTTGACCGGCGCAACGAATTGGCCATCATGACCCGGTGATCCAGCCGCTTGCGCGACGCGTATGAGTCCAAGCCGTGTGACTTTGGGAGGGTGAAATGATCCGTTATCTTGCAGCTTTTGCCCTTGGGGTGAGTGTCACAGCCCCCGTCGCCGCCGACGATTTTGCCGAAGTTCGCGACAAATCGCAGTTCATGTCATTGGTTGAGGGCCGTGATCTGCGGATCGGGCTGTATAACCTGACGCTGAACGTGCTGCCCGATGGCCAGATTACTGGCCGCGCACTGGGTTGGGACATCACCGGGTCGTGGGATTGGCAGGACGGCTATTTCTGCCGCGAGATGGACTGGAGCGGCATGGAAATCGACTACAATTGCCAGCTGGTCGAGACGCGGGGCGGTGAGGTCCTGCGTTTTACCGTTGATCGTGGCGCAGGCGATTCCGCCTCGTTCAAGGTGCGCTGAGCCTTAGAAGACGACCGCTAGAAGTCGACAGCGAGGCCCTTCTTTTCCCAATCGCCGTAACGCACGGGTTCTGGCCCGTCCCGTCCGCCAAGTTCCTTTGGCAGGGGTTTGGCGGCTGCTTTTCGCCGTTCCTCCGCCTCGGTCAGGGCGCGCTGGGCTGCGGGGGGCAGGTCTTTGGGGTCCATCAGGCGTTCCTTGTGCCGCTTCATCTGGTGATATACGCCGCTGGCGACAAGCAGCAAGGGGAACGGTATGGCCGAAGGTGTGGCCGCGCGCGCGGCAGCGGTGGAACTTTTGGGTGCGGTGCTCGGCGAAGGCCGGATGCTGGCCGATCTGCCGGAGCCGGAGCTGCCGCCAAGCGAGCGGGCGCGGGCGATGCGGCTGGCTGCCGATGTGCTGCGGCATCTGGAACCGGCCGACAAGGTGTTGTCGCGGCATCTGCGCAAGGCGCCGCCACTGCTGGCGATGAATGTGCTGCGATTGGCGGTGGTGGAGCGCGCGATGGGTGCCCCGGCGCATGGCGTGGTGAACGCGGCGGTCGAAATGGTGCGGCGCGGCAACCGGACCGGGCATCTGGCGGGGCTGGTGAACGCCGTTCTACGCGCCACCATGCCCGAAGCCGCGCCAAGGGCTGAGCCTGAGGCTGGGCTAGAGACTGGGCCTGAGACTGGGCCTGAGAAGACCCTTTTCGATGGATTGCCGCCACAACGGATGCCACGCTGGTTGCGCCAGCCGCTGGTCCATCTGCACGGGCGCGAAGCGGTGGAGCGAATCGAGGCGGTGCAGGCCGGGCATCCACGTGTCGATCTGACGTTGCGGGCGGGGAGGGTGGTCCCCGAAGGCGAAGTGTTGCCAACTGGCAGTCTGCGGCTGGCGGAGGGTGGGCAGTTGACCGCCCTGCCCGGCTTTGCCGAAGGGGCGTGGTGGGTGCAGGACGCCGCTGCCGCACTGGTCGCGCGGATGGTCGGCGCACAGCCGGGAGAGCGGGTGCTGGATCTGTGCGCTGCACCGGGCGGCAAGACGATGCAACTGGCCGATACCGGGGCCAAGGTGGTGGCGCTTGATATCTCGGGCCCGCGGATGGCGCGGGTGGCGGAGAACCTCGTGCGGACCGGGCTGAAGGCGGAACTGGTGATCGCGGACGCCTTGCAATGGGAGCCGGAGGAGCGGTTTGACGCGATCTTGCTGGACGCGCCGTGTTCGGCCACCGGCACGATCCGGCGGCACCCGGACCTGCCGTTCGTGAAGGACGGGTCGGAATTGCCGGGGCTGGTCGCGCTGCAGGCGACGCTGATCGACCGGGCCTTGGGATGGCTGAAGCCGGGGGGGCGGCTGGTGTTTTCCACCTGTTCACTGCTGCCCGAAGAGGGTGAGGCGCAGCTTGCCGCAGCCTTGGCGCGGCATCCGGGCCTGCGGGTGGAGCAGGTGGCACTGCCGGGGGTGGCGCCGGAGTGGTGGACCGATGGCGGAGGCCTGCGGCTGCGGCCGGATTACTGGGCCGAGCGCGGCGGGATGGACGGGTTCTTCATGGCGCGGCTGAAGGTGGCTTCGGTGCCATAGCCTGCCGCCTCGGCGATGATGGCGATTGGTCGGGTCGTGGTGCCAAGATCGACCGAGGCGAGGTGAAGCCGCCAGCCCCGCAGCTAGCGGATCGGGGCAGTGGTGAGCAGGGTTTCAAAGCGGCGTGACAGCGCGGAGCGGGACGGGCGGCTGGCGGTTGCAAGGGTGTCCAACGTCCAGTCGCGGCGCGGATCGGCGCGAATCAAGGCAAGGCAGCGACCAACCGCAGGACCTGCAATGGCTGCAAGCCAGCCAGTGGGGCCGGAAGCCGGGGTCTGAAACTGGCGGCGCAGCAGTTCAAGGAACGCGACTTCGGTCAGGCGTTCCAGAACAGAAGGCCCGCCGGGTTGCGGTTGATCCACCTCGGTCACGATCTGGGCGATGGTGGCGGCGGGCCAGTCGGTCTGACCCGCCGTTGCGGTGCGGACATGAAGGAATGTGGGCAGGGCATTGCGCAACGGCGCAAAGGGCATCGCGTCGCATTGCACATAGCCGCACAGGATGCGGACCTGCGGGCCTGCATCCGGGGAGCGCAGGATCGGGATGGTGGCCCAGGGGTGCGCCGGCAGATCGCCGCCCGGGTCGATCAGCCGCACGCCGGCACCGCCGCCAAGCACATGCGGCGTGCCGAACGGGACTGCGGCGATATCGCCCGGTTCAAGGCGGCTGCCGATGCCAGCAAGATCGACCCCGCATGACCCGGCTGCAAAGATGTGAAAACCCATCGCGTCCTTTGGCCGCCAAGGTGCCGGGGTGGCATCGGTGGTCCAGTCACCGGACGGCATGAAGCAATACTGTAGCGAGCCAGAAATGCGGATGCGGCGCACGGCCTCGGACAGCAGGTCTGCGGTGGCGGGACTTCCGATCAAGTTTTTCGGTGAACCGGCCAAAGACTTCGTCCCCCCGGGCAGCAATAAGCCCGCATCGACTTTCCAAGAGGCATTTGCACGGAGGATATCATGACGGGCGAGACAGACAAACTGGTGGTGATGATCACCAACGGGATTGCCTCGGAGTTGTCTTCGGCGGGGTTCACGATAGCCAATGGCTGGATCACGGCGGGGGCGGCGACGCTGACGTTCTGAGGCGTTGCGCTTGCCGCAAAGGGCGGGGGGTTTCACACCCCCCGCACCCCCCGTGGGATATTTGGCGAAGAGGAAGCACTTTTGGTGCGCTTACCCCAGTCAGGGGTTTGGCGGAAACATCCGGTAGTAGAGCCAGTCCGGCAGGGCATTGGAGCCACGGAAGAGCCAGCTGAACACTGTGGGGAAGCTGATCTTGAAGCGGTTGCTTTGCATGTGATCGAACATGAACCGGGCGGCGGCTTCGGGGTCCATGATGAACGGCATGGAGAAATCGTTCTTTGCGGTCAGGCGGGTCTTGATGAAACCGGGGTTGGCAAGCTGCACCGTAATGCCGCTGCGGCGCAGGTCGGCATACAGCGATTCGGCCAGCACCATCGTGCCTGCCTTGGAGGCGGCATAGCCGATGGCACCCGGCAGGCCGCGAAAGCCGGACAGCGAGCCGGTGATCACGACATGGCCGGTGCCACGCGCGACCATCGCGGGAAGGACCGCGCCCACGACGCGGGCGCAGCCGGTGAAGTTGATGTTGCACATCGCTTCGACCTGGTCGGCGTCCCATGCTTTTGCATCGACCGGCCAATAGACCCCGGCCAGAAACACGACGCCGTCGATGGCACCGAGGCTGACCGCAGCGGCGCGCACGCTGTCGGCGGAGCCTACGTCGACGGGAAGGGCGGTGGCTTTGCCGGGCAGGCTGGCGACAGCGGCGGCAAGGGTGTCAGGGTTGCGGGCGGAGAGGATCAGCTCGGCCCCGGCGCGGCTCATCTTTTGGGCGAGGGCCAGGCCGAGGCCTTCGGAGGCACCCACCAGCCAGTAGCGTTTGGCGTTGAAATCCCTCATGTCGCGGCCACCGGGATGCGGCGCATGGTGGCGACCAGTTCGGCGACCTTGATGCCGAACTTGGTGAATTGCGAGCGGTTGATGATGGTGCCGTTTTCCATGAGGTACATCCAGTCGGTCACATCGAGCACATGCCCCCCCGCCTCGGGCGTCAGGCGGATCCGGTAGCGCAGCACCACGCCGGAGCCTTCGGCGCGGCCGGAGGCGTGGCCAAGAACGTCGGGCGCAGTCGCCTCGATCGCGCCGTCATTGCCGAGCCGCATTGTCCAGGCGCGGTCTTGCACGGTGCCGCTGTCATAACGGAACGTTTCGGACAGGACGCCGGAGTTGCCGTCCCATGTGCCGTGCATGTCGGCCACAAAGCGCGAGGTGACGCGCCCGGTGGGGCCGTAGATCAGCCCTTCGCACTGGATCGGGCCGCTGAGGTGCTGGCGCAGGTCGAACTGCGGGCCAAGGTCTTTGTAATCGGACGGGCGTTGCGCGCGGAACGAGGCAAAGGCGGTCCGCAGATACAGCAGGGCCAGGGTCAGCAGAACGCCAAACAGGGCGGCGGCAAGGGGCGTCATGGCGAGAGGCCTTCTTTGGGTTCGGGCACCGAGGTGCGGGCAAGCAGGGTGATGGCCGTTATCTTCAATACGCAAGGCAGGGCAGCATAGATCAAACTGAGGGTCAGAAGGGCGGTTTCGGTGTTCACCGCGCCGGGTTTGAAGCCAGCCCGGTCGAGGATCGGAAGCAAGGTGGCGGCGGCAAGCGCCAGCGCGAGTTTCGACACGAAGGACCAGAGGCCGAAGGCGGCCGCCTCGCCGCCCTGACCGATTTGTGACAGGCGGCGGGCGAAGATGGCGGGAAGCAGGGTGAGGTCGGCGCCAAGGGCGGCGCCTGACGCGGCGCAGATGATGGCAAAGGCAATGGCGTCGCCTGGGCCAAGAAGGGTGGTCCACAGGAACGCCATGATGGCGAGGGTCATCGCGGCGAGGAGCGTTCGCTTTGCCCCGTAGCGCCGGGCAAGGGTGCTCCACCCCGGGGTGGAGGCGGCGGCGGACAAGAAGACCAGCAGGAGCAGCGGTCCTTCCCAGCCGGGTGCTGCAAGCCGGCTTTCGACAAAGAACAGGAACAGGGTGGAGGTGACGGCGACCGGTGAGGCGTTCAGCAGTGCGATCAGCAACAGGCGGCGGGCCAGCGGATCCGCCAAGGCGGGGCGGAACAGGGCGAAGGGGCTGGAGGGCGGCAGCGGCGTACCCCTGCCCCAGTTGTTGCGCATCGCCAAAGTGGCGACGAGAGCGAGGGCCACGAAAGCCGCAGCGAAGGTGGCAAACGGATTGCCGGTCAGGCCGGCCAGCGCCACCGGGGCCACTGCCGCAAGCGAGACGCCAAGCAACGAGCCGCCCTCGCGCCAGCCGGCGAGGCGGATGTGGCCACCGGGGCCAAGCTCGGCCGCTTTGGCGACGCCTTCGGCGTAAAAGCAGATGGTGAGGAAGGAAAAGCTGGAGAACAGGCCGGTGAGCGTGAGGGCGAACCACAGCAACGGGGCCACCGGCGGTGTGACGGCGAACAGGCCGACCATCGACAGCGCCATGATCGACGCGGCAAGCGCCACCCAAAGGGCACGCGTGCGGCGCCCCACCTCGGCCAACCAGCCAAGAACGGGGTCCTGCACCACGTCAAACAGCCGCAAGAGCGCAAGCACAATGCCCAGCGAGCCAAGCGACACCCCATAGGTATCGACATAATACTTCGGCGCATGGATGTAGATCGGCAGGCCAGCCGACGCGATCAACGCGGCAAACAATGACCATGCCGGGAGGCCAGCTGGCGCAGGGGCATGGGTCTGCATCAGGAGACGTCTTCACCGGGCGGCAAGGGACGGTTGCGAAACTTGACCCCCTTCAGCGCCAGTTTCAGGGCTTGCCAGTGGATCAACGCCAGTACCCGGCGCGATCCGAACGGTCGGCGCAGCCAGGTGGCGAGAATGCCGGTGTTGGTCAGCGGCACGCGCGGGCCGATCAGGTTGGTGAATAATCCACCGGACTGGCCACCGGACTGGGTGGTGTAGTCGATCCAGATCGCCACGCGGTCGGCGCGGATGTCGAACCGGAAGGCATAGCTGCCTTCAACCGGCTGAAACGGTGAGACGTGAAAAATCTTGCGGGCGCGGAGGGTGTCTTCACGGGTGATCGGCGCGTTATCGTCGCGGTGGCACAGGTAGGAATGCCGGTCACCGTAGGTGTTGGATACTTCGGCAATTGCGCTGCGCAAATGACCAAGGTGATCATAACAGAGCCAGAAGCTGACCGGGTTGAAGACATGGCCCATCACCCGCGGCTGGGCCAGAAGGAGGATGCGCTGGGGGGCGTCAATGCCATGTTCAGCCAGTACCTCACGCACCCAGGCGGTGCCCCTGCCCTGCCCCGGCACGCCGCCATGATCGGCATCATGGACCGATATCAGGTTGCGGGCGTTGCGGGAAAACAGTGCCGGGCCGGTCGCATGGTCGGGGTCCAGCAGCAGGTAATCGACGGAGTATCGGAAGGCGTTCTTCACGGCACCCTTGCGGCCATGAAACGTCTCGCCGCTGATCCGTTCGACCTGCATCAGGCGGCCTGTCGCGCGGGTGCGCGCGCCATCGCTTCGACCACGTCGACCGCAGAGGCAAAGCCGTCTTCGTGAAAGCCGTTGCGCATCCACGCGCCGCAGAACCAGGTGGACAGGGTGCCGTTCATTGCGCGGATGCTTTCCTGTGCGGCCAGTGCTGCCACATCAAATACCGGATGATGGAAGGTATTCACATCATGGATCAGGTTTTCGCGGATCGGGCGGGTCGAGTTGAGCGTGATGAACAGCGGGTCGTCCTGCGGGATTGGCTGCAGGGAGTTCATCCAGTAGGTCAGGTCGATCTTGGCACCGGGGCCGCCTTTCGGTTCGACATAAGACCAGCTGGACCAGACTTTGCGCGACTTCGGCATCATCGAGGTGTCGGAATGCAGGATCGCCTGGTTCGGCTGATACTTCACCGCGCCCAGAGTAGCCGTTTCCGCCGGGGTCGGATCGGCGAGAAGTTTCAGGGTGACGTCCGAATGGGTGGCAAAGACCACATCGTCAAACAGCTCCCACTCGCCACCTTGGGCGCGGACCTGCACCGACCCGTCTTCGCGCCGGACCCCGGCAATCGGGGCGGACAGTCGGATGTCGACACCTTGCGCCTGCATGGCCGTTTGCAAGCGGCGGACATATTCGACCGAGCCGCCCTTCACGGTATACCACTGATGTTGGCCGTCGTAGCCGAGCAGCGCATGGTTGCGGAAGAACCGCACCAGCGCCTGCGCGGGAAAATCGAGAATGCCCGACAGCGGGGTGGACCAGATCGCGCCGGAGAAGGGCGTGATGTAATGGTCGCGGAACCACGGGCCGGTGCCAAGCTGGGCCAGAAGATCGCGGATCGTCATGCCGGGGTCGGTGGCATTGGCTTCGGCATGTTTGTTGAAGTGCACGATGTCGCGGATCATGCGAAGAAAGGCAGGGCGCAGCAGATTGCGGCGCTGCGCAAAGATCGCGTCCAGTGACGCAAGGCCATATTCGATGCGACCGCCGTCGATGGACGCACCAAAGCTCATCGTGCTTTCGGTGACCGGGACGGCAAGTTTCTCGAACAATTTCACCAGATGCGGATAGTTCACCCGGTTGTAGACGATAAAGCCGGTATCGACCGGCTGATCGCCCCGCTTGCCAGCCAGCACGGTGCGCGCGTGGCCGCCAAGGCGCGGTTCGGCCTCATACAGCACGACAGCATGCTGATCGGCCAGAAGATGCGCCGCCGCCATGCCCGATATGCCCCCACCGATGACTGCGATGCGACGGGGGGCTTGGCCAGGAGTCTCGAATGGCATTTAGCGGCTTTCCAGTTCTGTTCTTGATGGTTTACGGGCGGTATCGCCGATCAGATCACCTTCGCCGGTCTGCACCGCCTTGTTCCCCTGTCCACAAGACTTCTTCTGCCGCAGTGATCCGCCCGGCATTGTGCTGCGTATATTTGGCATGATGTTTGACACCAGCGAAACCGCTATGAGTGTATCTACCGAAAAGTCACAACGGGTTGTTGCGACCGGAGCGCGGTGGATTCGACTGAGCAAGGGTTTGGCAGTGTCAGCGAACGGAGAGCAGATGGATTGGGCGGGCCTTGTGATCCGCGTGCGCGATGATGGCGACAAGGCTGCGTTCGCGGCACTGTTCCGGCATTTCGCGCCGCGCGTGAAGGCGTTCCTGATGAAGTCGGGGGCTGGGGCGGCGCTGGCCGAGGAATGTGCGCAGGACGTGATGGCGACGCTGTGGCAGAAGGCGCATCTGTTTGATCCGGGCCGCGCTTCGGTGGCGACATGGGTCTTTACCATTGCCCGCAACAAACGGATCGACGCCTTGCGCAAATCGCGCCGTGCCGAGCCGGAAGAGTTGGATTGGGGACCGGAGGCAGAGCCTGATCAGGCCGAGGTGCTGGAAGCCCAGCAAGAGACCGAACGGCTGGGCCGGGCCCTGGCCGGACTGCCGGACAAACAACGCGCGCTGATCGAGCGGGCCTTTTACAGCGATTTGTCGCACAGCGAGATTGCCACTGAAACCGGCTTGCCGCTTGGCACGATAAAATCGCGGATCAGACTGGCGCTGGAGAAACTGCGCCATGACCTTGCATGACGACCGCATGACGTGAAGGACGAAGAAGAGAAAATGACGATACGTCACCATTTGTCGGACCAGCTGTTGATGGGATACGCGGCAGGGTCATTGCCCGAAGCGTTCAGCCTGGTTGTCGCAACCCATGTGTCACTGTGCGATGAGTGCAGGGCACGTCTGGCGTCATATGACACGCTGGGCGGCGCGCTGATCGAGGCGCAGGGCCAGGTCACGATGGGCGAAGATGCGCTGGAAGCGGCGCTGGCGCGGATCAGCGGGACGGCGCAGGCCACCCAGCGCGCGCCGCTGCGGGCGGCAGGGATCTTCCCCGCGCCGCTGGCCGATTACATCGGCAGCGATCTTGCGGCGATCAGATGGCAGCCGATCGGCATGGGCGTAAAGCAGGCGATTCTGCCCACCGACCGCGAGGCCACAGCGCGGTTGCTGTACATCCCGGCAGGGGTGGCGGTGCCAGACCATGGCCACCGGGGGGCGGAGCTGACGCTGGTGCTGCAAGGCGCATTTGCCGATGCCAATGACCGGTTCGGGCCGGGAGATGTGGAGATTGCCGACGAGGCGATGCAGCACACGCCGGTGGCGATGGCTGGGATGGATTGCATCTGTCTGGCGGCAACCGATGCGCCGTTGAAGTTTCGTGCGCTGCTGCCACGGCTGGTTCAGGGGCTGTTCCGGATTTGATAACGGGCGTTCCGTTCGGGGCCGGCACCGGGGGGGTTCACACCCCCCGGACCCCCGTGGAGTATTTGGGAAAAGAGCAAGCGCATCCCATTCAGGTGGGCAGCACCGGCAGGATGCGGGTCAGGATGAGCGGGCCGGTAACGGTGACTGCAGTCTTGATCAGGATCAGGTCGTGCAGTGGCATAAGAGTGCCGTCGACTTGGGCAGACCCCAAAGAGAACAGCAGGATAAGGCCGCCTGCAGGCAAGGCTTCGGTGCCATCGATCACCCTGACCTCGGGGCGGGGGAGGTAACGCGGTGTCATCACGTTGAAATCGTCCGAGGGCGCGGTGACGTTGCTGGCGCGGACCGGGACGTCGCCCGGAAAGCTGATCGGGATGAGGGGTTTGGCCTCTAGTTCCAGACCCGCGCCTTGCAAGCGGAAACCCGGGCCAGAGAGGACAGTGAGGTTACGCTCGATACCCGGGAACAGCGAAAAGGGGCCATCTTCGGTGACCACCGCCATCGAGAGGCGCAGTTCCAGCGCGCCGTCGCGATCTTGGCGGTAAAGCTCGGTCGTGGTGCCACGGCCATTGGCCCAAGGTTGGCGGGTGTAGTCGGCAGAGGTCAGGTGGATCATGGTGTGGCCCATGTAACAGGATCCGCGATGGCGAGAGCCGGGCCATAAAACAACCGTTCGGCGATTGCGCTGCGCTTGCACGCGTGATGCCAGAACCACCCGTTGGCGTTATTCTGACCGTGAACCACCGGGATGCGGCGAATGATGGCCGCAGTTGACAGGGGCGGGTCGGACGGGTCAGCTCGACGAGCAGCCCGGTTGGCCATTGACCGATCCGAAGGCGGCCAATCGCTGTTGATCCTGGGCGCGAGGCTGTTCACAAGGCACCGAAGCTTTGCAGGCAGATCGGGCAACGGGATGGCAATGCCAGTGTTCTGCGTTGCTTGAGCAAGACCGGCTGGAGCGTTTCTGCCGATTTGGCAGGCCGACGAGATCATGCGCAGGAAAGCCGCCAAGGGGTCAGCCCTACCTTGCACGGGGCCCTCTGCGGTCATGGTGCTACTCCGCTGCCTGTGGACCGATCATAGGGGCGACGGCGTCGGGGGCGATTTCTTCGAAGTCGAAGTTGTCGAGGCGGCGGGCGCGTTTGCCGGCTTTTTCGGACGAGACCTTGATGTCCTCGATGTCCTTGGCGGCCTGGCCGAAGTGGCGATCAAGGCTTTCGACGCGGGTGCCGAGACGGTCGACATCGGCGTATAGAAGCGCCAGTTCCTTGCGGATCGCCCCCGCCTGTTCGCGCATCCGGGCGTCTTTCAGAACCGCGCGCATGGTGTTGAGGGTGGCCATGCAGGTGGTGGGGGAGACGATCCAGACCTTCACCGCGAAGCCTTCGCGCACGACTTCCGGGAAGTTGGCGTGGAGTTCGGCATAGACCGCTTCGGAGGGCAGGAACATCAGCGCGCCATCGGCGGTTTCGCCTTCGACGATGTAGCGCTCGGCGATGGCGCGGATATGGGCGCGGACGGCGGTGCGCATCTGTTGCGCGGCCTCGACCACGCCACGCGGGGTGTCGGCCCGGCGGATCGCCTCATACGCCTCAAGCGGGAATTTGGCGTCGATCACGATGGGGCCGGGAGGATTGGGCAGGTGGATCAGGCAATCGGCGCGTTTGCCGTTCGAGAGGGTGGCCTGCATCGTGTAGGCGTCCTTCGGCAGGGCCTTTTGCACGATGTCATGCAGCTGGATTTCACCAAACGCGCCCCGGGTCTGCTTGTTCGACAGAATATCCTGCAGGCTGAGGACGTTGCCCGAGAGTTTCTCGATATTCGCCTGCGCCTTGTCGATGGTTTCCAGCCGCTGCTGGAGTTCACCAAGGCTGCGGGCGGTGCGGGTGGAGCTGCCATGCAGGCTTTCGCCCATCGCGCGCTGCACTTCGGCGAGGCGCTGTTCCATCACTTGCAGCATCGCGGTCTGGCTGACGGCTTGTGTTTCAGAGACGTGGTGCAGGCCGCCTGCGAGGCGTTCCTGACCATCGCCAAGCTGCTGCACGCGCGAAGAAAGCCACGACATTTCGCGCATCAAAGGTTCGGCCATGGTGGCCGAACGGCCAGCGGCGCGCAGGATGAGGATCAAGAGCGCGAGGAGGATGATCGCCACCGCGCCGAGGATCAGCGCCTCGGGGTCGTTCCATGCGAAGGTCTGGCCGAAAAGGGTGATCATCTGCGTCCAAAGAGCCGTTCGATATCGTGGAGGGAAAGTTCCACATAGGTGGGGCGGCCGTGGTTGCATTGGCCGGAAAGCGGGGTGGCCTCCATCTCGCGCAGGAGGGCGTTCATTTCCTCGGCGCGCATCTGGCGGCCGGAACGGACGGAGCCATGGCAGGACATGCGCGACAGGATGGCGTCGATGCGGCCTCGCAGGAGGTGGCTGTCGCCGGCGTCTGTCAGTTCATCAAGAATGTCGCGAACCAACGCTTCGGCGCTGACCGGCCCAAGGATGGCGGGGGTTTCGCGGATGGCGATGGCGGTGCCGCCGAACGGTTCAATGGTGAGGCCAAGGCGGGCGAGGTCGGGGGCGGCCTCAAGGATGCGGGCGGCGTCGGTCGGCGAAAGCTCGACAATCTCGGGGATCAGCAGGGCCTGAGCGGTGATGCCGGTGGCGGCCATCTGGGCCTTGAGGCGTTCGTAGACCAGACGTTCGTGGGCGGCGTGCTGATCGACGATGACGATGCCATTGGCTGTCTGCGCGATAATGTAGTTTTCATGGACTTGCGCGCGGGCCGCGCCAAGGGGGCCTTGTGCCTGCGTTTCGGGTTCAATGCGGGCGGAGGGCGCCTCGGCAAAGCCGGGAGCCTGAAAGGCGAAGGCGCGGGCGAGGCTGGACTGGCTGGGGCGGTCCATCTGGTAGATGCGGGTGGATTCGGGGCGCATCGCGGCGAGGGTTTCGGTGCCAACAGTGGTCGAGGCGCGGTGGCCGGCGCCATTGAGCGCGGTGCGCAGCGCGGTGATGATCAGCGAACGCGCCGCCTCGGGTTCACGAAAGCGGACTTCGGCCTTGGCGGGGTGGACGTTCACATCGACGCGCTGGGGATCGACGATCAGGTTCAGCACGGCGGCGGGGTGACGGTCGCGGGACAGGACGTCAAAATAGGCGGCGCGCAGGGCACCGTAGAGCATCCGGTCCAGAACGGGGCGACCATTGACGAACAGGTGCTGCTGGGCGGATGAGCCGCGTGAGTAGGTGGGCAGGGCGGCATAGCCGGTGAGGCGGAGGCCATCGCGTTCAGTATCAATCGGCAAGGCGTTGTCGATGAAATCCGCCCCGATGACGCCGGAAAGGCGGCGGGCAAGGGCATCGGGGGCGATCGGCTGAGCATCAGCGCGGAACAGGATGCGACCTTCGCCACCGTCAGAAACTTCGCGCAGGGTGAAGCCGACGTGCGGTTCGGCCATCGCAAGGCGGCGGATGATTTCTGCCACCGCCTGCACCTCGGCCCGGTCGGAGCGCAGGAACTTGAGGCGCGCGGGGGTGGCGTAGAACAGGTCGCGCAGTTCGACGACGGTGCCGCGAGTGAGGGCGGCGGGGCGGGGTGGAGTGAGGCGGCCAGCATCGCAGGAGATTTGTGCGGCGTCGTGGCCTTGAGCGCGGGAGGTGATGGTCAGGCGGCCAACGGCGCCGAGGCTGGGCAGGGCCTCGCCACGGAAGCCGAAGGAGCGGATGTCGAGCAGGTCTGAGCCATCGATCTTGGACGTGGCATGGCGGGTCAGGGCGAGCGGCAGGTCAGCAGCGGTCATCCCGCAGCCATCGTCGGTGACGCGGATCAGGGTTTTGCCACCATCGGCGATATCGATGGAAATGCGGCTGGCCCCGGCGTCGAGGGCATTTTCAACGAGTTCCTTCACCGCAGAGGCCGGGCGTTCCACAACCTCACCCGCCGCGATACGGTTGATCGCGGCCTCGTCCAGTTGACGGATCACCGGACGGCCTTCGGCGCCCGTTATCTTGGGAGTGTGGAGGGTCATGCCACTATCTGTAGCAGGCTGTGATGAGTCGGGAAAGCGGTAAGGCAGCGCCGGGGCGGGCGTGCGCGCCTTGCTCCTCAGGGGGTGGTCGTCACGCCGGTGGGCTGGCCGACAACCACGAAATGCAGCTGATCAGGCAGGTACAGACGCGCGGCCACACGTTTCACATCGGCCATTGTCACGGCATTCACCTTGTCGTTGCGGGTAACGGCGTAGTCGATGGGCAGGTCTTCCATCTGCATCCCCACAAGAATGTTGGCGATGGGACCGTTTCCGTCAAAGCGCAGGGGGTAGGAGCCGGTGAGGTAGGTTTTGGTGTTGGCAAGCTCCGCCTCGGTGATGCCTTCGCTGGCGATCCTTGCCCATTCGGCGCGGATCACGTCGATCGCTTCGGCGACCTTGTCGTTGGAGGCGGAGAACTGGCCCACCACCAGTTCGGCATGGTCCATCGGCGCGAGGTAGGTGCCCACGCCATAGGTCAGCCCACGCTTTTCCCGGACCTCGGTCATCAGGCGGGCGGAAAAGCGGCCACCGCCAAGAACTTCGTTCAGGATGAAGGCGGCGAAGAAATCAGGATCGTCGCGGGTGATGCCCTGATGGCCAAAATAAACGACAGATTGCGGCGTCGGAAAATCCTCGACCGTAATGCCGGGTTTGAGCAGCCACGGCGCATCCACCGTCTGGGGCGCACCGGTTTCGGGCAGATCGCCCAACAGCGCATCCAGCAGCGCCGACAATTCAGCCGCGGTAATGTCACCGGAGGCCGAGACATAAATCCGGTCCCGAGCCAGCGCGCCCTTGTGGGCGACGACGATATCATCGCGGGTCAGGGCGGTGACGCTTTCAATGGTGCCATCACCGACGCTGGCATAGGGATGATCGCCAAAAGCCAGCCGGTCAAAGATGTTCGGCGCGATGGTTTCAGGGTCTTTTTCATCGGCGCGCAGACCGGAAAGCACCTGTCCGCGCACCCGATCCACCGCGTCCTGATCAAACCGGGGGTTGACCAAAGCTGCGCGCAGCAAGGCCATGGCCTGATCGCGGTTTTCGGTCAGAAAGCGGGCGGAAACGCCGATGGAATCGCTGCTGGCGTTAAAGCTGAACTCGGCGGCAAGGCCATCGCGGGCTTCGGCGAAGGCGCGGCTGTCCAGGTCATCGGCGCCCTCTTCGATCAGGGCGGTCATCAGGTTGGTCGCCCCGCGTTTGCCCGGAGCATCCAGAGAGGTTCCGCCGCGAAACTCAATTTCTAGGGCAGTGAAGGGAATGCCGTGATCCTCGACCAGCCAGGCGGTGATACCACCGGGAGAGGTGACTTTCTGGATCTGCATTTCCGCATGTGCAGGCAGCGCGAAAGCGACGAGAGCGGCGATCAGGCGAAGCGTCATCCGGGGCATCATTCGGAAGCCTCCTTGGCCGGGGCTGCATCGGGGGCTGCATCGGGGCGTGTGAGCCAGCCGGTGACCGCAGTCCTACGGTCGAACACCTTGGCGGCGGCGGCGCGCACGTCGTCGATGGTGACGGCGGCAAGGGCATCATCCCAGCCCTGAACATCGGCAAGGGTCAGCCCGACGCTCAGCTCTTCGCCATACATCCGGGCCAGGCCCTGCACGTCATCCTTGCTGTAGATCACGTGGGCGCGGATCTGGGTCTTGATCCGCTCGAATGCGGCGGGATCGGGTCCGTTCTGCAGAAAACCGGCGATCACTGTATCCATCGCATCTTCGGCGGTCTGCAGCGGGACGTCGGGCAAAGGCACAACGACAAGGCCAAAGGTCGCGTCATCAATGGCTGTGCCGTCGTAGAAGGCGGACGAATACACGGCGATCTGGCTGTCGAATTGCAGGGCGCGGGCAAAGACCGAGGTCTGGCCGCTGCCCCCCAGAAGTTCGGCGAGGATGGTCAGGGCGGCGGCGTCTTTCTGGTTGCCGGGGTCGCGTTCAGGGGCAAGGTAGGTGCGCATCACGTAAGGCTCTGACACCCTCTCATCCGCAAGGCTGAGGCGGCGTTCGGACAGTTGCGGCGGTTCTTGCGGGCGAATGCGGGGGGTAATGCCATCGCTGGGCTGCAGCGGGCCGTAGTGTTTTTCGGCAAGGGCGCGAACCTCATCCGGCGTCACGTCACCGGCAACAATGAGGATCGCGTTGTTGGGCGCGTAGAACCGCTGGTAGTAGGCCAGCGCATCATCGCGGCTAAGCGCCTCCATCTCGTGACGCCAGCCGATGATCGGGGTGCCATAGGGGTGGTTGAGGTACTGCGCGACACGCATCTGTTCGCTGAGCAGCGCGCCGGGGCTGCTGTCGGTGCGTTCGGAGCGTTCTTCGAGGATGACCTGGCGTTCGGTTGCGACGTCGTCTTCGGTCAGGCGCAGGTTGCGCATCCGGTCGGATTCCAGTTGCATCATCAGATTCAGGCGATCTGCGGCGACGCGCTGGAAATAGGCGGTGTAATCCCAAGAGGTGAAGGCGTTGTCATTGCCGCCCTGCGCCTCGACAGTGGCGGAGAATTCACCCGGAGCGACCTTCTCGGTGCCCTGAAACATCAGGTGTTCAAGGAAATGCGCGATGCCGGAATGGCCGCGCGTTTCATCGGCGGAACCCACGCGGTACCAGACCATGTGCACCACAACCGGGGCGCGGTGATATTAGATAACCACCACATCAAGGCCGTTGGCAAGTTGAAAGTTGGTGACGGTTTCGGCGGTGGCGGGAAATGCGAGACTAACGGCAATGGCGGCCAAAAGGCCAGTTCGTCTGAGCATGAAGTCCTCCGCGAATGCACTTGGCATCAAGTTGCAGCTTGCTGGCGGACAATCAAGTCAGGCCACGCGGTTGTTACTCTTCGCCATCCTTGCGGGGCGGGGCGGAGGGGGTCTTGACCCCGACTTTGCGCCAGCGGGCAAGTTCGGCCTGCTGATCAAGCCATTGCTTGCGATAGGCCTTGAAATAGACGTTCACGTTGAACAGCCGTTCCAAAATGCGGCCGTTATTGTCGCGCCGCCATTCGAGATCTTCGTTCGCCAGCGTGGTGCGGATGCCGCTTTCCACGCCAAAGCGCGCGGCATGGGCGTAAATCGCGCTGTCGCTGGCAGGGATGCCACCCGCAGCGCCCGGCTTGCCGCCAAGCGCCACAATCGCCTCGTCAAAGGGCTGCGGATCGGTGCGGTTTGCGCCGCCGACAGTGGGTTCGGGCAGAGTTGCAAGGTCTTCGGGCATAGCCAGCGGTTTGGGCGGAAGGATGCCGAATTCGTCGGGCCCTTGACCGGAGCGCAGGTTCATCAGTTGTGGCATGCCGTCACCACCGCAGCCAACAAGCATAAGCATCGCCGCAACTGCGATTGCCGCCCTGCCCGTTGCTGCCTGCATTACCGCCTCCAAACCGTCTTGCCGAACCGTCTTTGCCCCGTCTTAGCCTAAAGCGATCCGGTCGTCACGGGGTCTTTAGCGCGACTTGCCGCGGGGTTTCCGGACCTTCGCCGGATCGCCAGCAAAGATCACCAGCCCCAGCGCACCCACAAAGATAGCCACATCGGCCACGTTGAAAGCATAAGGATTCTCGATCCCGCAGCAGGACATGTTCAGGAAATCGGCAACCGCGCCATAAACAATCCGGTCGATCACGTTGCCAAGCGCCCCGCCGATCAATAGCCCAGCCGCGACTTGCGCCTTGGCATTGGTCTTTTCGCGGCGAATCCAGATCACCACCCAGGCCGAGATTGCCAGCGCGACCGCGATCAGCACCCAGCGCATCACATCGGTGTTGTTGGCAAACAGGCCGAAATTCACGCCCCGGTTCCAGGCCATCCGGAACACGAGGTAGGGCGGGGCCACGTCGATCTCGCCCCGATTGATGAGGTCGAGCCCCTGCACGATCACCAGTTTGGAGACCTGGTCGATCAGGAAGGTCAGAACTGCGGCGATGCTGAGCTGGCGCATGTCAGTGCCGGAAATGACGTTGGCCGGTGAACACCATGGCAAGGCCAGCGGCATCGGCGGCGGCAATGATTTCGTCATCGCGCATCGACCCGCCGGGCTGGATGATGGCGGTGGCACCCGCCTCAGCTGCTGCAATCAGGCCATCGGCAAAGGGAAAGAACGCGTCAGAAGCGACCACCGCGCCGCGCGTAAGGGGGGCAGACAGGCCCAGCGCTTCGGCCATATCCAGCGCCTTGCGGGCGGCAATGCGGGTGCTGTCGATCCGGCTCATCTGACCCGCACCGATGCCGACGGTGGCGCCGTCCTTGACGTAAACGATGGCGTTGGATTTGACATGCTTGGCCACGGTCCATGCAAACATCAGATCCGCCAGTTCGGCGGCCGAGGGCGCGCGTTTCGTCACCACCTTCAGGTCCGACGTTGCAACATGGCCGGCGTCACGGTCCTGCACCAGAAAGCCACCCGCAACCTGTTTGAAGGCAAGGCCCTTTGACCTTGGGTCCGGCAAGGCGGCGGTGGTCAGCAGGCGGAGGTTCTTCTTGGTGGCGAAGATGGCTTTGGCCGCGTCGCTGGCACCAGGTGCAATGACGACTTCGGTGAAGATCTTCACGATCTCTTCGGCGGTTTCGGCATCAAGCGGCTGATTCAGCGCGATGATTCCACCAAAGGCTGACGTCTGATCGCAGACATACGCGCGCAGGTATGCTTCCTTAAGGGTGGTCGCGCGGGCCACGCCACAGGGATTGGCGTGTTTGATGATGGCGCAGGCCGGGCGGCTGTCGGGGGCAAATTCGGCCACCAGTTCAAAGGCTGCGTCGGTGTCGTTGATGTTGTTGTAGGACAATTCCTTGCCCTGCCACTGGTGCGCGCTTGCCACGCCGGGGCGGCGCGAACCATCGGTGTAAAACGCGGCGGACTGGTGCGGGTTTTCGCCGTAACGCAGGGTCTGGGCCAAGGTGCCCGCAAAGCTACGGTGGCGCGGCGTGGGTTCCTTGATCTCGGCCGCAAGCCAAGTGGCGACGGCGGTGTCATAGGCGGCAGTGCGCGAATAGGCGGTCAACGCCTGCTTTTGGCGAAAGGCAAGGGTGGTGGCCCCGTCATGCGCGCGCAGCTGGTCTTGCAGCGCGGGGTAATCGGCGGGGTCGGTGACCACGGTGACGAAACGGTGGTTCTTCGATGCGGCGCGGATCATTGCCGGGCCGCCGATATCGATATTCTCGATGCAGGTGGTCGCGTCGGCGCCGCGCGCCACGGTTTCCTCGAACGGGTAGAGGTTGACGATGAGCAGGTCGATGGGTTCAATGCCATGCGCGGCCATTGCCACCAGATGCTCGTCATCGTCACGCAGGGCCAGCAGGCCACCATGCACGTTGGGATGTAGCGTCTTGACGCGGCCATCCATCATTTCGGGAAATCCTGTCACCTCGGCCACGTCGCGCACTTTGAGGCCAGCGGCACGCAGCATTCCCGACGTGCCCCCGGTGGAGATGAGTTCGACGCCCAGTGCGGCAAGGGTTCTGGCCAGTTCGATAAGGCCGGTCTTGTCGGACACAGAGATCAGCGCGCGACCGATCGGGACGAGGTTTGGCATATCGGATTCCCTGTGACTCAAGCCAAATCGCGGGACTGTCAGCTTTGCCCGACAGGGTCGTCGCTTTCCAGATCCCGGATGGCCAGCGGAGTATCCTGTGCTTTCGCCAAGGTCCAGCCTATCCGGGTTTCAAAGCCGCGGGCGTGGCCGGCAAGCACGATCTGGGTTGATGGACGCGGCTTCAGACGGCCCTTTTCCAAGTAGACCGAGGGTTGCAGCGACAGTTTCGCCGACCCGCTGTGACGCAGCACCCAGATCTCGCCGCTGCGCAGGGACATGGACACCGCTGTGCCGCCCATATCAAGGGCCGCGTCAACCTCGGGGTGCAGGTGGAAGCGGATGGAAAACGCGGCGCCATCCAGCCGGGTGGCGGTCATCATGTCTTCGAACCGGCGGCGCGCTTCGGTGGTCAGCGCCGTCAGCGCCTCGATACCGATCAACCGGCGCCCGTCTTGCGCCAGCGTCAGCGTGCGGCTGGTGGTCAGGCCGTGGCTGGAAAGCCAGCCATTATGCGCAAGGTAAAGCTCGCTGCCCTCAGCACCGACAGTCATGCGCGAGCCGGTGATCGCGGCCCGGTCAGTCAGTTCGGCCTGCGCGCGGCGGCTGAAGCGCGACGAGGACACCCCGTCAATCGACAGGACGGAATGCGATTGGGTTGCGCGCCCGGCTTGCCGCCACGCCAGCCCGAACGGCGCGCCGGACCCGCAACTGACGATCAGTGCGCGGCGGCCGGACGTCAGTTCGAACGCGGTGGTGGAGGCGTGCGCGGTGGCCACCGCCCGCCCGCCGGGCGGCGCCGAGGCATCGACGATCACCGAGGTGCGCCGCCCGCTAAGCCGCGCAAACCCCATGGCGATGGTCGCGGCACCCGTGGGGCGAACCCCGGCGGACGCCAATGCCTGATCCAGCCGGCCGTCCAGACCTTTGCCCCCACCATGAAAGCGGGCCAGATCGCCATCGGCATGGCGCAGCGCGCGCAGGGCCGGCGCGATCCTTGCAATGGCAGCCGCCACTTCCGGGGGCACCAGCTTTGACGCCTCGCTCAGGGCGCTGGCTGTCCAGGTCAGCAGGGTCAGCACCTCAAGCAATTCTTCGGGGTTGCGGGTGGGAATTCCACCATCGGCGTCGATCTCGGTCTTGCATTCGGCGGCCAGTGCGGCGGCGGCCGGGCCAATCAGCTTTTCCATCCCGATCAGCGAGATCCCGGCGTAGACCAACCCGGTCAGCGCCTCGAACCGGGGCAGGCCGGGGGCGGCGGCCGACCAGCGGCGTGCAAGGAAGGCCGATTGCTGCGAGAGCGAGCGGTAATAGGCGACCGTTTCGGCCTTTTCCTTGCCGCTGAGCAAAAGGGTGGCGTGATGCACCCAGCGGATGATCCGACGCCCGGTAAGATCGGGGGTCCAGCCCGGCCCTGTTCCGGCGGAATAACGGTCGATCCAGCCCCAAGTCCAGTCCTGAGCGCGGGACCGGGCGGCAGGCGTGCCAAAGGCGGCAAGGTCATCAAGCCAGCTGAACCCCTGCGCTTCGGCGTGAAAGGCGGGATCGGGCGCGACAATCTCCCACAGCATCGCGCCGGGCGCTTCGGCCAAGTGGCCGGAAAAAAGGATGTTACCCGCCACCAGCTGCTTGCCACGGGCATAAAGTCCGATGCTACGTGGTTCAGGTTGCGATACAAAGCCTGCAGCAGGCTTCGCCCGCCTTGCGGCAAAGGCTGCGTAGCGGTCCGCAAAACCGGCCCGCAGGCCTGATGCACTGATCTTGCCGCCCAAGTGATCTGCCTCGCTCGAACTGGTTGTCCGGTTGCCCCGGATCATCTGGCGCAAGCATAGCTTGGCCGGATTGTCCTGTCACGCACTTGGTCTGCAACGTCAAAGGGTTGTAACAGCCAGTATCAGCCGCGGTGGGTGATCCGCTCCATGTACTGGGCCAGATGCCGGACCTCTTCCAGCCAGCGGGCCAGAAGGCGCGGATCATGCGGTGCCGCATGCACGCCCACCGGAATTTCGCGATTCAGCACCGCCTCAACGGCAAGCGACACCGGAACCGACACGAGGCGCCCCATCGCAGTGCCGCGCACGTCGCCCCAGGCATCCATCGCCCAGGTCTCATGGTAGACCGGCTTGCCATCGCGTTCCGCCTTGAGCGAGACGAACAGGACAACGCGGTCAGGCTCACCTACTTCATAGGCGTTGGTCTTCCAGAAGTCGGCCGCCATTTCGGCAAGGCGGGCGTCACCTGCCGGGCCCTGCAGGGTTTCAATCTCGGCGAACACCGGGGCCCAGGCATTGGCCCAGCCATTCAACCGGATGGTGCCACGCACGAAATCACGCACCTTCCAGAACGGTTCAAACCGGTAATCCGCCATGAACGGATAGCTGTCGCGGTTGGGATAAACCTCAAACGTTTCATGCACCGGCAGCGGTGCATCATAGCTGGTGATCGCATCCCAAGGCCGCGCAACGCGCAGTTCCGAAAAGTTGCGCAAGCTGCGCGAGGGCGAGCGCAGCGCCTTGAGCACACCCAGCGGCGACCAGCTGAACTTGTAGCGGAAGGCATTGGGGATCTTTGGCACGCCACCGCAGTAGGACGTGAAGCTGAGCACGTTGTCGGCGTGATAGGCGGGCGATGCACGGTAGCGGGCCACCAGATCATGCGCCATCAGATGGTCGATGCCGGGGTCAAGGCCGACCTCGTTCACCGACACCAGTCCCGCATCGCGGAACGCCTGATCCAGATCGCGCATCTCTGGCGCGATGTAGGAGGACGAGACGAAATGCGCGCCTTTGGCAAGGCAGGCCTTTGCGATGGGAACGTGCTGATCGGCGGGCAGCATCGACACTGCCACATCGCCGGGCTGCAGCGCTTCGGTCAGCGCCTCAAGGCTGTAGGCGCGGATGTCGAGGGTCAGATCGCCCACCGCCTCGCGTGCCTTGTCGACCGTGCGGTTCCAGACGGTCACCGAGTGCCCCCCCTGGATCAGCCGCCGCAGGCCGGGGACGGAGGAGAGGCCGGTGCCGCACCAATGGATGTTCATCGCGTGTTTCCTTCAGACAGTAGTGACGTGGCGGGTGAATTCGGCATGGGCGCGGCCCCAGACGCCTGTGTTGAAGCGGGTAAGGGTCAGCAGCGTGGGCAAAAGCTGGGCCGCGTAATCCTCGCTGCTTTCGACGGGCATCAGCGAGGGCAGGTTGTCGATTGCGGTCACGTCCAGCGGGGGGTCTTCGGCCACGCGCAGGGCGGGCGCGTCCCAGTCGGTGGCACGGTCATAGACCTTGATCGGTGAAAAATCCGAGGTGGGATCGCAGGCGATGTCGCCGATCACGGTCAGCTTGCGAGGGTCGGTCTTGGCGCTGGCGGGCACAAAAACCGGGCAGCCCGGGCGCGCCAGGATGCAGTTGAGAAAGATCTCGTGCTGCAGGATTTCGGGGAACGGTCCGCCGGACGCGGTTTCCGCCATGTCCCAGCGGGTGACAGCAACGCCAAGGGCGGTGCACAAATCTGCCGCCCCGGTGCCGACACGACCCAGCGCGCCGATGATGATGGCGCGCGGGCGGGGGTGGCTGCCAAGATCGGCTGCCAGATCGGCCAGAAGCGCCGCTTTGCCGGGGTATTTCCTGACCGGTCCGGCCAGCGCGCCGCGCTGCTGTGCGGCCCAGCATTTCAGGCTAATCGCAGCCCCCGCATAGCCCGCCCAATAGCCGAAAGCAGCCACCCGGCGGCCGTCTTCGCCAACGAGGTATTCCAGGTCATACAGCGTACCGCCCCCGGCCTTGAAGCGTTTCAGCAGGTCACGACCGGCAGGCTGGCCCTTGTAAGCGTGGCCAAACATGATGTGCCGATGCGGCAGCGACGTGCCATCTTCGGGCAGTTCCTTCAGGCCAAAGATGATCGCGTCGGCCGGGGCCTGCGGCCACAGGTTTTCGGCCACGATCTCGCAGCCCGCCGCGCGGTAGCCCTCGATCGGGATGGCGCGCACATGGCTTTGTTCGACGGAAACCCGGATGCCCGCCTTGACCAGCGCCGCCGCACCTTCGGGGGTCAGGCCCACGCGCTCTTCGTTCGGGCGTTGTTCGGCGCGCACCCAGAGATGGGTCATGGTCGGGCGTCCTTTGGTTCGTGATCTTGGTGACAGAGATATCAGAACCACTGGCCGGGAACAGGGGGGCAGGTCCTCTGTGCGCCTTCGCACACATTTACACGCATGAGTGGTCTTTTCATTTCTGCGCACAGCACCATGTTGGGCGCAAGCGGCACCGATGTGCCCCGCAACAGGAGACCACGATGACAACGCGCATTCCCGGATTGCACCATGTGACGGCGATCTCTGGCCCGGCACAGGCAAATGTCGCCTTTTACACCGGCACGCTGAAGCAGCGGCTGGTGAAGAAGACGGTGAACTTTGACGACCCCGGCACCTATCACCTTTACTACGCCGATCCGAAGGGCAGCCCCGGCACAATCCTGACATTCTTTCCCTTTGCCGATGCGGGTCCGGGCCGGGCTGGCCCGGGCATGGCCTCGGCCTATGCCTATGCCGTGCCGAAAGCCGGCTTTGACGCGGTGATGGAGGATCTGGCGTTGAAGGCGGTCAGTTTCTCGCGACCGGACCTGCGCTTTGGCGCGCGGGTAATCACACTGCGCGACCCGGACGGGGCACCGGTTGAGCTGGTTGAAAGCGACAGCGCCACGGATGCCCACGGGTTTCATTCCGTCACGTTGTGGGAACGCGATCCGGCCCGCACGGCACGGCTGTTGACCGATGTGTTCGGCTATGAGGCTGCGGGCAGTGAAACCTCGGCGGGGGTGGAGCGACTGCGCCTGAAGGCCCCGGGGAGTGAGCGCGCCAATATCATCGACATCATCCGGTCGGACGCCGACGTGAAGGGTCGCCCCGGTGCGGGAACCATCCACCACATCGCCTTTCGTGCGCGCACCCAGGATGAGCAGGACGGCTGGATCGACACGCTGGCCACGGCGGGCCACCGCACGACAGATGTGATCGACCGGCAGTATTTCAACGCGATCTACTTTCGTGAACCGGGCGGCGTGTTGTTTGAAATTGCCACAGACCCGCCGGGCTTTGCGGTGGACGAGCCACTGGCGACGATGGGGTCGAAACTGATGCTGCCGCCGCAGTACGAGCCGATGCGCGCCCGGATCGAACAGGTGCTGCCCAAGATCAGGGTCGCGACATGAGGCGGGCAGGTCCTGCATCAGGTGCGCGGGCCGGTATCGTTCTGGCGCATGGCAGGGGCGGAAGTTCCGAGGATATCCTAGGGCTTCTGGCCCATGCCGGGTTGACAGATGTCGCGGCCATAGCGCCAGACGCGCCGGGACAAAGCTGGTGGCCAACCTCGTTTCTGGCCCCGGCAGCCGCGCTTGAACCCTATGCGGCGCGCGGCGTAGCGGCCCTGCTGGACGCTGTGGCAGTGCTGGAGGCTGAAGGTATCCCGCGCAGCGCGATCTGGCTGGGCGGGTTCAGTCAGGGCGCGGGGTTGGCGCTGGAAACCTTTGCCCGCCGGGGTGAAGGGCTTGCCGGGGTGTTTGGCTTTTCGGGAGGGTTGCTTGGGACCGGCGACGCCGAGGGGCCAACGGACGCGGCGCTTTACGGACATGGGCCAAAGCGGTTCGACTATCCCGGCCGCCGCGACGGCGCTCGGGTCTGGGTTTCAGTGCATGAGCGGGATCCGCACATTCCCTTGGCAAGGGTGCAAGAAACCGTGGCGGTCTTAAAGGCCATGGGTGCGGAGGTCAGCCACAAGGTCTATCCGGGTCCGGGCCATACGGTGATGCACGAAGACATCGCTACCTTCCGGCAATTTCTGGGCGGTTGAGGCAATTTGGTCTGGGCGCAATCGGTTTCCTGCGATAACTGCTTGGGCAACCTGCATCGCTAATGGAAGCCAGCATGCTGATTGAACCGACCGCATTGCCCGATGTCTTCATCCTGACCCCCCGCCGGTTTGGCGATGACCGGGGCTGGTTTACCGAGACGTGGAGCGCTGCGCGGATGGCTGAAGCCGGGTTGGACCTGCCTTGGGTGCAAGACAACCATTCGATGTCAGCCGAAGCGGGCACCTTGCGCGGCTTGCATTACCAGGCACCGCCCCGCGCACAGGACAAGCTGGTGCGCTGTAGCCGTGGGGCGATCTTTGATGTGGCGGTGGATTTTCGGGTCGGCTCACCCACCTTCGGCAAATGGGTGGGGGTGGACCTGACGCCTGCAAATGGCCGCCAGTTGTTGGTGCCAAAGGGCTTTCTGCACGGCTTTGTCACCCGCGAGCCGAATACAGAGGTGCAGTACAAATGCACCGACCTGTATTCGCCCGAATATGATGGCGCGGTACGCTGGGATGACCCTGATATCGGCATTGACTGGGGGCTGTCCGGCCTGCCGATCCTTTCGGTCAAGGATCAGGCGGCGGGCCTGTTGCGCGAGGTCCGGTCGCCGTTTGTACGAGGGTTGACGTGAAACTGCTGGTCACCGGCGGGGCCGGGTTCATCGGATCTGCGGTGGTCCGCCTTGCAGTGGCACGCGGGCATGAAGTGGTGAACCTTGACGCGTTGACCTATGCCGCCTGCACGGAAAACGTGGCATCGGTGGCGCAGTCGAACCTGTACAGCTTTGAGCATGCCGATATCCGCGACCGCGCAAGTCTTGACCGGATTTTCGATCTGCACCGCCCCGATGCCGTGATGCACCTTGCGGCAGAAAGCCATGTGGACCGCAGCATCGACGGACCGGCGGATTTCATCGAAACCAACATCACCGGCACCTTCAACATGCTGGAAGCCGCCCGCCGGCATTGGCAGGCGCGGGGCAAGCCCGACACTTTCCGCTTTCACCATATCTCGACCGACGAGGTGTTCGGGTCACTGGGCGATACCGGCCAGTTCACCGAAGACACGCCCTATGCGCCGAACAGCCCCTATTCCGCCTCCAAGGCCGCAAGTGACCATCTGGTGCGGGCATGGGCGGAAACCTACAGTCTGCCGGTGGTGATGACCAACTGTTCCAACAACTACGGGCCGTTCCACTTTCCTGAGAAGCTGATCCCGGTGGTGATCCTGAATGCACTTCATGGCCGGCCGATCCCGGTCTACGGCAAGGGCGAGAATGTGCGCGACTGGCTGTATGTCGAAGACCACGCCGATGCGCTGTTGTGCGTGCTGGAAAAGGGCACTTTGGGGCGCAGCTACAACATCGGCGGCGAGAATGAAGCGCGCAACATCGATATCGTGCGGATGATCTCCGCGCTTTTGGACGAGATGCATCCGGACGGCGCGCCGCATGACCGGCTGATCAGCTTTGTCACCGACCGGCCCGGCCATGACGCGCGCTATGCCATTGATCCGAAACGTATCCGCGATGAGTTGGGCTGGCGCCCCTCGGTCACGCTGGAACAGGGCCTGCGCCGCACTGTGCGCTGGTATCTGGACAACGAGGCGTGGTGGCGACCCCTGCTGGACCGGCAGGGCGTGGGCACGCGGCTGGGGGTAAGAGCCTGATGCTGACGGCGCATCTTCCTTCGGGCTATGTGCTGGCGCGCGCGCTGCCAAAGGGTATTCCCCGGCTGATGCCGGTGGCGCTTGTCGGTGCGGTATTCCCTGATCTGGACATGATCTGGTTTCACTTCGTGGACGACGGCGCGATCCATCATCACCGCTACTGGGTGCATATCCCGGCTTTCTGGCTGGCCATTGCGGTTGTGGCGCTGCCGCTTGCGGCCTGGGCCGGGTGGCTCCGCACGGTGACGGTGTTTTTCGCTGCGATCTTGATGCACCTTCTGCTCGACACGATCAGCGGTGGCGTGATGTGGGGCGCGCCCGCGTCGGGCCACCTGTTCGCGCTGGTCACGGTGCCCGCCGATTACAGCCATTGGATCATCTCGTTCATGTTGCACTGGACCTTTCTGCTGGAACTGGTCGTCTGCGGGACTGCTGCCTTCTTGTGGATCAAACGGAAGGACGCCGCATGAAACTGCTGGTCTTTGGTCAAACCGGGCAGGTTGCGCGGGAACTGATCCGCCGCGCGCCGGTGGGCGTGACGGTGCTGGCGCTGGGCCGCGACCGGGCTGATCTGTCGGACCCGTCGTCCTGCGCCCTGGCAATTGACCGGACCGATGCGGATGCAGTGATCAACGCGGCGGCATGGACGGCTGTCGACAGCGCCGAGACCGCGTTTGCAGAGGCACTTGGGGTGAATGGCGATGCGCCGACCGTGATGGCGCAGGCCGCTGCGGACCGGCGGCTGCCGTTCCTGCACATTTCCACCGACTACGTGTTTGACGGCACAGGCAACCAGCCGTTTCTGCCCGATCATCCAACTGCGCCCTTGGGTGCCTACGGGCGCAGCAAACTGGCCGGAGAGATTGGCGTGCGGGCGGCGGGGGGCAAGCATCTGATCCTTCGGACCTCATGGGTCGTATCAGCGCATGGCACGAACTTTGTGAAAACCATGCTGCGGCTGGGCCGCGAGCGTGAGGCGCTGAACGTGGTGGCAGATCAGATTGGCGGCCCAACCCCGGCAGCGGCGATTGCCGACGCGCTGTTTGCCGCGGCACGGGCGATGGTCGACGGAGCCGGGGGTGGCACGCACCACTTTTCCGGTGCCCCCGATACCAGTTGGGCCGGTTTCGCCCGCGAGATCATGGCGCGGGCCGGTTTGGCCTGTGTGGTCAACGACATACCGTCGTCAGCCTATCCGACACCGGCGAAACGGCCGCTGAACTCGCGTCTCGACTGCACCTCGCTTGAGGTCGCATACGGCATCGCGCGGCCCGACTGGCGGTCTGGTCTGGACGACATTCTGAGGGAGCTCGCATGACACGCAAGGGCATCATTCTGGCCGGCGGCACCGGATCTCGGCTTTGGCCGATCACCATTGGCGTGTCAAAACAACTGCTGCCGATCTACGACAAGCCGATGATCTATTACCCGCTGTCGGTGCTGATGCTGGGCGGGATCCGCGAGATTGCGGTGATCACCACGCCGGATGATCAGCCGCAGTTTCGGCGTCTGATGGGCGATGGCAGCCAGTGGGGGCTGCGCTTGACCTGGATCGTGCAGCCCTCGCCCGACGGTTTGGCGCAAGCTTACCTCCTGGCGAAGGATTTCCTGAACGGCGCGCCTTCTGCCATGGTTCTGGGTGACAACATCTTTTTCGGCCATGGCCTGCCCGAGGTGATGGCGGCCGCCGATGCGCAGACAACCGGCGGCACGGTGTTTGGCTACCGCGTCGCGGACCCCGAGCGCTATGGCGTGGTGGAATTTGACGCGGATGGCAACGTGTCGGCTATCGTTGAAAAGCCCGAGCGCCCGCCGTCGAACTATGCAGTGACCGGTTTGTATTTCCTTGACGGGCGCGCGCCGGAACTTGCGGCCCGGGTAAAGCCCTCGCCGCGCGGCGAGCTGGAGATCGCCGATCTGCTGGAAATCTATCGCGCCGAAGGCACGCTGCGGGTGGAACGCATGGGGCGCGGTTATGCCTGGCTCGACACCGGCACCCAAGGCAGCCTGCTGGACGCGGGCAATTTCGTGCGCACCCTGGAAGAACGGCAGGGCTTGCAGGTCGGTTCGCCCGACGAAATTGCGTTTCGCAACGGCTGGCTTGACGCGGCGGCGCTGGCGGAACGAGCACACCTGTTCAGAAAAAGCGCCTATGGAGCGTACTTGTCGGGGATATCAAAGGAATAGGCGCTGATCAGGCAGCCTTTGGTCGCCGTATCTGCGCTGACGCCTCCAGCACCAGCGGCCGCAGTCCCTGGCCACCGGCATCCACAATTTCGAAGAACTGCCGCCGCATTCTGGGCTCCCAGAAGTCATTGATATGCGAGGCCAGCAGCTCCACCCCCTCGGCATGCGGTTTGGATTCCATGAACAGGGAAATCTGATTGGCCATATGGACCAGCTTCTCAGCCGACATGCGGCACCTCCGTCGTCAAACGATCTGTATGGGTGAAAACTTCGAAACGATCAGGGCGGGCCAGAGCGATCAGGGTGATCCCGGCCTCTTCGGCCAACGTCACGGCATCGGCGGTGGGCGCTGACACCGCAATGATGACCGGCGCGCCCAGCATTGACACCTTTTGCACCATGTCGATAGAGACGCGGCTGGTCAGAACCACGGCGCCCAAAAAGGGGGTAGACTGCGTGCCCGAACGCAGCATGGCCCCGGCCAGCTTGTCCAGCGCGTTGTGCCGGCCGACATCCTCCCGCGCCAGCACGATTGACCCGGCAGTCCAGAAGCCAGCGCAATGCACCGCCCGCGTTGCATCATGCAGGCGTTGCTGGCTTGGCAGGGCCGCGACGGCAGCCATCACTTCGGTTGCAGTCATCCGAAAGCCGCTATGCGCCACCACCGGCACAGAACGAAGCGCCTGATCCAGGCTGTCGATCCCACACAGCCCGCAGCCCACCGGGCCAACCATGCTGCGACGCCGGGCGGTCAGCCGCGCCTCAGCCTCCGATCGCAACCAGATCTGAACGTCATAGCCCTTGGGCAATTCCACAACCTCGACCGACGTGATCTCGTCTGGCTGCGCGATCCCTTCGGTCAGTGCAAAGCCATAGGCGAAATCCACCAGATCCTCTGGCGTCGCCATCATCACGGCCTGCGTGGTGCCATTAAAGCTCAGCGCGACCGCAACCTCCTCGGGCAGCAGCCTTTCCCCCGGTGACACCGAAGAACCAAAGGCCAGCCGAGGGGTTGGCCGCGCCCCTTTCATTCCGCTGCCGGCAGAATGCGACGTGAATTGGCGGCTTGGGCGTTGTAGTCCTGCTGCCATTCGGTCGGTCCGTTTGATGGGCTGATCTGCACCGCTGTCACCTTGTATTCCGGGCAGTTGGTCGCCCAGTCGCTGAAGTCTGTGGTGATCACATTGGCCTGCGTGTCGGGGTGGTGGAACGTCGTGTAAACCACACCGGGGCTGACCCGATCCGTCAACGTCGCGCGCAGGGACGTGTCGCCGGAGCGCGAGGCAAGGCGGACCCAGTCCCCCTCCTTCACGCCGCGCACTTCTGCGTCATGCGGGTGGATTTCCAGCACATCTTCGGCGTGCCAGACCACATTGGCCGTCCGACGCGTCTGCGCGCCGACGTTGTACTGGCTAAGGATTCGCCCGGTGGTCAACAGCAGCGGAAAGCGCGGGCCGGTTTTTTCATCGGTCGCGACATATTCGGTGCGGATGAACTTGCCCTTGCCGCGCACAAAGCCGTCGATATGCATCAGCGGCGTGCCTTCGGGGGCTGCCTCGTTGCAAGGCCACTGGACCGAACCCATCGTCTCCAGTTTTTCATAGCTGACCCCGGCAAAGGACGGCGTCAGGATCGCGATTTCATCCATGATCTGCGACGGATGGGTATAGGTCCAGCCCGCGCCCATGGCGTTCGCGAAGAGCTGTGTCACTTCCCAGTCGGCATAGCCGTTGCGCGGGGCCATCACCTTGCGCACCCGGTTGATGCGGCGTTCGGCGTTTGTGAACGTTCCGTCCTTTTCCAGGAAGGACGATCCGGGAAAGAACACATGCGCGTAGTTCGCCGTCTCGTTCAGGAACAGGTCGTGGACGATCACGCATTCCATCGCGGCAAGACCCGCCGCCACATGCTTGGTATCCGGGTCGGACTGCAGGATGTCTTCGCCCTGGCAGTAGAGGCCCTTGAACGACCCCTCGACCGCGGCATCCAACATGTTGGGGATGCGCAGGCCCGGCTCGTTGTCGATCTTGACACCCCACATATCCTCGAACACCGACCGGACCGCATCGTTCTTGACGTGGCGATAGCCCGGCAATTCGTGTGGGAACGACCCCATGTCGCAGGATCCCTGTACGTTGTTCTGGCCGCGCAGCGGGTTCACACCCACGCCGGGGCGGCCGATATTGCCGGTCAGCATGGCGAGGTTGGCAATGCCAATGACCGTGGTGGAACCCTGGCTGTGCTCCGTGACGCCCAGCCCGTAATAGATCGCGCCATTGCCGCCCAGCGCGTAAAGCCTTGCTGCTGCACGCAATTCCTCAGCCTTGACGCCGGTCAGCAGCTCCGTCGCTTCGGGGGAATGGTTGGGTGCTGAGACGAATTCGGCGTAATCCTGAAACTCGTCCCAATCGCAGCGCTCGCGGATGAAGGCCTCGTTGAACAGACCCTCGGTCACGATGGTATGGGCAATCGCGGTCACAACGGCGACGTTGGTACCGGGACGGAGCGGCAGATGGTGTGCTGCCTTCACATGCGGGCCATCGACCATGTCGATGCGGCGCGGGTCGATCACGATCAGCTTGGCCCCCTGGCGCAGGCGCTTTTTCAACCGGCTGGCAAAGACCGGGTGGCCGTCCGTCGGGTTGGCTCCGAAGACGATGACGACATCGGTCTGTTCCACAGAATCGAAATCCTGCGTGCCGGCAGAGGTGCCGAAGGTCTGCCCGAGGCCATAGCCGGTGGGCGAATGGCAGACCCGCGCGCAGGTATCCGTATTGTTGTTCATAAACACGGCGCGCGTCAGCTTTTGAACCAGATATGCCTCTTCGTTGGTGCAACGGGACGACGTGATCACCCCGACCGAGTGCCGCCCGTATTTTTCCTGAATGCCCTTCATCCGGTTCGCGGCAAATTCCATCGCCTCGGGCCAGGACACTTCCGTCCATGGATCGTTGATGTTGTCGCGGATCATCGGGTTCAGGATGCGGTCTTTGTGACTAGCATAGCCATAGGCAAAGCGACCCTTGACGCAGGAGTGGCCACGGTTGGCCTTGCCGTGCTTGTAGGGCGTCATCCGCACCAACTCGTCGCCGCGCATTTCGGCCTTGAAGCTGCACCCGACGCCACAATAGGCGCAGGTGGTGATGACGGAATGTGACGGGGTGCCGATCTCGATGATCGACTTTTCCTGCAGGGTCGCCGTCGGGCAGGCAGCCACGCACGCGCCGCACGACACGCAGTCCGAGGCGAGCGCATTGTCGGTCTTGGCGCCGAAGGACACCCGGCTGTCAAAGCCGCGGCCTTCGATGGTCAGCGCAAAGGTGCCCTGCACCTCTTCGCAGGCCCGCACACAGCGCGAGCAGACGATGCATTTCTGCGGGTCGTAGCTGAAGTAAGGGTTTGAATCGTCGCGCGGAATATACAGCGGGTTGGCAATGCCCGAGGTGTCCTTGGCGCGGAAATGGGTGTCCACCGCCTCATAGCGCACATCGCGCAGGCCAACTGCACCGGCCATATCCTGCAACTCGCAATCGCCATTGGCCGAACAGGTCAGGCAGTCCAGCGGATGGTC
>NZ_JANMET010000145.1:0-10789 GCF_031377265.1 Tabrizicola sp. | reverse complement strand
CCGCGCGGAATGACGGTGACCTTGTAGATCGGATCGGCGTCGGGGTTGTAGAAGGCGGCGGCGGTATGTCCGGCCTCGTGCACTGCCAGCCGGTGCTTTTCGTCTGGCTGGATCGCCAGCGTGCGCACGGTGCCCATCATCACCTTGTCGCGCGCCTCATCCAGATCGGCCGAAGTGATGTCGGCCGCCGACCGGCGTGCTGCGGTGATGGCGGCCTCGTTCAGCAGGTTTTTCAGGTCAGCCCCGGAAAACCCCGGTGTGCCCGCGGCGATTTGATCCAGATCGACGTCAGCGCGCAGCGGCAAATCCTTGACATGCGCATCCAGGATCGCCAGCCTCGCGCGCTTGTCGGGCAGTTCCAGGGTCACATGCCGGTCGAACCGGCCCGGGCGCAGCAAGGCGGGGTCCAGCACATCGGGGCGGTTGGTCGCGGCCAGCACCACCACGGCCTCGCGCGGGCTGAACCCATCCAGTTCCGCCAGAATCTGGTTCAGTGTCTGTTCACGCTCGTCATTCCCGCCGCCAAGGCCAGTGCCCCGAGTGCGCCCTATGCTGTCCAACTCGTCGATGAAGATGATCGAAGGGGCTTGCTTGCGCGCTTCCTCGAACATTTTGCGCACCCGGCCCGCGCCAACGCCGACGAACACTTCAATGAATTCCGAGCCGGAGGTGGAAAAGAACGGAACATCTGCTTCGCCTGCCAACGCCCGCGCCAGCAAGACCTTGCTGGCGCGGGCGGGCCCATCAGCAAGACCCCGTGCGGTACGGTCGCCCCGACCTTCTGGAACCGGTCAGGATCGCGCAGGAATTCCACCAGTTCCGACACTTCGCGCTTGGCCTCGTCCTGGCCTGCGACATCGGCAAAGGTTACCTTGCGCGTGGGCTTCGTGGGTTTGGCCGACCGTCCGCCCAGAAAATCCCCGATCCCACCGGGCAGGCCGCCGCTGATGCCGCCGCCAGTCATCCGCCTGCTCAGCAAAAAGTAGAAGGCAAGGATCAAGATCCACGGCAGGAGCGAGATCAGCACTGACGGCACCGGGGGTGCCTCAGCCGTTATGATGACGCCCTTGTCCTCCAGCAACGGCAAGATCGCCGGATCGGGTTGCTGGGGGGTTATGGCCCGCACCCGTTTGCTGCTTTCTGTTGTCTGGGGGCGCAGCGTTGCGACAATGGCCGCATCTTCAAGCATGACCTCGCCCACCGCACCATTGCGGATCAATGTCTTGATTTCGCTATAGGACACTTCCGTGGGCGCTGTCGCTTGGGGCGGCAACTGCAAGAAAAAATACAGGAACCCAGCTGCCATGATGACCAGCGGCCACAAAAGTCTCGACCTGTCAGATGGTCCCGACGGTTCAGGCGGTGCAACTTGACTACCCATGCCGCATTCCAATTCCCAACGTGCCGGGTGCGACCTATTGCCCGGCGTCCAGACTTTGACGCAACTTGCCTTATAGGCTAAGCCAATCCTTGTTTCCTTGATGCAGATCAGACTGCGGGTGATGCCCTGCCTGGACACAAGCATCCCGTCGGCGCGCAGTTCGGCCAACAGCAGTTAGATGCACCTTAGCGCATACGCTGCAGATAAACACCGTCCTCACCCTGAACGACTTTAACCCGCATGCCGACACGTAAGGAGTCGGACTGTTGGATAACTGTGACGATGCGGCCATTGTTCAGGCGCACAGTCCAGGCTTGCGAGTCGTAGGTGCTTGAGCGAGATGCGATGTTGCCGCCTACGATTGCGCCAGCGATCGCGCCTGCACCGGTCAAGAGGTCGTTGTCGGTAAGCTCACGGGCAATCACCCCACCCGCGACGCCCCCGACGAGCGCGCCAACAAGTTGGTCGCCGTTTGCAATCCGTCGCACTGTGACCGGCTGAACCTGAATTATCCTGCCATATCCGGCGGTGCTGACCTGCGATACGCGGTCATAGTCCTGCACCACGACTGGGGCTGGTTGAACGCAGGCTACCAAGGTGGCAAAGACAAGCGGCAGGGTTGCAGAGCGCTTGAGCATTTGACTTACTCCTTTAAAAACCTCATAAAAGTTAGTCAAATCTGCAAAGAACTGCTTGAAATTGATGCAGATCAATGAACTGACAGCGATTCGCGATCAGTGAATATGTCTGAGGTGGAAGTGGGCAAATGCGGCCCGGCATTTACTTTGTGGCAGTTCATGCATAACCCAGCGTCCCCCCTTCCGGCATTTCCAAAGGAGATCGTGACAGGTCGTCTGTAAACCGATAGCGGGGCCACCCCGAAGAAAACGAAACACTGCAACCAGCAAGGCCATGGTAGTCTGCAATGAAATCCTGCTTCCGCCCGTTACGGCCTAACGTGTCTGATGCGGTCTAGTCGTCGAGGTGTTCCACATCATGGCGTTGATGAATGAAACGCGACAGAGGATAATAGAGATGAGCTTTTTCAAGCAGGGAAGGAGTTTACCGTTCCGGTTCGGTCGGGCGCAGTGCGAAAGCACGCGCGCACGCTTGGTGCTGATCCGACCCACGCGTCGCATGTCAGCGGTACCGCCACGCCAAGTGCCGACCGAAGAGCCACCCGCCTCGCCGGTGGAAATGCCACCCGACGCACCCGAGTTGCCCGAACCTTCTTCACCTGAAATTCCAGGCGTGCCTCCCGACGAGGCGCCCGACACAACGCCACCCGAGATGCCACAGGAAGAGGGCGCGAGTTAGATCGCAAGATGAGGATGAGCGTCTGACGGGCCAGAAACGTCAGTGCACTCGGCTTCTCTCGCTTTCCTGCCGTCTTCGGATCCGGCAAAAATTGGGATCATCATATCCCAGTTGGTGGACCACTTCAGTGGGGGCACTTCACCTGTAGGTTCGGGCTTTTCACAGTCCATGATCTCTATACTTCTGCCGGTCGAAAGCAGTGCGGCGAACGGTCGCTATTAAACGTTCATGGACGTGCCATGCTGCACGTCCGAAAGTCCGCTTTCCGCCCTTGACCATCGGCTCGGTCAGGCATAGGTGCCGCTTCGAATGGCCGCTATCGCGACATTCTGCACAACCGATGCCGCACCTGCATCCGTCCGCTTTCCCCCCAGACTGTGTAAAAACCCTTGTTTGTGTTATACTTTTGCATGGCGGGGAGGACAGGTATGGCAAGCTTCATCGAGGGTGTGAACCGGGATCAGACGGTGCTTTTTCCCGAGCGATTGGAAGACTGGATCGGCGAAGATCATCTGGTTCGTGTCGTCGATCTCTTCGTCGATCAACTCGACCTGGCGACGCTTGGCTTCCATCGTCATGCAGCGGCGCGGACAGGTCGGCCCGGCTATCATCCGGCCGTCCTGCTCAAGCTTTTCATCTATGGCTATCTGAACCGCATCCCGTCCAGTCGCCGACTGGAGCGGGAGGCGGGTCGCAATGTCGAGTTGATGTGGCTGACCGGTCGGCTGGTGCCCGACCATAAGACCATCGAGGATTTCCGGCGCGATAACGGTGCGGCCATCCGCCGGACCTGCGCTGAGTTCGTGGAGCTTTGCCGCCGGATTGGCGTGCTAAAGGGCGATTGTGTGGCCGTCGATGGCAGTAAGTTCAAGGCGGTTAACAACCGTGATCGCAATTTCACCAAAGCCAAGGTCGCCAGCAATCTCGCGCGTCTGGAGGCCGAGGTCGGGCGTTAGATCGAGGAGGCCGACAGGATTGATCGCCAGAAGATCGGTGAGGTGCGGGCCGAAAGAGCTGCCCATCTGACCGGCCGATATCGCCGCGTCCGGCAACAAATCGAACGCCTTCTCGCCGTGAAGGAAGCCTTGGCCGATATCCCCGACGGGCAGATATCGCTGACCGATCCGGATGCCCGGGTCATGGCAACACGCGCCCAGCCCAGCGGGCATGTCGGCTATAATGTCCAGAGCGTGGTCGATGCCGAGACCCATCTGATCGTGACGCATGAGGCGACGAACCAGGGCCACGACCGGCATCAGCTGACCGCGATGGCAACGAAGGCAAAGGCAGTCCTCACACGTGAGGATCTGCACATCCTTGCGGACAAAGGCTACTTCAGTTCCCGCGAAATCCTCAGCTGCCACGAGGCCGGCATCACCGCGACCGTACCACGCCCAGACACATCCGGCAGCCGGTCTGCAGGGCGCTATGTGAAGGCCGACTTCGCCTATGAGGTGGACGCCGACATCTACCGCTGCCCGGCCGGCGAGATGCTGACCTACCGCTACACCACCGAAGAGGATGGTCTCAAGCTGCGGCGTTACTGGACGACTGCCTGCCAGGGCTGCGATATCGAGAGCCGCTGCACGACCGGCCGGGAACGGCGGATCACCCGCTGGGAGCATGCACACCTGATCGAGGAAGCCGATGCCCGGCGACGCAGCACATCGGCGCCGATGATGGTCCGCCGTTCGACAGTCGAGCACCCCTTCGGCACCCTCAAGGCCTGGATGGGTTCCAGTCCCTTCCTCACCCGGCGCCTTCGAGGCGTCGGAACGGAATTTGCACTGAACGTTCTCGCCTACAACATCAAGCGAGTGATCTCGCTGATCGGCATCAAGGGGCTGATGAGGGCAATCCCCGGCTGATCATAGGCCCAAAACCGCCAAACACGAGCGCCCGCCAGAATGATCTGGCCGTTTCCAGGCTCAAAAGGCCGCCGCCGCGGCCGGCGAGCGTATGTGCGCGCAAACTGTGCGGAGTTTCCACACAGCCTCCCCCCAAAATGCCTGCCCAGCCGCTCCACCCGTTAAGGCGGACCCGGCGCAAGGAAGGCGAGGGATGGCAGCTACAACTGACCGCCGCGAACTGGATGGTCTTCGTTGCAACTTAACACTGAGGTGACTTTTGATGGGGAAAGCCTTCCCTTGCGGCCGAGCCGAGGTCTCGAGCGACCCCTTCAAGCGGGGGTTCCCCCCGCAACGCCCCAAGAGAGTGAGAGGGCGGACGGCATTCGCCGTGACGGGTTGAAAGCCGGGAGAGAGGCTGCCGGTATACAGACGTTTCGGTTCTCGGCATGAGCTTGGGCGCCTGGGTTGCCGGACTGGTTGCCGCGCATGATCCTGCAGTCAGAAGGGCTGCACTGTTCCTCTCGGCCGGAAGCCTTGCGGATCCGGTCTGGACTGGCCGCGCCACACGTCACATACGTGCCAGCCTCGAGGCGGAGGTAGGATTGGCCGACCTTCGGCGCGCCTGGGGCTCGCTCAATCTGGAAAACTATGCCGAAAAGTTGGCGCGAACCGATCTTGATCTTCAGTTTGTCTTCGCCACGAGGGACACGGTGGTGATACCTGAGCTGTCGCGGCAACTAGTCGGTAGGCTACAGACCGCCGGTGCGGCTCCGGGCATTCTGGAGCTGAATTGCGGCCACTACTCGCTTTCGCTGCCCCCATATGTCATCAGGGCCGGATTGAGCGTTTCGCGGTTGTTGTCCCGCAGTCAGCGATCAGTGCTTTGACCAGGCTGCTGACTTCGCCTGCCTGCACTTTCAGGCGCATCCCAGTCCTTTGGATAGAATTCCGGCTGATTTAAGCTACATATTGCACCTGCTGATCGGGTCGGGCTCTTGCAATCGTTCGCCGATACAACATGACGGATGGGATACCGCCAATCGGCGCAGATTGAGCAATCGACCAACCAGGATACGAAACTACTTTCGCGGCGCTATCATCGCCTTCAAAGCCACAACTTTGAAAGATAGTTATAACATTAAGAATGACCGTTAATTCTTTGATTTTCAAGGAAAATTTGGTGCACCCAGCACGATTCGAACGTGCGGCCTATGCCTTCGGAGGGCAACGCTCTATCCAGCTGAGCTATGGGTGCATTGGGTCGTGATTTTTTCGTCAACTGCTTACGCAGTGCTTACGCGAAAAACCAGACAAAAGTCCAGCGATCTATGTTGCGCGCAAGGTCATGTTTACGCGTGTCTTTTCTATCTCCTTCTTCGACACCGCCCCTTGACATCAACCTTCGGAGGGCAGCGCTCTATCCAGCTGAGCTACGGGTGCAGCATGCCGTGCTTAGACCATGGTGCCACGAGTTTCAATTGCATTCCGGCAGCGCGCGGCCGCAGAATTTTTGCTCGGCAGGACTAAATGCCGCAGCGTCACTGACAGAAAAAACGAATTTTGACAAATTCCCCCGGTATCTATTTCACCGAATCGTGAGGAGTTGTGATGCCAGTTTCAAGCGCTGCCCGCCTGCCCCGCCGGACATCCCTTTGGATGTCGATTTCCTGTATCGCGCTCCTTGCCGGCTGTGGTGGCGGGGGCGAGGACGGAACGTCTCCGGTTTCGCCGTATCTGTCGCAGTTTGCCGCCCCAGGCCCGGTCAATATCGCTGTACTCAATGCGTTTTTTGCAGGCGCGAACGGGGCAAATGTGGTGACTGACACGGCGGCGCTCCTCGCCTCCTCCGCCTATCTCAACACCCCCGCCACAATTGCCTGGCTTCGGGCCAACTTTGACCCGAACATCACCGGCCAGGTCTATGCAATGCGATCCTCCGGTGCAGCCTTTGCCCATGCGGCCGGGGTGACCGGCGATGGCGAGTTGATTGCGATCTCAGATGAACGGATGTCGCCGGGTCATGCGGTCTTTGCGGGCAAAAGTGTTGTGATCGACAGCAACTCCACGGGCGGCAACGAACACGGAACCTCGGTGGCGTCGGTAGCCCTTGGGAACTCTGCAAACTTCGTCGGTACGGCACCGGACGCGGAC
The DNA here is from genome assembly GCF_031377265.1 of Tabrizicola sp. Taxonomy (GTDB): domain Bacteria; phylum Pseudomonadota; class Alphaproteobacteria; order Rhodobacterales; family Rhodobacteraceae; genus JAUYQR01. The sequence goes on along the minus strand of NZ_JANMET010000145.1, from coordinate 4,090 downwards.
CTGCTGTTTGGCACCTACGACACCGACGATGATCTCGCGAGCCTTGGCCAGGAGGCACTCGCCAGAGGTGCCGTCGCCTGGAACAACAGCTGGGGCTATGTCGACGCAAACGAAAACACCATCACCATAAGCCAGACTGCGTTCAACAGCACGTTCTCGGGAACCTCCGGGCAGGCCTATCTGGCGTCACTCGATGCCTATGCAGCTCAAGGCGTTGTCATCTTCGCGATGTCGAATGACGAAAGCGAGGTCAATGCCGGCATCATGGACGCCCTTCCCTTCCTGCGCCCATCGCTTGAGGCGGGCTGGATTGCCGCCGTGAATGGGGTGCCCACCTTTACCAACGGCAATGTCAGTTCGGTCAATCTGCTGTCGTCGTCCTGCTTGCAGGCAGCGCGCTGGTGCATGATTGCCGATGGTTCATGGAATGCGGCCACCGGATCCGGCTCAACCTTCGCGTTCACCACCGGATCGTCCTTCGCCGCCCCGCAGATTTCCGGCGCGCTGGCGCTGTTGGCCGAAGCCTTCCCGTTGCTTGACCCGCACGATCTCCGCGTGCGGCTGCTGGCCTCTGCAGAAGACGGGTTCTTCACGCCGGATGACACTGTGGAACTGGCGACCGGGTTCTTCAAAGGCTATTCGATCACCTATGGTCATGGTTTTCTTGATATCGAGGCCGCGCTGAAACCGATCGGCGGCACCACGATGACGCTGTCGGAAGGTGGCACTATCAGCACCAACGAACCCGTGCTGCTGACCGGAACCGCCTTTGGCGACGCAATAGAAATGTCGCTTAACGACACCGACGTAATGGTAAAAGATGCCTTGAGCGCAGGTTTCGTGATGCCGGCCGAGGCGTTGACGGCAGGCGCACAGCCCGGGTCGCGCGCGGCGGCACTTCTGTCGCGCAGCCTGGCCAGCAATCTGGCGGTGGAACGGACCACCGAAGCGGCGGCACTGTCGGACCCGTTCGCCGCGTTTGGCGGCAATACGGTCAACCTCTATGCCCCGGACGGGTTGTCCAAAGCGTCGGTTCTGGTGCCGCAAGCGGGCGCTGGCAGTGCGGGCGTCACCTTCACCCGGGCCCTGACCGATGGGGCGACGCGTATCGAAATGGGCCTGAAAGTCGCGCGTGATGACGGCCAGATGATGAGCCTGGATGGCAACAGCGGTGCGACGATGGCATCGGTGACGCTGGGCCTGACGCAGGATCTGGGCGGTTCCGCGTTTCTTGCCCTGTCGGGAGAGATGGGGATCACCGATCTTGGCGGATCAACCGCGCTCAGCAATGCCTCTTCGGCGCGGTTCGACAGTGTCGAGATGAAAATCGGCCGCAGCGATGTGTTTGCCAAGGGCGACCGGCTGACGCTGGGCGTCGGGATGCCGGTTGCAGTGGCGTCGGGCACGACACAGGTCGATCTGCCGGTGTACCGTGAAGGCGCTGCGATGGCGTTTGAACCGGTCAATATCAATCTGGCCCCGGAAGATCGCCAGATGGACATGACGGTCAGCTATCAGACTGCGTTGGCGGACGGGCTGGAAATGAAACTGTCGCTGGCCCATTCCGACAACTTCGGCAATCGGGCGGGCGTGACCGACACGGGCGGGGCGCTGGCCTTTACCTTCCGGTTCTGACCGCTGCGCCCTATTGCGGGGCAGAGTGCCCCGCAACCGTCAGGCAAACAGATCGCGGGCAAGCTCCAGCGCAGAGATAAGTGCGTCGACCTCTGCAGTGGTATTGTACAGGCCAAACGATGCGCGACAGGTGGCGCCAACCCCCAGATGCGTCATCAACGGCATGGCGCAATGCGTCCCCGCGCGCACCGCAATGCCCCGCTTGTCAAGGATGGTCGAGATGTCATGCGCATGCGCCGCCCCATCAAGCGTGAAGGAAAAGATCGCCCCCTTGGTGGCTGAATTTCCCTGCACATTCAACCAGTTCAATCCATTCAGCCGGGTCTGGGCATAGTCGCGCAATCCCCGCTCATGTGCGGCGATGGTGTCCATGCCAAGCCCGGTCATGTAATCCAGCGCCACGCCAAAGCCGATCTGCTGGACGATGCCGGGCGTGCCTGCTTCGAACTTCATCGGCGGGTCATTCCACGTCACCGCATCGCGCGACACGTCACGGATCATGTCGCCGCCACCCAGGAAGGGACGCATCTCCTCCATCCTCTCACGCCGGATGAAGATCGCGCCAGAACCACTTGGCCCGTATAGTTTATGTCCGGTCACCGCATAGAAATCGCAGCCCATCGCCTGCACATCAACCGCCATGTGCACCGCCGCCTGCGATCCGTCCACCAGAACCGGCACGCCCTTGTCACGCGCCCCCTGGCAGATTGCGGCAACATCGACCACCGTCCCCAGCACGTTGGACATGTGGGTCACCGCGATCAGCCTGGTGCGCGGGGTGATGGCCGCCAGCACTGCTTCGGGGTCCAGATCGCCGTTGGCATCGACATCGACCCATTTCAGAACCACGCCCTGACGTGTCCGCAGGAAATGCCAGGGCACGATGTTGGCGTGATGCTCCATGATCGACAGCACGATCTCGTCGCCCGCCTGCAACCGCGGCGCGGCCCACGCGTAGGACACCAGGTTGATCGCCTCGGTGGTGCCGGTGGTAAACACGATCTCGTCTTCACTGCCAGCGTTCAGGAACCGGGCGATCTTGCCACGCACCGCCTCGTACTTTTCGGTCGCAACCGTAGAAAGGTAATGCAAGCCCCTGTGAACATTGGCATATTCCATCGAATAGGCATGCGTGATCGCATCAATCACCACCTGCGGCTTTTGCGCCGAGGCCCCGTTGTCCAGGTAGACCAGCGGCTTGCCGTTGACCTGCCGCGACAGGATGGGAAAGTCGGCGCGCACAGCCTGCACATCAAACATTGCTCAGCGCCTCCGGCCCGAGAATCAGGATCATCACGAACACCAGCACGAACGCCACCGCAAACATCGTGATGACAATCCCGACGAACACCGCCCTGCGCGAGGTAAAGCCGTGCAGTTCGGCAATGAAACTGGTGATCAGCCAGAAAAACAGCACCAGACCGGCCAGATTGATGATCCCCGCCAACGGCGGCGACACCGCCAGCGCCACAAGCTGCACCACTTGCAACATCAGCATCAGCACCTGCAACCAGACGACAATCAGCATCGAATCGTCAAAAGTGCCGGTACCGCCCTGAAATCGGCCAATCCGGTGGATCAACACGACCGACACCGCAAGCACCACAAACTGCATGATCGCTGATCGGATCGGGCTGCCGGTCACGAAATTGGCCACTGCATCATCGGTTGGCGGCAGCAGCATCGCCCCCAGATGCATCAGAATGGCCGAGGCAACAGCCATCAGAAACAGGCCGGCAGACCGCGCGGGCAACGGAACATCCATGTCCAGCAGCGCGCGCGCGCCCTTGCGGGGGTCTTGCAGCGACAGCCGGGCCAGCCCAACCAAGGTATCAATCAGATGTGGCATCAGCGTTCTGCCTCGGTCAACAACAGCACCCACAGCGTCAGAAACGCCGCCAGAACCACGACACCAACCACCGTCAACGCAATGCCGCTGCCGATCAGCCCGGCGACCAGCCCATGCAGCAGCATCAGTGGCGTCACACACAGCAGTGCCCAGAACAGGGCCAGCCGGGCAGTGAAAAAGCTGCCCTTGCCGCCAAACAGCCGCGCCACCAGATGACTGATCGCCGCCACCCCGTACAGGATGGGCGGCAGCAGAAAGATCGTCGCCATCAGCGCGCCCCCCATCCGCGCATCCAGCGGGACTTCGGGGTTGAAATGCGCGGCGCGCGACAAGGCCGGCAATTGCGCCACAAAGATCAACGCGCAGGCCCCCATCAGCACCGCAAGCGCGCGATCATCCCGCACCCCGTCGGCCAGTTTGCGGCGCAGCGTCAGGCGTGGCCGCGCCCATGTGGCAAGTATATCAGTGGTCACCGCCATGCCTACCCCCGCCCATGCCGGTCAAGCCAGCCTTCCAGACGGCTGCGGATATCTTCGGCTATGGCCTCGTCCTCGATCTCGCCGATCGCTTCGGCAAGGAAGGCCAGCACCAGCAACGCTTGCGCAG
>NZ_JANMET010000129.1:0-4773 GCF_031377265.1 Tabrizicola sp. | reverse complement strand
GCCGCACGTCATCGACATTCGCAACATGGGCCTGATCGGCGCGGTGGAGCTTGAGGGTATTCCGGGCGAGCCGACCAAACGCGCGTTCAACGCTTTCCTTGCGGCTTATGAGAAAGGCATCCTGATCCGCACCACCGGTGACATCATTGCGATGAGCCCGCCGCTGATCATCTCCAAACCCGAGATTGACCAGTTGATCGGTACGCTGGGTGATGTGCTGAAGACGTTGGCCTGACCGATGCGCCCGGCATGCACGGCAACGGTGGTGGTAGATGACGACCGCGTGCGCGTGACCCGCTTTGACTTTGCCCCAGGGGCCGAGACGGGGTGGCACCGGCACGGGCATGATTACGTGATCGTTGCGGTGAGCGATTGCCCCATGCTGCTGGAGGAGCCGGGCGGCGGGGTGCGGCGGGTGCTGGTGCCTGCAGGAACCGCCTACCGGCGTGCGCAGGGCGTGGAGCATAATGTGGTGAACGATGGCGCGGCCGCAATGAGCTTTGTCGAGGTTGAGGTGAAAGGCTAGCGGGCACTCTGGTTCAGGTCCGCATCCATCCCGGACCGATCAATCGTGCTGGGCAAAGCTGTGTCTTATGTGGTCGGCAAACACCTGGACCGCGGATCCGGTATCTGCGCCTTTCAGCAACCTGAGGTGATAGCGCCCGATCTGGCCGAAACCATCCTTTTCCGTCAGTACCCTTTGATTTTCACCAACGATCCCGATGGGAAGCGGTGCTATTGCCAGATCGGCCATGACCGCCGCCAGTTGGCCGGCACCGGTTTCGGAGGTGTAGGCAATCCGGTAGCCCCGGTTGGCCGCGGTCAATGACGCAAGTGCCGTGGCGCGCCATGGGCAGCCATGCGCGGAAAGCGCCAGCGGAACGGGTGTTCGCGAAAATGCAACACCGTCACGCGCCCCGACCCAGACCAGTCGTTCAGAAAAGATCAATTCGCCGGGGGCCAGTGCCAACTCGGTCGACGTCGTCAGGATGAGATCGATCTCTCCCGCTTCCAACTGCGCCATCAGGGCGGTGCTTGTCGACAGGACCACTTCGACCTCCACCAAGGGGTGCGTGGATGCAAAGCGCGACAGGACGGTGGGCAGGTATCGCGCGCCCAAATCGTCGGGTGCGCCGAACCGGACCCGTCCTTCAACCTGCGGTACGCGAAAGCGGGCAAGGGCTTCGTCATTGATCCGAAGCATCTCGCGGGCGTGAACCAGAAAAGCCTCGCCGTCCGCAGTGAGCGTCACATGCCGCGAATGCCTGATGAACAGGGCACGGCCCAATTGCTCCTCCAGCCGCTTGATCTGCATGCTGACGGCGGAGGGCGTTCTGAAGACGTGTCCGGCCGCGACCGTAAAGCTGCCGGTTTCGGATATGGTCAGAAAGGTCTTGAGCAAGTCAATCTCAAGAAGGGCGTGCTGTTGTGGTTGCATATGGCCGGTCACTTCAAATTTTCTGAACGATAGCATCAAAGCTATGCACTGTATTGATGGAATTTGGCGTGGCACTTGCGGTCAAGACAAAGGAGCCCGTCATGTCCACTGAGCCAGCCATCAAACGCAATTCTTCTCAAGTCCCGTTCTTGCAGACAACGCTAGGATCGCTGTTTTCCCGCGTTCGCGGCACGATGACAGCGCGTTATGAGGACAGAATTGCACGCAAGGCATTCATAAAGACGTTTTCCCTGAGCGACAGAATGCTTGATGACATCGGCGTCACCCGTGAAGAGGTAGAATGGGCGGCCTGCTTGCCAATTCAGGTAGATGCCGCTGACGCCTTGTCCGAAAGGGCCCGCACACGATTGGCAGCAGGATCGGCAGACCACCTGCAGGACGTGCCCAATCCAAAGTCTGGGGGCAAGAAGTAAGGCTGTCGGAACCCTGCCGCGCCGGCCACAACTGAGGCAGATGCCCGCCCCTAAAGCCCCGGTGTGGACCGTCCTTATGACCTGAGGATCAGGTCCATTCCCCGCACCACCAGTTGGTGATCTTCGATCTGCGGCAGGCCCGAGACGGTGGCCACCGCGACCACGCCAGCGCCCTTGACGCGGATCGGAACCGCGCCGCCGTGGTCGGCGTGCTCTTCGGACGAGAGGCCGTGCTTCGCCAGGGTTTCGCCCTTGGCCCGGTTGCAGGTGCCGACGAGGAGCGAGGCTTCGTGAAAGCGCAGCGCGGTGTTGGACTTTCGCCGCGCCCACAGGTCATTGAGCGGCGCCGAGCCGGGCAGGCTTGCGTGAAACAGGGTGCGATCGGTGGTACGAATATTGATGACAACCGGCAGTTTGCCCGCGCGTGCAAGTTCGACAAGCACGAGGCCAAGCCGCAGCGCGGTGTCTTCGGTAAAGCGCGGAAAGACCAGCCGCGTGGCCTCGGCTTCAAGCTGTGCGATGCTGGGAGGTGTGGTGATGCCGGGTGGACGCAGTTCCGCCACCTGCGATTGGGGCCCGGCCTGCGCCTTCAGCTTTTCCACGTGATTTCCCTTTTCTCATCTTGGCCCAGAACCGAAGCCGGTCGAGCGCAGCCTTGGTCTACTGCAGGGTTATGTCATTCGTAAAGCTGGCGGTTTGGTCGCTGTGACGGTCTTTGAAGGTGAATTCCAATGTGTAGTTGCCCGCCGGCGCACCATCGAAAGTGGCGGTGAGGTTGACCATCAACTCGCGGCTGCGGGCGCGGGTCTTGACCACGAAGTTCGCGAAGTTCTCTTGTTCCATCACCACCGACCCTGAGGGCTCCAGGACCCGCAGGTCGATGTCGAAGGCGATTTCAAGCTGTCCGCCACCAAGGTCACCGTAGCCGTAGCCACGCGGCTCGATGTAAAGTTCCACCGGCTCGCCAGCGGCGTAGACAGTGGAAGCGCGTGGCTCATAGGCGCCATAAGCCGTGGCGGGGCCGGTGGTGGCGACGAGATTGCCAAAATGCAGACCGGCTGCATTCCACGCGGTTTCGATCAGGACTTCGTTTGCTGCGTACCACGCGTCAAAATCTCCGGCGGCTATGGCTGCGTCGGCGGAGGCGGCCGCGTCGGTCAGCGGGCCGGACAGGGCTGGGGCGGCAATCACCGGGGTCAGTAAGAAGCAGGCCAAAATCAGCTGTCTGCGCATGGTCACCTCGAATTCAGGCGGGAAAGGCCCCGCGATGGGGCAAACGCTAGCATGAGATAATGATTCGTGAATACGGCAGGCGCGTCAGATGGCCCCGATGCCCCGCAGGATCATCGTCTTAACACTGGCTTTCGCTTCGTTCCACTGACGGTCCGACAACGGCTTGCCGGCGTTCAGGGTTTCGATCTGATGGCCGAAATCGGCGTAATGCTGGGTGGTGGCCCAGAGCATGTACAGCAGATGGCGTGGGTCGATGGCGTTCATTTTGCCCTGATCGATCCAGCGCTGGATTACCGCGATCCGCCCGTTGGTCCATTCCGTGAGGGTGGTTTCCAGATAATCCTGGATCACCGGCGCGCCGTGCATCACCTCTGACGCCCAGACCTTTGATCCGTGCGGGTGGCGGCGCGAGATGTCCATCTTGGCATCGATATAGGCACCGATGCCGGAGGCGGGGTCGGGGGCGTTGTCAAAACTGGCGGCGGCATCGAGCCAGATTTCGAAGATCTGGCTGACGACGCGGCGATACAGGTCTTCCTTGGTGGCGAAGTAATAGTGCAGGTTGGCCTTTGGCAGCCCGGCAAGATCAGCGATCAGCTGCATGGTTGCGCCGCCAAATCCGGCCTCGGCAAACACCTTTTCTGCAGCATCCAGGATCAAGCGTTCATTTTCACGCCTGATATCTGTGCGTTTGCCGGATTTTATCTGCGAAACTTGGGCAGTCTGTGTCATTCCAACGTCCCAGATTTTCGTTGACCGGATGGTCAGGTTGTGGTGCGCTTCGCTTTGACCATACGGTCAGGAAACGAGTCGCTGCAAGGGGTGCGTCAGACACCCCCGCGCGTGGGGAGACCGATATGCCTTCACCTGGGGAAAACCTGCGGATCAATCCGGTGCGGCTGTGGGACAGCCTGATGGAGATGGCCAAGATCGGGCCGGGCGTGGCGGGGGGAAACAACCGCCAGACCCTGACCGATGCCGATTCTGAAGGGCGGCATCTGTTCGCGCGCTGGTGCGAGGCGGCGGGGATGAGCATGGGCGTCGACACCATGGGCAACATGTTCGCGACGCGGGCGGGGGAGGATGCCGGGACGTTGCCGGTCTACATGGGCAGTCACCTCGACACCCAGCCGACCGGGGGCAAATATGACGGGGTGCTGGGGGTGCTGGGCGCGCTGGAGGTGGTGCGGTCGATGAACGATCTGGGGGTGCGGACGAAGCATCCGATTGTGGTAACGAACTGGACGAATGAGGAGGGCGCACGGTTTGCGCCTGCGATGCTGGCGAGCGGCGTGTTCGCGGGGATCCATACTGAGGATTATGCCAAAAGCCGCCGCGACCCCGAGGGCAAGGTTTTCGGCGAGGAACTGGCGCGGATCGGCTGGGTGGGCGATGAGACGGTCGGCGCGCGCAAGATGCATGCGATGCTGGAGCTGCATATCGAGCAGGGGCCGATCCTTGAAGCCGAGGGCAAGGACATCGGCGTTGTCACACACGGACAGGGCCTGTGGTGGCTGGAAATCACGCTGACCGGCAAGGAGGCGCATACCGGCTCGACGCCGATGGCGCTGCGCGTCAACGCCGGCCTCGGCATGGCCCGCATCACTGAGCGCGTGCACCAGATTGCCATGAGTCACCAACCCAATGCAGTTGGCACGGTGGGGCAGG
>NZ_JANMET010000097.1:0-15676 GCF_031377265.1 Tabrizicola sp. | reverse complement strand
TCAGAAAGTTCTCCGGAATTCCCAAAGCAGCATCTCCCCTCAGCTCCTCTCATTGCTGTGACCTTCCAGGTTTTGCAGCTTCTCGCCTGCAAAGACGGGGCCTGAGCAGTGGCTTTTGGCAAAGAATGCCCACGCCATCGGCAAATGGTCTTCAGGCGGTTCGTGGTGTTCGCAGCTGATGCTACGGCAGCCCCGGCGTTTTCAGAAAACAGACCAATCGATCATACGGCGAACGCGAATCAGGTCGTGGATGGCCCCGATTTAAGTGTTGGGGATTGGCCAAGACAATCCGAACCTCGCCGCGAAATTGGGTAGTGTCTCAGTTTGAAAACCCGCGACCCTGACAGGGGTATCGCCCAGCGCCACGGGTTCCTATATGCTTAGCGTGGCGCTCTGCGGCGGGGATGATGAAGCACGACCGGCTTGACTAGTGATTGATTGAGCATGCGAGCCAAGTTGTATCGGCCTTTGAGGTTCCGCAGTGCAAACAGCTGTTTACGGTCGATCGACCGGCTTTGGTCGGCCAAAGAAGATAAGGAACGGCGCGCCAATGAAATCGGCGCGCCGTTTGCATTTGCGGTCGGACACAAATCCTTAGGCCCGACAATTCGTGGCGTTTCGCCTTAGAACCGGTCCACGCGATAGGGGTGCAGGTCTGTCTCGATTGATCTGCCGGCAACGAGGTCGGCCACGATCATCGCCGTGATTGGCGCCAGCGTCAGCCCGACGTGGCCGTGCCCAAAAGCATGGATCACCTCGGCCCCGCCGCGTGAAGGCCCGATCACCGGCAGACTGTCGGGCAGTGACGGGCGAAAGCCCATCCATTCGCGGTCCGGCGGACCAAGATCGGGAAAGATCGCGCGCGCGCCCGATACCAGCCGCGCAATCCGGTGGGGAGAGGGCGGCAAGGTCAGTCCGCCAAGCTCTACCGTTCCTGCAACACGCAGCCGCCCCTCCATCGGGCACAGATAGAACCCCCGCGCCGTTGGACAAACCGGGCGCGACAGGCGCGGATTGGGCATGTCCCATTCCACATGGTAGCCGCGCTCGGTATCCAGCGGAATCTTGTCCCCGGCCTGCAGCGCCAGCCCTCGTGAATGCGCACCTGCCGCGATAATCACCTTGCGGGCGTGCAGGTGCAGCCCCTCGCCTTCGATGACCACCCCATCCAGCCGTCGGGTCAGTCGGTCAGCCCGTGCGGTGACGACCTCGGCCTTGGCGGCCACTGCAGCGGCAAGAAGGCCGACCATGCGGCCCGGGTCGGACAGAAAGGTCGCTTGCGGAAAGAACGCCGCACCCCCGGCAACGGCGGGCAGGTTCGGCTCCATCCGGGCAAGGGCAGCGGGGTCGATCAGGTCTACACTGACCCCAAGCGCGCGGCGCGCGGCCATGTCAGCCTCGGCTGCGGTGAAAGCGGCGGCGGTTTCATACAAGTACAGACAGCCCCGGCGCTGCAGCAGTCCGGCACCGGACAGGCGCAGCGCCAGCTCCTCCCACAGGGGTTGGGCGTTGGCCAAAAGGGCCGCAATCGCTACCGCGTTGTGCCGTGCGTTGGCTGGCAGCGACTGGCGCGCAAACCGCAGCAGCCAAGGCAAAAGCGTTGGCAAGGCGGCGTGCCGGATGGCCAAGGGCGAAGTCTTGCTGAACAAAAGACTGGGCAGGTTCCAAAGCACGTCGGGGCTGCCGACCGGGCTGACCGCGTAATCTGCGATCGTCCCGGCATTGCCATAGCTGGCACCCATGCCGGGCTTGCCCGGATCGACAAGCACCACTTCGCGCCCGTCGGCCAGCAACCGCTCGGCTATCGCGAGGCCGACAACGCCGGCCCCGATGATTGCGATGTCTGTGGTGACGTGCCGTGCCATCCGACCCCTTACATGCAGGCGTCGTAAAGCGCCCGGGTGTTAGCGCGGGTCATCACCACCGGGTTGCCGCCGCAAGACGGGTCTTCCAGCGCCATGTCGGTCAGCATGTCCATATCTGCGGGCTTTACGCCCATCGCCGTCAGGTTCGCCGGGATGGCCAGCGTCGCGCGCAGATCCATCACAGCGGCGCGAAAACCGTCAAAGCCGCCCTTGATGCCGACGTAGGCAGCGGCAGCACTGATCCGGTCTTCGATGGCGTGCCGGTTGAAATCCAGCACCATCGGCATGACCACGGCATTCGTGGTGCCGTGATGCGTGCCATAGACCGCGCCCACCGGATGGGACAGGCTGTGGATCGCGCCGAGGCCCTTTTGGAACGCCACCGCCCCCATTGCGGCGGCCGACATCATCTCGGCGCGCGCGTCAAGATCGTTGGGGTTGGCATAGACTTTCGGCAGATTCCCGAACACCAGCCGCATCCCTTCTAGCGCGATGCCCTGACTCATCGGGTGGTAGAAGGGGCTGCAATAGGCCTCAAGGCAATGCGCCAGCGCGTCCATGCCGGTGCCTGCGGTAATGAAGCGCGGCATGCCGACGGTCAGGGCCGGGTCGCAGATGGTGACGGCGGGCATCAGTTTGGGATGGAAGATGATCTTCTTCTTGTGAGTGGCGGAATTGGTCAGCACCCCGGCGCGGCCCACCTCTGACCCGGTGCCTGCCGTCGTTGGCACTGCGATGATCGGTGCGATCTTGGTGGCATCGGCGCGGGTGTACCAGTCGCCGATATCTTCCAGATCCCAGACGCTAAGGCCCGGCTTCTGATGCGCCATCAGCGCGATCATCTTGCCAAGATCGAGCGCCGAGCCGCCGCCAAAGCAGATCACCCCGTCATGCCCGCCCGCCAGATAGACCGCGATGCCATCGGCCATGTTGGCCTCGTTCGGGTTCGGGTCCACCTCTGAAAACACCGATCGGTCCATGCCGGCCTTGTCGAGGACATCGAGTGCGGTCGCCGTGATCGGCAGCGATGCCAGCGCCTTGTCGGTGACCAGCAGCGGCTTTTTCAGCCCGATGGATTTGGCGTGATCTGCCAGTTCGGCAATCCGGCCGACGCCGAACTTGATTGCGGTGGGGTAGGACCAGTTTACGGTCGGTGTCATGATGATGTCCTGAAGTTCTTGATGGATGGATTGGGGCTAGCTTGCTGGCCCGGGAAAACCTGGAAGTCCTGGATGCGGCGCCACATGCGGAAGGCGGCTGGCTGTCCACATCTCGAGTTTTGGCTCTGCTTTGAACGGCAATGCAATCCGTTCGGCGAACACGCCGATCAGATGAGCAAACCCTTCGGATCGGTCGAACATGGGCGTACCGCAGGCGGCACAGAGTTCACGCGTCGTACGATTGCCGCGTGCCGAGGTATATGCGCGCTCGGTCACGCTGCCTTTGATGGTGACATCCGCCAGCTTGAAGAACACGCCAGTGACAAAGTCCCCGCCCGTAGCATCCCGGCAATCGGAACAATGGCAGATAATCTGAACAACAGGATCCGCAGTTGTGGCAGAAGTGATTGCCCCACAGGCACAAGTCGCGTGGATGGAACCGGCCATTTCACACCTTTTTCAGGTGATAGGATTTCGGACGAGTCACCGAATGGAACCCGAGGTAGGAGAGCGAGCCGCCGCGCCCGGTGTCTTTGCAGCCTGTCCAGCACAGGGCGGGGTCTAGATAATCGGCGCGGTTCATGAACACAGTGCCGGTTTCGATCTGCTGGCCGAGGGCGGCGGCGGTGTCGTAGTCTTGCGTCCAGACTGAGGCGGTCAGGCCATAGGGGCTGTCGTTCATCAGCCGCAGCGCTTCGGCGTCGTCCTTGACCTTCATGATGCCGACGACGGGGCCGAAGCTTTCCTCCATCATCACCCGCATCGAGTGATCGACATCTACCAACACCTGCGGCGCAAGGTAGGCACCGCCGTCATCGGCCGGAAACAACGCCGGGTCGATCAGCGGCTTGGCGCCCGCCGCAATGGCCTCGGCGATCTGGCTACGAACAACAGCGGCGAAGCGTTTGTTGGCCATCGGGCCAAGCGTGCTGTCGGCATCAAACGGATTGCCCAGCTTCAGGGTCTTGACCCATGCCACGGCCTTTTCGACAAACGCGTCGTACAGGCTTTCGTGCACATAAATCCGCTCGATCCCGCAGCAGCATTGGCCGGCGTTGTACATCGCACCGTCCATCAGCGTGTCGACCGCCGCGTCAAGATTGGCATCGGCGCGGACGTAAGCAGGGTCCTTGCCGCCCAGTTCCAACCCCAGCGGCGTGAAGGTGCCCGCGGCGGCGCGTTCCATCGCCTGCCCGCCCCCGACCGAGCCGGTGAAGTTCACGAACCCGAAGGACCGCGCGGCAATCAGCGCCTCGGTGGTGGCATGATCCAGCACCACGTTCTGAAACACATCCGCCGGGATGCCGGCGGCGTGGAACGCCTCGGCCAACCGTTCACCGACCAGCATGGTCTGGCTTGCATGTTTCAGGACCACCGAGTTGCCAGCGACCAGCGCCGGAACCAGCGTGTTGATCGTGGTCAGGTAGGGATAGTTCCAAGGGGCCACGATGAAGACCACGCCCACCGGTTCGCGGGCGATGTAGCGGCGGAATTTGTCGCTGTCTTCGACCATGCTGGGGGACAGCGTGGCGGCGGCGATGTCGGACATATACTCCGTCCGCGCATTAACCCCGCCGAACTCGCCGCCGAAACGGGTGGGGCGGCCCATTTGCCAGGCGATTTCTTCGACGATGACGTCTTTCATCTCGTTCAGCTTGGCGACCCCGGCCTTGACCAGTGCTATCCGCTCAGCCAGAGGGCGCGCGGCCCAAGGCTTTTGCGCGGCTTTTGCGCGGGCGACGGCGGCTGTTGCGGCCTCGGGCGTCAGGGGCATGCGGGTGGCGTAGACGGAGCCGTCCACGGGTGAAATCAGTTCGATCGGTTTCATGGTGTCCTCGTCGGATGGGCAATCCGCCCATCATCCGGTTGAATAGGGGAAGATGGGCAAATTGCCCATCCTACATCAGGCGCGTTCCAGCAGACGCTGGAGTTCGAAGTCGGTGACCACACGGTCGGTTTCCGAAATCTCCCACTGGGCAGCGTGGTGGTAGTGGTCGATCACATCATCGCCAAAGGCTTTGCGCAGCATTTTCGAGCTGTTCAGCAGGGCTGCCGCATCACGCAGGTTGTGGGGAATCTCGCGGATACCGGCGGTGTTGTACATGTCGCCCGACATTTCCGGCTCCAGCTCCATCTTGCCTTCGATGCCAGCCAGACCCGCCGCCAGCAGCGCCGCACAGGCCAGATAGGGGTTCACATCGCTGCCGGGAATGCGGCATTCCACCCGCACCGCCTTGGAATGCACGCCGCAAACGCGGAAGCCCGCGGTGCGGTTGTCAGCACTCCAGACCGCTTTGGTGGGCGCGAACATACCGATGGTGAACCGCTTGTAGCTGTTCACATAGGGCGCAAGGAACGCCGTCAGTTCCTGCGCGTGTGCAAGCTGGCCCGCAATGTAGTGCTTCATCGTGGTCGACATGCCGTGCTTGTCGTCATGGTCGAAGAACGAGGGTTTGCCATCCTTGGTCCACAGGCTCTGGTGGACGTGGCTGGACGATCCTGCCTTGCGGTGATCGTACTTGGCCATAAAGGTCACCGACTTGCCCTTGGTCCAGGCTATTTCCTTGATGCCGTTCTTCACGATCACATGGTTGTCGGCGGTATCAAGCGCGTCGGAATAGCGGTAGTTCACCTCTTCCTGACCGGCATCCGCCTCGCCCTTGGAATTCTCCACCGGGATGCCCGCGCCATACAGCCCGTTGCGGATGGCGCGCATCACGTCTTCTTCCTTGGTGGTCTGGAAGATGTGGTAATCCTCGTTATAGCTGCTAACCGGTTTCAGCGCCGCCAGCCCGCCGTCGCGCAGGTTTTCATAGGAATTCTCGAACAGATAGAACTCCAGCTCCGTCGCCATCATTGGCTCGAACCCCATGGCGCGGGCGCGGGCAACCTGACGCTTCAGGATGGCGCGGGGCGAATGCGGCACTTCATGCCCGTGGTGGTCCAGCGTGTCGCCCAGCACCAGCGCGGTGCCCGGCAGCCACGGAATTGGGCGCAGGGTGGTCATGTCGGGCTTCAGCACATAATCTCCATAGCCGGTCTGCCAGCTGGAGGATTTGTAGCCCTGAACTGTGGTCATCTCCATGTCTACGGTCAGCAGGTAATTGCAGCAATGGGTCTCTTCCCAGCCGCCGTTCACGAAGAAGGCCGCGTGGAACCTTTTGCCCATCAGGCGGCCTTGCATGTCGATCCCGGCCACGAGAACTGTATCGATCTCGCCGCGCGCGACGGCCTCTTTCAATGCGTCAAATGTCATATTGCCGGGCATGTCTGTGCCTCTTTCTTAAACTTGTCTGTGATGCGTGACCCAACGGTCCGATGAAAACTGGAACGGCGTACTACCGTCGGTCTTGGCCGCCGCCAAATTCCGGTTTGCGCGGCCAACATGGGCCAGCGTGAGTGTCTTGCGGATCGGGCCGCATCAGGTCTCTCCCCGCGCGGGCAATGGGCCCGGCGCATCTGGTTATTCATTCACATGTCAGGGGGGCGACGCAACCCCCTGCGACATGTGCCGTTGTGCGCCAGCAATGGCATTGAACGCAACGGCGCCAAGCAGGATGGCGCCGCCCAGAAAGGTGCCCGATGACGCAGTCTCGCCCAGGAAAAGCCAAACCCAAAGCGGGGCCAGAAGCACCTCGATCAACGAGAAAAGCGTTAGTTCCGCCGCTGGCACCACCCGGCTGCCGGTGGTGTACAGCACCATCCCAACGGCAAGGATCACCACGCCGACCCCAACCGCGACCGTGATGTCATGGGCAGAAACCACGATCGGATCGCCGCGCGCAATCAGCACCAGACCGGAAATGAGGATCGAGAAGATGCCCCCCAGCAGGGCTGCGGGCAGCATGTCGGCCAGCCGCCCCCAGCGCAGCGCCACAGTAAAGGCGCCAAACCCCGCAGCCGACATCAGGGCCGCAAGATTTCCCGCCAGCGCGCCGATTGCCAGGCCCTCGCGCACCATCACGAACATGCCGAACACTGCGAGAAGGATTGCGGCCCAGGTGGCCAGACGCACCTTTTCGCGCAGGAAGATCCAGCCAAGGATGGCCGCAACAAAGGGTGAGGCGGTGAACAGGAACACGGCATTGGCGATGGTCGTGGTCTGGATCGCGTAGATCGCCCCTGTAAAGGCAAAGACCAGCCCCACGCCGCCAATCGCACCCGCCGCCCCAACCGATTGCAGCGCCCGCAACGGCCGGCCACCCGAGGTCCATGCGATATACGCAAGCAGCACCGGCACTATGCCAACCGACCGCCAGAACAGGATCGCCCAAACCGAAGCGTCTTCGATCTGGCGCAGGCCAAGGCCCATCAGCGACCAGAGCGTGCCTGCCGCCAGAACCAACATCACTCCGGTGCCGTAACGCATGTGCCGCTTCCTTTGGGATGGCATCGCATGGGCCAATGCCGGCGGCACGTCAGATTCCGACAGCTTCTGGCTCAATAGCCGCGGCTGCGGTCCACCAGATGCAGGAAGGGCTCGCCTGCCTCGCCACGCCGGATGTTTTCGGCAATCACCCGCGCGGCCGAGGCTGGGCGCGTGTCCGCTGCGATATGCGGGGTGACCGTCACATTCGGGTGCGACCAGAACGGATGGTCCTTTGGCAGCGGTTCGCTGCGAAACACGTCCAACGTGGCGTGCCCCACCTGCCCACTGTTCAACGCGGCCAGCAAGTCCGCGTCATCAATCAGCGCGCCTCGGCCCGGGTTCAGGATCACCGCGCCGCGCGGCAGCAGGGCAAGGGTCGATGCGCGCAACAGATTTTCCGTATCGGGGGTCTTCGGCAACAGGGTCACCACGATCTGCGCGTCCTTCAGCACCGTTTCCAATCCAGCCTCGCCGTGCAGGCAGCCTGCCTTTGGGGTACGGCTCCAACCGGTTACCGGAAAGTTGATCGCCCGCAATGCCGCGGCGCAGGCCGATCCCAGCGCGCCCATCCCCAGCATCGCCACTGGCCGTTCGCGCGCCAGCGGCGGGCAGGTCGGATCCCAGATATGGTCTGGATTTACGATGTGCCGGTCCATCCCCAGATGATGGCGCAGGGCATGGCCTGTCACCCATTCCACCATGCCTTCGGTCAGCGCGGGGTCCACCATCCGGCACAAGGGTTGGGTCAGGGTCGCGTTACCGACGATCCGCTCCACCCCGGCCCATAGGCTCAGCACGGCCTTGGTGCCGGAATAGGGGGTGAAATCCTGCAGCGGGGCGGAAGGGGCGTAGACAATGTAATCGACACTGGCCGGATCCGTTGTTTCGGTGACGATACGTGCCGAAAGGCCCGCGCCGGTCAGGGCAGCGGGTAAAGCTTCGGTGTATTCGGGCCACAGGGAGGGTGCGGCAAACAGTACGGTGATCATCGGCAACTCGCGGGCAAAGGGTGGTGCGGTGATACGGGGTGGCCGGCAGCCTGTCCACCCGGTCAGGCCGCCGCAGTCACCACGGCATTGACTGCCAGCGCCAGAATTCCGGTGTTGTAGAAGAAAGACGCCACACCATGCAGCAAGATCATGCGTCGCATTGTGGTGCTATCTGCCACCACATCCGACACTTGCGCCGTCATGCCGACGGTAAAGCTGAGGTACAGGAAATCCCATGCGCCCGGCTCCGCTTTCCCGGCAAAAGTCAGACCCTTGTCATTGCCGTGGTAGTATAGATGCGCATAGTGAAAGGCTGCCAGCATGTGGATCGTCGCCCAGCCGAGGGGCAATGTGGCCAAGGCCGCAGCCCGCGCGGCAAAACCGCTTTCAAGCCAGTTGAACACCAGAATGATCGCCGCCACGCTGACCACGACAGCCATCAGCGCCAACAGCACGATCAGTAGCGCGCCTTCATCATCTTGTTCGGCATGTTTGCGCAGCTCCGCAGGACCAGAGGAGCGCACAAGGCTCGCCATCAGAACAAGATACAAAAGAAAGAAGGCGTTCACCCCGGTCAGCGCGCAAAACGCCGGTGCAATGCCTTGGACCCACGCCACCAGCCCGACAAGCAGGCCAAGCCCAAAGCTCAGCAGAAACCTGCCATGTCGTGAGGGGAAAAGGATCATCTAGCGCGGCCTGTGGACATGTGCGCTTTGCAAAAGGCCAAAGCCGACCAGCAGCACCATCATCGCCGACCCCCCATAAGACAGCAGGGGCAATGGCACGCCCACCACGGGCGCCATGCCCATCACCATCGACAGGTTCACCGCGAGATAGAAGAAGAAGTTCGCGGCGACACCGACGATCAGCAACGCGGAAAACCGGTCACGGTTCTGGAACGCCGCAACCAGGCAGAAGGCAATGATCAGGCTGTAGAGCGCCAGCAAAGAAAAGGCGCCAAGAAACCCGAACTCTTCGGCCAGCGTGGTAAAGATGAAATCGGTATGCTTTTCCGGCAGGAAGTTCAGCCTGCTTTGGGTGCCTTGCATGAAGCCCTTGCCCGACCAGCCGCCCGACCCCAACGCAATCTTGGCCTGAATGATGTTGTATCCCGCCCCCAGCGGATCGGCCGTCGGGTCAAGAAACGTGTCAATCCGCTTGTACTGGTAGTCATGCAAAAACTGCCACGGCGTGCCCCGGCTCAGAAACACCCCTGCCACTGCGGCGACACCTATTGAAATGATCGCCGCAAAGTACCACAGGCTGACCCCCGCTGCGAACATCACTGATCCACCCGCCATGATCAGCATCAGCGATGTGCCAAGGTTGGGCTGCATCAGCACCAGGATCGTGGGTGCCACGATCATCAGCACCGGGATGACCACGAACGCCGGGCGCGAGGTCTTTTTGTTGTCCAGCCAGTCGTAGTATGCCGCCAGCATCATCACGAGCGTGAATTTCATCATCTCCGAAGGCTGCAGGCGGATGAAGCCAAGGTCGATCCAGCGCTGCGCACCCATGCCGACATCGCCGAAAAATTCGACCACCAGAAGCAAGAGGAATGACACGATGTAGGCCAGTCCCGCCATGTTGCGCCAGAACCAGATCGGCACCATTGCGACGATAAACATCAAGACCAGTCCAACGCCAAAGCGTTCCATCTGCGGGCGTGCCCAAGTGTCGATGTTGCCGCCTGCAATCGAATACAACATCAGAAATCCCACCGACGAGACGGCGGTGATCAACACCACCAGCGGCCAGTTGATGAACAGGATCTTGCGCAGCCCTGTCGGAACCTGTTTGACGCGGTATTCCAGAAAGCTCATGCCATTCCCCCTATGCTCTTGATTTTACAGGGGTGATTCCCGTCACCGGGTCGCGCAGCGGCAGTTCTTGCAACATTGTCTCGATCCGGGCGCGCTGGCTTTCGGGATAGGCCGTCAGTTGCGGCAGACCGTCCGACATGGCACGCAGAATGATGTCGCGCGCGATCGGGGCGGCGGCGGTCGACCCGCCCCCACCGTGTTCCACCACGACCGATACCGAATAGCGCGGGTTGTCATAAGGCGCAAAGCCCACGAACAGTGCATGATCGCGCCGGTTCCACGGCAGATCGTCGTTGGAGATGACGCCGCTGGCCCGTTCGGCCACCGAAATGTTGCGGACCTGGCTGGTGCCAGTCTTGCCCGCAAGTATCATCGTCGGATCAACGATCCGCGAAGATCTTGCGGTGCCGCGTTCGGCGTTGACCACGTCATGCATGCCTTCCTGCACCGCCAGCAGCATGTCCGGCGTCAGGCCCAGCGCCGCGGCCTCGGGCACGGGTAGTTCCTGATCGTTGATCATCCGGATCAGCCGTGGCTCCACCGCACGACCCGACGCGATCCGCGCCGCCATCACCGCCAATTGCAACGGTGAGGTCAGCACATACCCCTGTCCGATCGAGGCGTTGATGGTATCGCCTATCCGCCACTCGGCCTTGTGGCGCTCCAGCTTCCAGGCTTTGTCGGGCATGTTGCCTTCGGTCACCGCCGACATCGGAATGTCAAAACGCTGTCCAAGACCCAGTTTGCGGCCCATCGCCGCGATCTTATCGATGCCGACCTTCTGCGCGACTTCGTAGTAGAACACGTCGCAGCTTTCCGTCAGCGACCGTGCCAGATTCACCGTGCCATGCCCGGCACGTTTCCAGCAGTGGAACCGACGCTCGCCGAATTCGATGTAACCGGGGCAGCTTACCTTGCTGTCGGCGGTGATCACCCCAGCCTCAAGCGCGGCCAGCGCGGTCACCATCTTGAAGGTCGATCCGGGCGGATAGGCCCCGGAAACCGTCTTGTTGGCCAGCGGTCGATGGTCGTCTTCGGTCAGGATGTTGTAATCGGCATAGCTGATGCCGCGCACGAACAGGTTCGGATCAAAAGATGGCGACGACGCGATGCAGATGATGTCACCGTTGGTCACATCGACCACCACCGCCGCGGCACTTTCAATTCCCAGCCGCGCCTGAGCGAAGTTCTGAACGTCGGCGTCGATCGTCAGCCGGATGTCCTTGCCCGGCACACCTTCGATCCGCTCCAGTTCGCGCATCACGCGGCCGGCTGAATTCACCTCGATCCGCTTGGTCCCCGCAGACCCGCGCAGGGTGTCTTCCATCCACTTTTCAACGCCGATCTTGCCGATCTGAAATTTCGGAATCTTCAACAAAGGATCAGGGCTTTCCAGCGCCTCCAGATCCTTTTCGCTGACCGGGCCGACATAGCCGACCACATGCGCAAAATCACGGTCTAGCGGGTACTGGCGCGACAAGCCGACCTCAGGCACCACACCGGGCAGGGCCGGGGCGTTGAGTGCGACTTTGGAGAAATCATCCCACGTCAGCCGCTCTGCCACGGTGACGGGCACGAAGGCGCGCAGTTCGGTCACCTCGGCGATTGCGCGATCAACCTCTTCCGGGGTCATCGGGATCACGCCCGCCAGACGGCGCAGTACCAGTTCGGCGTCGCCTGCCGCCTCGCGGGTAATGACGACGCGGTAGTTCTGTTCGTTGTCGGCGATGATCTTGCCATTGCGGTCATAGATCAGCCCGCGATCCGGTGGGATCAGCCGGATGTTGATGCGGTTCTCTTCGGCCAGAAGTTTGAACTCGTCGGCCTGATCGACCTGCAGATATCGCATCCTGACGCCCAGGACCGCGATCATTGCCGACATCGCCCCGCCCAGCAGCAAGGCGCGACGGTTGATCATCCGGGCGCTGTCTTCGGCATCCCGCGCTGTCCGTCTCATACCCGCCTCCCGAAACTGTCGATCTCGCCGGTGGCGGGCTTTCGCAGATCAAGGATGAGGTGCGACAGACCGACCACCACGGGATACAGCACGATTGACCAGATCACCTGGACAGCGACAAAGCCGAAAGGCGCCTGCGGCACAAACGCCACCGCAAGGATCAGCCGGTAGGACAACAGAAGACCAACCATCAACCCGGCCACCAGAATCCATTCGACGACAAAGTTCAACTCGCGGGTCAGTGCCACGCGTGATCGCAGAAACTCGGTCGCCAGCACCACAAGCGCCGCCCACAAACCCGGGGGGCGCATCAGCAAGAGATCCTCGATCAGGACGACAATCGCGATCATCACCAAGGGCAGATAATCCGGCCGCCGGACCACCCATGCCATAATCAGACACAGCAGAATGTCCGGCCCCGGCAGCGCCCCCGCCGATTGGCCCAACGGCAAAAGCTTCAGGAACAACAGCCCAAGGGCCAGCACCAGAAACACAGCCCGGTAAATCCATTGTGCAGAGCGCCAGACCTCAGCCATCGACAGCCCCCGCACCCTCTGCAGCTCCCGAACCCGCCGCTTCCACGTCGCCCCCTTCCGGGGATGTCGGCGGGGCACCAGCGGCGTCTTCGGCGGCCTCGGTGGACGTGTCGGGAAGTGCAGTTGCGACCGGCGGCGCGACAAGGCCGCCGGGGTCGGTGATCGGTTCCAACTCGTGGCTGCGCAGCACGCGCAGAAACTCCAGCCGCTGGTAATCGGCGGCCAGAACCACACGCAGGCGCTTGTCGGTGCCAAGCGCCACCTGACCCACCAGCAACCCGGCCGGAAACACACCGCCATCACCAGAGGTGATTACCCGGTCGCCGGGGCGGACTTCATCGGTGTCCTCGATGAACTCCAGCGGCGGCAGCGGCGAGTTGTCGCCCGACAGCAGCGCCTTTTGGCCCGATGGCTGAATGGTCACCGGGATGCGGCTGTTGCTGTCGGTGATCAGGATCACCCGGCTGGTGCGCTCTCCCACGCCGGAAATGCGGCCGACCAGTCCGATCCCGTCCATCGTCGCCCAGCCATCGCGGATACCGTCCCGCGCCCCGACGTTCAGCAGCACAGACTGGCGGAAGGGGCTGCCGCTGTCGGCCAACACGACGCCGGTGACGTAAGTGAACTTCGGATCAAGCCGTACCTTGTTCAGGTCCAGCAAGCGCGCGTTCTTTTGCTCCAGTTGCAGCGCGGCCTCTTTCCAGGCCTTCATCTGTTGCAACTCGCGCTTAAGTTCCTGATTTTGTTCGTAGATCCGGGTGTAGGATTGGTAATCATCGATCATCGCGGTGATCTTGGTCACCGGTGACATCGCCCAATCGAGGTTTGGTGCCACCGCATCGACAAGTGCAGCCCGAAAGCGTTCCACGCGCGGGCTGTCGATCCGCCACAGCAGAAACAGCCCCAGCAGACACAGGACCACAAGCCCCACCAGCAGACGCCGGAGGGGTCGGGAGAACTCTTCTGGTCCGATGCGGGTCTTGGCCACGTGAACCCTCGTTTAGGGGCGCGTTTGCCCCGGCGGATCAGCTGTCGTAATCGATCACATGCCGGAGCTGCTTTTCATATTCCAGCGCTTTCCCGGTGCCCAAGGCAACACAATTCAGTGACTCGTTGGCCACCGAGATGGAAAGTCCGGTCTGTTCGCGCAGGGCAAGGTCGAGGTCGCCAAGAAGCGCGCCACCGCCGGTCAGCATGACGCCGCGATCCACGATGTCGGCGGCAAGGTCCGGCGGCGTTGCCTCCAGCGCCTGCATGACGGCATCGCAGATCTGCTGCACGGGTTCGGCAAGGGCTTCGGCCACCTGTGCCTGGTTGATCTCGGTTTCCTTCGGCACGCCATTCAGCAGGTCACGGCCGCGGATGGTCATCGAGGCGCCACGCCCATCGTCGGGCATCCGCGCTGTGCCGATAGAGGTTTTGATGCGCTCGGCGGTGCTCTCGCCGATGAGCAGGTTCTGGTGGCGGCGCAGATAGCTGATGATCGCCTCATCCATCCGGTCGCCACCGACGCGGACCGAGCGGGCGTAGACAATATCACCCAATGACAGGACCGCCACCTCGGTGGTGCCGCCGCCAATGTCGACGACCATGTTGCCGGTCGGTTCGGTGATTGGCATCCCCGCCCCGATGGCCGCAGCAATCGGTTCAGCGATCAGGCCAGCCCGACGCGCACCGGCCTGCAGCACCGAGTTGCGGATCGCGCGCTTTTCCACCGGCGTCGCGCCATGCGGCACGCAGACGATGATCTTCGGCTTGGAGAAGGTCGAGCGTTTGTGCACTTTGCGGATGAAATGTTTGATCATCTCTTCCGCCGCCTCGAAGTCGGCGATCACACCATCGCGCATCGGGCGAATTGCCTCGATGCTGCCAGGGGTGCGGCCGAGCATCAGCTTGGCATCCTCACCCACCGCCAGCACGACTTTCTTGCCGTCCTTGGTGTGATAGGCCACCACCGAAGGTTCGTTCAGTACGATGCCTTTGCCGCGAATGTAGACGAGTGTGTTCGCGGTGCCGAGGTCGATCGCCATGTCCGACGAAAAGAGCGAGGAAAGTAGCCACATAGGGGGTGATCCTGTCCAACCCATAAAGAAGATGTGCCGGCGACTCGGGATTGGGTCCGAGGCCGGCGTATTCATATAAGGACCTGTCTTGGAGAGCGGAAGCAAAAAGCCCAAGACGCAGCGCAATTCCGCGTGTTCGCAGCGCCTTGGACTTTTGCAACATTCAGCCCGGAAAAATCGGCCGGATCAGGATGCATCTTTGTAGTTTACCGACTTTTTGTCCGTATTCGGCGCCGATTTCTGCCGCCTGACGATCAGTTTGTTCAACGCATTGACGTAAGCCTTTACCGAAGCGACCACTGTATCGGTATCAGCCGACTGCCCGGTCACGATTCGACCGTCCTCTTCAAGCCGCACGGAAACGGTGGCCTGGGCGTCTGTGCCTTCGGTTACGGCGTGCACCTGATACAGTTGCAGCCGCGCTTTGTGCGGGAAAAGCATCTTGACGCAAGTGAAGGCCGCGTCGACCGGGCCGTCGCCGGTGGCGTCGATGAAGTGGTCGATGCCGTCGATGGTCAGCACCATTTCGGCCTCTTGCGGGCCGTCGGTGCCGCAGACCACGCGCAGCCGTTTCAGTTGCAGATGGTCATGCGCATCCATGGTTGCCTCGTCGGCCACCAGTGCGATCAGATCGTCGTCGTAGACTTCCTTCTTGCGGTCGGCCAGCGCCTTGAAGCGGACGAAGACGTCGTTCAGCTGATTGTCGGCCAGTTCATAACCGAGGTCCTTCAGCTTTGATCTGAGCGCCGCGCGGCCGGAATGCTTGCCCATGGTGATGTTGGCCTGCGACAGGCCGATGTCTTCGGGGCGCATGATCTCGAAGGTCTCGACGTTCTTCAGCACGCCATCCTGATGGATGCCACTTTCGTGCAGGAAGGCGTTCTTGCCGACGATGGCCTTGTTGAACTGCA
>NZ_JANMET010000096.1:0-2825 GCF_031377265.1 Tabrizicola sp. | reverse complement strand
GCGTCATTTGGGTTGCGCCCCCCTATCTGGGGACACCCTGCGACTTGATGTCTCGACGGCCTTCGGCGGCCTCACGCACCTTGGGTTCGATGAAACCGGATGCAGCATTGGTCACCATCTTCTGGATGCAGAAACCTTCAGGACAGAGATTGGTGATTTTGGAATTGCCCGCCGCGAGAGCGAGACGTCCTACCACCTTGCCGTTGTCGTCGATGACGCGGCGCAGCAGATCACCCATGTTGTGCGCGGCGAGGACCTTTTTGAGGCGACGAAAATCCACATCCTGCTTCAGCGCCTTCTTGGTCTGCCGACGCCCATCTACCATCATCATCGCCTGATCCGAGATGATCAGGGCAAACGGCTGGCCAAGCGCGACGATGCGCGCGCCTTGGCGAAGTATCGGGCCGAAGGGGCGACGCCCGAAGATATCCGGCGGATGGTCAGGCTATAGCGGTTGCGAAATCTCCACCTCTTCGCCATCGCGAAGGGCCGTGAAAAAGCAGCTTTGCCGGTTGGTATGGCAGGCGGGCCCTTGCTGCTCCACCAGAACCAGCAGGCAATCGCGATCACAGTCGAGCCGCATCTCGACCAGTGTCTGAATGTGCCCCGAGGTTTCGCCCTTGATCCAGAACGCCGACCGCGACCGCGACCAATAGGTCACGCGCCCCGTCGCGAGCGTCTGGTCCAGGCTGTCACGGTTCATCCAGGCAAACATCAACACCTCGCCTGATCGGTGATCCTGCGCAATGCAGGGGATCAGGCCGTTGGCATCATAACTCAGCGAGGCGGGATCAAATCGCATGGCACTCCTCCTTGGCGGACGCGCGTTTGCGGATTACATAAGGGCAACACGAAGGATACGCCATGAGCGACAGCGACCTCATCAACCTCTATTCGGGACGCATTCTGCAGCTGGCGGCCGACATTCCGCATATTGGTCGGCTAGACACTCCGCAAGGAACCGCGCGCAGACGATCTCCGCTGTGCGGATCGACGGTGACCGTGGACGTCATCGTCAAGGCCGGGCGGGTTGCCGCATTTGCACAGGATGTGAGAGCCTGTGCCCTGGGGCAGGCGTCGGCGGCCGTGCTGGGGCGTGTGGTGATCGGCAGAACCCTGGCCGAACTGACCGAAGCCCGCGATGCTGTGGGGGCGATGTTGAAGGGTGGACCCATTCCCCCAGCGCCATTCGACAGCTATGAAGTTCTGATCCCAGCGCGTGACTTCAAGAACCGCCACGCCTCTATCCTGCTGGCGCTGGACGCGGTGTGCGAGGCGATGGTCGAAGCTGAAAAAGCCGCCTGAGCCAAGAAAAAGCCGCCGCACGTCAAGGACGGCGGCGGCAAGTGGCGTGTCTGGAAAGGTCAGATCGAGCGTCACCATGCATCACATGGGGGAAAGACGCACCGAACCTTCGGGGAACAGACCGCTGGGCAAAGACTAAGCCATGCCGGGCATCGACAGCACGGCAAACAACAGAACGAACAGGGCAATCGCCCCAACCACATCTTCCAATGCAGTTGCGTGGTCGTGGGTCAGTATCGTTTTCATCATCTTCAACATCATGCCCTCCGTTCGTGTTGCTGTATTGTTCTCATATCGGCACCCGCCTGTAAAGAACTTTTTAAGAACATCTGCGAACAGAACATGTTTTTTGATCACCCGACCGAAATCAGGCGAATCGCCCGGTCTTGATCCAGCAGCCACAGCAGTACCCGCGCCGCCTTGCCGCGCGGCCCGGTCAGCCCCGGATCGTCGAGCAAAAGCTTGCGTGCATCGGTTTGCGCGGTGGCCATCAGACCTGCTTGCCGTTCCAGATCCGCCACACGAAAGCGGGGCAGACCCGACTGCGCGGTTCCGATCAGATCACCCGCACCGCGCATGGCCAAGTCTTCTTCGGCAATGCGAAATCCGTCGTCGGTGTCGCGGATCGTCTTTAGCCGCCGTTCACCGCTTTCACCAAGCGGAGCCTGATACATCAGCAAGCAAGTCGATTGCGCCGCGCCGCGCCCGACCCGGCCGCGCAACTGGTGCAGTTGCGACAGGCCAAAGATTTCGGCCCGCTCGACAACCATGATCGAGGCATTGGGTACGTTCACCCCAACTTCAATCACCGTGGTCGCGACCAGAACAAAGGTCTGACCGGCCACGAAACGCGCCATCGCCGCATCCTTTTCGGCCGGTGGCATCTGGCCATGCACCAGCCCCACCACCCCCTCGCCCAACGCGGCGCGCAAATGCTGATACCGGGCTTCCGCGCTGGCATAATCCACAACCTCGGACTCCTCGACCAGCGGGCAAACCCAATAGGCCTGCCGCCCCTCGGCCACCGCCTGACGCAAATGCGCCACCACCTCATCCATCCGCAAAGATGAGATCAGCGCAGTACGGATCGGCTTTCGTCCGGCGGGCTTTTCATCCAGCACCGACACGTCCATGTCGCCATGCGTGGCCAGTGCGAGGCTGCGGGGAATGGGCGTCGCAGTCATCACCAGAACATCAGCCGCCTCACCCTTGGCGCCCAGTTCCATCCGCTGCGCCACGCCAAAGCGGTGTTGCTCATCCACAACCGCCAGCCGAAGATCCTGAAAATGAACATCCTTTTGGAAAACTGCATGGGTACCGACCAGAATGTTGATCAGCCCCGCCGCCAGATCGGCCAGCTTGGCATCCCGATCGCCGCCCTTGTCGCGCCCGGTCAGCAGCACCAGCCGCACACCCGCCGCAGCCGCCAAAGGCTCCAACCCTTCGAAATGCTGCCGCGCCAGAATTTCGGTAGGGGCCATCATCACCCCCTGCCCGCCCGCCTCGACCGCGATCAACAG
>NZ_JANMET010000084.1:0-13649 GCF_031377265.1 Tabrizicola sp. | reverse complement strand
TTCCAGCTGCAGGTCGGTGTCGGTGGTGAAATCGCCGCCCGGATCATAGGCGCCAAACGGCAAGGGGCCGGGCGGGGCCACGACCGCACCCTGAAACGCTGGAACAAGCACAACAAGCGACAGCGTGGCGGCCCAAACAGCTTTTGACCGAACACCTGTTGTTTTCATGACATTAATCTTGCCTTCTCCATCCAACATTCCGCTTGGCCTAAAACGCTTCAGTTCCGGGAAATTCCAAATCTGTAGTCTACAGTCCCGGCTATCCCGCCGCCTGCGCCGGCCACGCGATACTCCACCTGAACCAGCTGCAACGGCTCCGGCCCGATCGACAGGGCATAGAGGCTTTGCGGCGCGCGCAATGTCAGCGCATAGCCAAGCAGGCCCAGCACCGCGCACACCAGCGCACCTTGCCCCACTGCGTCGCGCCAGAACCTGGCAAGGCGCCAGCCGCTTTCGCCGAAATGCCGGATCACGATCATCGCAAGGGTCAGCGTGTACAGCGCCCCGGACATCAGCGTCAGCAGGTAAAAGCCCTGCGCCTGCGGCACCCGGTCGAATATCAGCACCGGCAGGATGCAGCCAATCGCAAGGGCTGCATAGACCGCCAGCACCTTGCCCGGCAGACGGCCCACCGCGCCCTCGCCCTTCGGGGTGATGCGGACATCGACGAACCTTCCCGAAAGCCGGTCGCGCAGCGCCATCACACAGCCCCATAACACCCAAGGCCATTGCAGCATCACGAACAGCACGCGTTCCAGGCTGAGGACGCGGGCATCCGTCGGCAGGAAGAACCGGTCGAACTTCAGCGAGGCGGCGATGATCAGCATCACCAACGCGGGCGGCAGCGCGTGCGCCAGATAGTCGGGGTAGGTGACCAACGCATAGCGATAGTCGAATACCACGGCAAAGATCGGCAGCAGATACACCGCAAGAAAGGTAACCGCGAACAGCGGGTACAACATCTGGCAGAACAGGAACTGCGCGCGCAACCGTGGGGTAAGGTTGGGCAGGTAGCGCGGCGTGTGCTGCAACAGCAGGCTGAACAGGCTGCGCGACCATTGGAATGCCTGGGTCACCAGATCGGCCACCGACACCGGGCCTTCGCCGATGGCGATGGCGTTCAGCGCGTGGACGCCGCGCCAGCCGCCCGCATTCAGGATCATCGTGGTGGAATGGTCCTCCGCAAGCTCCGGGCCAAGCCCGCCCACGGACTTTAGCGCCGCCGTGCGCACTGCGTAATGCGATCCCTTGCACATGGGCGCAAAGCCGTTGGAATAGCCGGCCTGCAAAATGCCGTGAAACGCGCCTTCGGTATGCAGCCGCGTGCGCGCCGACCAGTTACGCTGGGCGTTCGATGCGCAGATCGACGGCGCGCTCACATAGCCGACCGCCGGATCGACGAAAGGCCGCAACATTTCACGCAGATAGCCGGGTTGCGGGACGTGGTCGGCATCAAGCTGGGCCACGATATCGTACTCATCATAGCCCCAATGGTCGTAAAAGTAGGCCAGATTGCCTTCCTTGCAGCGTGTCCGGCGCGGCCATTGCGCCTGATGATAGTCTGCCACACCTTTGCGGCAGGAAATGTACACGCCGTTGTCGATGCACCACAGCCGGGTCTCGCGGCTCGGGTCTTCGTCGGCCAGCCAGGTTTCATGCGGATAGTCTTGCGCCAGCATCGCCTCCAGCGTGCGGCGCACAATGTGAAACGGCTCTGACGGGGTTTTGGTCACGATCATTGCCACCCGGTACTGTCCCGGCTTTGGGTCCGGGCCGGACGGGCGCACCGCGCGCAAAAAGAAAAACGCAAAGAACCCCTGCAGAAAGGTGATCCAGCCGATCAGCGCCGTCACCAACCAAAAGCCGACAGGATTTTCGATATGCTCCGGGCGCAGCCACCAGATCCAGAACCACAGCGTCACGGCAAGCCATAGCACTACCAGCCCGCCATACCAGATCCGCCGTGGTCCGGCGAACAGTGGCTGCAAAAAGGGCAGCGGCTCACGCGGCACTGGCGACCCCCAGTCCGAATTGCGGGGCGGCGTGCTGCAGGATCTGATCGATATCGGAGTATTCGGTCCTGAACCCGAACAGCACCTTGGCCAACGTCGGATCCGCGGTCAGCACCGGCGGGTCACCGGCGCGGCGGGCCTCATAGCTCACCGGCAGCGGCCGGCCGGTCATCCGTTCGATCGCGGCGATAATCTGGCGGATCGACAGCCCCTGAGCGGTGCCAAGGTTGACGGCGTGGCTGGTCCCACCGTCCAGCAAATAGCGCAGCGCCATCACATGCGCGCGCGCCAGATCCTGCACATGGATGTAATCGCGGATGCAGGTGCCGTCAGGCGTTGCATAGTCGGTGCCGAACACCGACAGGGCCGGGCGCATCCCCGCCGCCGCCATCAGCGCCAGCGGGATCAGATGCGTCTCGGGCATATGGCGCTCGGCCAGTTCGCCCTCCGGATCAGCCCCGGCGCCGTTGAAGTAGCGCAGTGCGGCATAGCGAAAACCGTCGGCGGGCGCGTAATCCGCCAGCATCTGTTCGCAGATCAGCTTGGTGCGGCCGTAGGGGTTGATCGGATGCTGCGGGCTATCCTCGCGGATCGGCAGGCTGGCCGGAATGCCATAGGTCGCACAACTTGACGACAGCACAATCCTGGCGACCCGCGCGGCCTTCGCAGCCTCCAGCAAGGCCATCATCCCACCGACGTTGTTGGAGTAACATCCCGCCGGCTGCAGCACGCTTTCGCCGACATAGGCCGAGGCGGCGAAATGCAGGATCGCCCCGACCCGGTGCTCGCGCAGCGCCGCTGTCAGGGTTGCAACATCGCGCAGATCGCCCCGCACAAACGGACCAAAGCGCACCGCATCGGCATGACCGGTCGAAAGATTGTCATAGGTTACAGGACGATAGCCGGCCCGTTGCAGCAGCTTGCAGGTGTGCGATCCGATAAAGCCCGCCCCACCCGTCACCAGAACCGATTGGACTGTCATGAAGGTACCAAGATGCCCTTTCTTTGCGTGCGAGGCTTTTCGGCCTGCATCCCGGCCGCGAACCAGGCAATCGTCTGATCCAGCCCCTGATCCAGCGGCACTTTCGGTGCCCAGCCCAGAACCTCGGCCGCGCGGGTGATGTCGGGGCGGCGATGGCGCGGATCGTCCTGCGGCAACGGCCAGAACACCAGCCGCGATCTGGCGCCGGTCTTGCGGATCACCTCGTTGGCCAGTTCCAGCATCGTGAACTCGCCCGGATTACCAAGGTTCACCGGCATCTTCTGGGTCGATGCCATCAGCCGGATCAGCCCATCCACCAGATCATCGACATAGCAGAACGACCGCGTCTGCGTGCCATCGCCACAGATCGTCAAATCCTCGCCGCGCAGCGCCTGCATGATGAAATTCGACACCACGCGCCCGTCATCGGGGTGCATTCTTGGACCATAGGAGTTAAAGATCCGTGCAATGCGGGTTTCCACGCCTTGATGCGCGCCGAATTCCCAGAACAGGGTTTCAGCGGCGCGTTTGCCATCGTCATAGCAGGCCCGCGGGCCGCAGGTGTTGACCCGGCCGCGGCAATCTTCGCTTTGCAGGCTGACGTCAGGGTCGCCGTACACTTCGGATGTGGATGACAGCAGAACCCGCGCGCCCTTGGCCTTGGCCAGCGTCAGCAGGTTCATCGCCCCGTCAATGCAGGTGCGGAAGGTGTGGATCGGGTCTTTCTGATAGCTTGGCGGCGACGCGGCGCAGGCCAGATCATAGATCTCGTCGATCGGTTCGCTGATCTTTATCGGACGCACCACGTCGTGGCGAACAAAGCGATACCGTGGATCGGACTTGAACAGGTTGATGTTTGCCATGGTGCCGGTCTGCAGGTTGTCCAGACAGATCACCCGATGCCCTTGCGCCAGAAGCGTCTGGATCAGATTGGCCCCGACCATCCCCGCACCACCGGCCACCAGGATCGTCTTGAAGCGAACACCATCTTCCAAAAGGGACGGGTCTTGAGGCGTAATGTCAAACATGTCTAGTCCTCCCGAAAACGGGAATTTGTTCCATTTGCGGATAAGCAAACAAGGCGCAACCCCCTGCACCAAAGCCCCAACAAGCACCACTTCCCAAAGTCCCGCTAGCCTGATGCGAGTATTGGGCTTCAATGTTCAACTGTGTCAAATTATTGGCAGCTGCCTCACTCACATTGGACCAGATTTGCACTTTCGATCAACATACGGGGCTTACTGTGCCGAAGCCTCTACATTTTCGCATCCGAGGGTTGAATTGTCTGCCTTAAGTTCGCCACAATCTTAAGGCGAGTGATTCTGGTGACAGGTTGAAAACGCGCCCCCGCTCTGCGTAATCGCAGCAGCCGTGCCGGTGCAGCCATACCGCGAACCTTGCGCACCCTATGCAACTTCCGGGATTTTTTCCCAAATCGAAGGCAGCGGCTTTTTGGCCAGAAGGGGGGGCTTTCGGTCGCAGGTCGGTCTGATCAGGGCAGGTGCGGCACCTGCACCGTTGTGCCCCAGGCTTCGCATTTTCGCGCCAGTTCGGCGGGAAGGGCGCGGTCGATGAACAGCGTGTCGATTTCGGAAAGCGAAGCGAGCCGGGCCGGCGCTGATCGGTCGAGCTTGGAGTGATCGCACACCAGATAGACCTTGCGAGACTGCTGCACGATGGCCTTGGACACCCGCACTTCAGCCAGATCGAAGTCCAGAAGATCGCCGTCGCGGTCCAGCGCGGATACCCCGATCACCGCATAGTCAACCTTGAACTGCTCGAAGAATTGGGTCGTGAGTTCACCGACCAGGCCGCCATCGGTGCGCCGCAAGGTGCCCCCCGCCACGACGATTTCGCAGCCCGGATTGGCCACCAGAATATTGGCCACATTCATGTTGTTGGTGATCACGGTGATGTTGCTGTGCGTCAGCAACTCGCGCGCGACGGCTTCGGTCGTGGTGCCAAGGTTCAGAATCAGGCTGCAATTGTCGGGAATTGCCGCTGCACAAGCGCGCGCTATTGCGGTCTTTGCGGTTTCGTTCATCCGACGACGGGCTTCGTAGCCGATGTTGGCCACGCCAGTGCGGACCACCGCGCCGCCATGCACGCGGTCCAGATGCCCCGCATCGGCAAGGTCGCTCAGGTCGCGGCGAATGGTCTGCAACGTCACGTCAAAGCGCTGGGCCAGATCTTCCACGATCACCCGACCTTCGGCGCGGGCAAGTTCCAGGATTTCCGTCTGACGAAAGCTGAGTGCCAAATCCTGTTCCTTTCCGCGCGTATTGCCGTGCTACCCGTTGTGCCACGCCCCGCGGCATCTGTCAGCGCCTTTGTTCGGCGCGAAAATGCGCGGACTTTTGCGCTTGCAGAAAGTAGCTGCAGGCGCAGCATTTTTCAGGGCTCGCGTTGGCGCCTCGTTGACCGTCCATGTTCGTTTTTCAGAATTTCGCGCCAAAACGAAAGAAAATCGTTGACGCAAATGTGACAATCGGCACTAACTAGGTGCGGGGAGGAACCCAATTGACACAGCAAACGGGCCAGACGGCGATCGCCGATCTGTTCATCATTGGTGGCGGCATCAACGGCTGCGGCATCGCCCGCGACGCCTCGGGTCGTGGTCTGTCGGTGACATTGGCCGAACAGGGTGATCTGGCGCAGGGCACCTCGTCAGCGTCGACCAAGCTGTTCCACGGCGGGTTGCGCTATCTGGAATATTTCGAATTCCGTCTGGTGCGCGAAGCGCTGGAGGAGCGGGAAACCCTGCTCGTCGCGATGCCGCATATCAGCTGGCCGATGCGCTTTGTGCTGCCGCTGTCGCCGAACATGCGCTTTGAATCCGATACGCCGACTTCGCGTCTGCTGCGCTGGATCATGCCTTGGGCAAGGGGTCGGCGGCCGGCGTGGCTGATCCGGTTGGGTCTGCTGATGTATGACACGATGGGTGGCCGCAAGATCCTGCCAGCCGCCCGGTCGGTTGATCTGACGCGCGATCCGGCGGGGCGGGCGCTGAAGCCTGAGTTTACCCGCGCTTTCGAATATTCGGATTGCTGGGTCGAAGATTCGCGCCTTGTGGCGCTGAACGCCCGTGATGCGGTTCTGCGCGGTGCAAAGGTGATGACCCGGACTCGCGTCGTCACCGCCGAACGGCAGGGCGATCTGTGGCAGATCACCACCGACGGCCCGCATGGCCATGAGGTGCATGCCGCCCGCGCCGTGGTCAATGCCGGTGGCCCGTGGGTCGAAGACATCATCCGCAACGTCGCCCGCATCAACTCCTCCGAAGGGGTGCGTCTGGTGCGTGGCAGCCATATCGTGACCAAGCGCCTGTTCGATCATGACCGCTGCTATTTCTTTCAAGGCACCGACGGCCGCATCATCTTTGCGATCCCCTACGAGCAGGACTTTACCCTGATCGGCACCACCGACAAAGACCATACCTCGGCCCCCAAAGATGCCGTCTGCACGGATGAGGAGCGCGACTATCTGCTGGCTTTCGCAAGCCAATATTTTGCCAAGCCGGTCACCCGCGACGATGTGGTCTGGACCTATGCGGGCGTGCGGCCCCTGTACAATGACGGTGCCAAATCGGCCACCGCGGCGACGCGCGACTATGTGCTCAGCCTTGATGAGAACGGCCCGCCGTTGCTGAACGTGTTTGGCGGCAAGATCACCACCTACCGGCGTCTGGCGGAATCGGCATTGGCGAAACTTGCGCCCCGTTTTCCGGCGGCCAAGCCCGCCTGGACCGCCCGCGTGCCTTTGCCCGGTGGCGATTTCCCGCATGATGGTGTGGCAGATCTGACGGCGCGGCTGGCGCGGCAATACCCCTACCTAACACCCTATTGGGCGGCCCGGATGATCCGTGCCTATGGCACCGATGCGTTCAAGATTCTCGGTGATGCGGGCACCGCCACCGCCCTCGGGCAGGATTTTGGCGCCACGTTGAGCGAAGCCGAAGTGCGCTGGCTGATGACCAAGGAATTTGCGGTTACCGCCGCCGATGTGGTGTGGCGGCGTTCCAAGCTCGGGTTGCGGATGACGGCAGATCAGATCACGGCGCTGGACCAGTTCATGGTCGGCGCTGCGTCACGGGCGTTCAGCCCGGCGGCGGAATAGGGGGCGGGGATGACGCTGGAACTGCAAGGGGTCTCACGGTCGGTGGCGGGCAGGGTGCATATCCACCCCACGTCGCTGACGCTGGAAAACGGCACGATGAATGTGCTGCTGGGCCCCACATTGTCGGGCAAGACCAGCCTGATGCGGCTGATGGCGGGGTTGGACAAACCCACTGCAGGCCGCATCCTGTGGCAAGGGCAGGATGTGACCGGCCAGCGCGTGCAGGACCGCAAGGTTGCGATGGTCTACCAGCAGTTTATCAATTACCCGGCGATGACCGTCTATGACAACATCGCCAGCCCGATGCGCCTGATGGGCAAATCGGCGGCCGAGGTGGACCGTGCCGTGCGCGAAACCGCCGAGATGCTGAAGATGACGCCGATGCTGTCCCGCAAGCCATTGGAACTGTCGGGCGGCCAGCAGCAGCGCTGTGCACTGGCGCGGGCTTTGGTCAAGGGCGCGGGGCTGGTGCTGCTGGACGAGCCGCTGGCCAACCTTGATTACAAGCTGCGCGAGGAGTTGCGCATCGAAATTCCCCGGATCTTCGAGGCATCGGGCGCAATCTTCGTTTATGCCACGACCGAACCCGAGGAAGCCTTGCTCTTGGGCGGCAACACCGCCGCCTTGTGGGAAGGCCGGGTCACGCAGTTCGGCCCGACGCCTTCGGTCTACCGCCTGCCCGCCGATGCGATCACGGCGCGGGTGTTTTCAGACCCGCCGATGAACTTTGTGCCGTGCGTCAAATCCGGCACGCGGCTGACCTTTGCGGGCGAGGCCAAGGCCCCGGCGGAAGGCCCGCTGGCCGCCATTCCCGACGGCAACTACCTTGCCGGTTTCCGCGCCAACCATATCGCGCTGAGCCGCCATTCCGGCGATGCGGTCGAGTTTCGCTGCACCCTTGGCGTGACCGAAATCACCGGGTCGGAAACCTTTGTGCACCTGATGCATGGGGCCGACAAATGGGTGGGTCTGGTGCACGGTGTGCATCAACTTGAACCGGGGGCGGCCATGTCGATCTGGCTTGATCCGGCGCATGTGTACCTCTTTGACGCGGACGGGCGGCTTGCTGCCCCCGCCGCTTATGCGATGGCGGCCTGAATGTCCCAGATCACCCTTTCAAAGCTCGCCCACAGCTACGCGGCCCATCCTAAATCCGAGGCGGATTATGCGCTGAAGGAAATGGATCACGTCTGGCAGGACGGCGGCGCCTATGCGCTGCTCGGCTCCTCCGGCTGTGGCAAGACCACGCTGTTGAACATCATTTCCGGGCTGGTGCGGCCCAGCCAGGGCCGGGTGTTGTTTGGCAACACCGACGTCACCGATGCCGCAACCACCGAACGCAACATCGCGCAGGTGTTTCAGTTTCCGGTCGTCTACGACACCATGTCAGTGCGCGATAACCTGTCGTTCCCGCTGCGCAATCGCGGCATGGACCCCGCCTATATCGCGGGCCGGGTGAACCAGATCGCCAAGATGATCGGCATGGAAGACATCCTGTCGCGCAAGGCCCAGGGGCTGACGGCGGATGCCAAGCAGAAGATCAGCCTTGGTCGCGGCATGGTGCGCGAGGACGTGAACGCGATCCTGTTCGACGAACCGTTGACCGTGATCGACCCGCATATGAAGTGGGAACTGCGCACCCAGCTGAAACAGCTGCACCGCGAGTTCGGCCATACGATGATCTATGTCACGCATGACCAGACCGAGGCGCTGACCTTTGCCGACAAGGTGGTCGTCATGTATGACGGCCGCGTGGTGCAGATGGGCACGCCCGAGGATCTGTTCGAGACCCCGGCGCATACCTTTGTCGGCTATTTCATCGGCTCGCCGGGGATGAACCTGTTCGACGCAGCGGTGACCGGCGATACCGCGCAATTGCAGGGCGTGACGGTGCCGTTGGGGGCAACCTACGCTCCGATCAAAGGCCGCAGCCAGATCGGCATCCGCCCGGAATATGTGCTGCTTGGCGACGAGGGTTTTCCGGTCACCGTGAAACGCGTCGAAGACGTGGGCCGCCACCGCATCGTCCGCGCCGAATTGCAGGGCCAGCCCTTGAACGCGATCCTGTCGGAAGGGATGGTGTTGCCCGCCGACGCCCGGGTGACCTTCGTTCCGGGCAAGATCAACGTCTACGCCGACGACTGGCGCGTTGCCGGGGGAGGCATCTGATGGACAAAACGCAAAACAACAAGGCCTGGTTCCTTGTCCTGCCAGTGCTGGTGCTGGTGGCGTTTTCCGCCGTGCTACCCTTGATGACGGTGGTCAACTACGCCTTCAACGACACCTTCGGGCAGAACGAATTTTTCTGGGCCGATCTCGACTGGTTCGAGGAAATGGTCACCTCTGACCGTCTGCATGAGGCGCTGGGGCGGCAGATCCTGTTTTCCGCAATTATCCTTGCGATCGAGGTGCCGCTGGGCATCTTCATCGCGTTGAACATGCCGAAAAAAGGCTTCTGGGCCAGCCTCGTGCTGATCCTGATGGCGCTGCCCTTGCTGATCCCTTTCAACGTGGTCGGCACCATCTGGCAGATCTTCGGGCGGGTGGATATCGGCCTTCTGGGCCATACGCTGGCCGCCATGGGCGTCGACTACAACTACACCAACGATCCGATCGACGCCTGGGTTACCGTCATCGTGATGGATGTCTGGCACTGGACCTCGCTGGTGGCGCTTCTGGCCTATGCCGGCCTGCAATCCATCCCGCAGGCCTATTATCAGGCCGCAAAGATCGATCAGGCGACGCGGTGGTCGGTCTTCCGTTACATCGAACTGCCAAAGATGAAGGGCGTCCTGCTGATCGCCATCCTTCTGCGCTTCATGGACAGTTTCATGATCTACACCGAACCCTTCGTGCTGACCGGCGGGGGCCCCGGCAATTCGACCACCTTCCTGTCCATCGACTTGGCGAAAATGGCCACCGGCCAGTTCGACCTTGGGCCGGCTGCCGCCTTCTCGCTGATGTACTTTCTGGTGATCCTGTTGATTTCATGGGTGTTCTTCACCGTGATGACCAACCTTGACCGGCAGGAGGCCCAGTGATGCGTATCCGCACATCCGCCGTCGTGATGACGATCTACCTGCTGTTCCTGTTGATCCCGATCTACTGGCTGATCACGATGAGCCTCAAGACCAATGCCGAGATCACCTCCACCTTCAGCCTGTTTCCGCGTGACCTGACCTTCCGCAACTACGGCGTCATTCTGACCGACCCCTCATGGTACATGGGGTATGTCAACTCGATGATCTACGTCACGATGAACGTCGTCATCTCGCTGACCGTGGCGCTGCCGGCGGCCTACGCCTTCAGCCGCTACAACTTCATGGGCGACAAGCACCTGTTCTTCTGGCTCTTGACCAACCGGATGGCCCCGCCCGCGGTGTTCGCGCTGCCGTTCTTCCAGCTTTACTCCTCGGTCGGCCTGTTCGACACGCATATCGCCATTGCCCTTGCGCATTGCCTGTTCAACGTGCCTCTGGCGGTCTGGATCCTCGAAGGCTTCATGCGCGGCGTGCCCAAGGAAATCGACGAAACCGCCTATATCGACGGCTATTCCTTCGGCCGCTTCTTCATCAAGATCTTCATGCCGCTGATCGCAAGCGGCATCGGTGTCGCCGCCTTCTTCTGCTTCATGTTCTCGTGGGTGGAACTGCTGCTTTCGCGCACCCTGGCCACCGTCAACGCCAAATCCATCGCCGCGACGATGACCCGCACGGTCAGCGCCTCGGGCATGGACTGGGGCGTTCTGGCCGCCGCCGGGGTGCTGACCATCGTGCCCGGCGCGCTCGTGATCTACTTTGTCCGCAACTACATCGCCAAGGGCTTTGCCCTGGGAAGGGTGTGATGACCGCCTCTCGCTGGACCCAAACCTACCTTATCATTGTGGCCGTGATGGCCGCGATCCTTGCCGCGCTGATCTGGGCGGTTCCGTCCGAAGACGGCGTCAAGGAATGGACCGGGCAACTGATCCCGGGCGGCTGGATGGCCTGGACCTTCCCGGTCGCGCTGTTCTTCTTTATCATCGCCAGCTTGCTGATCACCTTCACCCTGCTGGCAATCCGCTGGCCGGAAACCCCCCGCGTCGGCATCCTGCGGATCGAGACGACGCGCGGCGACCGGTTGTTCATTTCGCTCTTGGGCTCAGCCTTCATCAACCTGGGCTGGCTCTTCTTCTTCGGCCCGCCTCTCTGGGGCGCGCTGATCCTTTGCCTGGTCTATGTCGTGGTGGTGTTCCGCTGGGTCTGATCGGGAAAAACAGCTTCCGGGCGGCGTGAAAGCCCCGCCCGAAGGCAAACAGACGACTGAAAACGTCTCAACATTCTGGGAGGAATCACATGAGACTACGCCAGACTACAACCGCCATGGCGCTTGCGCTGATGGCTTACGGCCTGCCCGCCTGGGCAGATATCGAGGCGGCGAAAGCCTTCCTCGATACCGAAATCGGTGATCTGTCGACGCTGGACCGCGCCGGCCAAGAGGCCGAACTGCAGTGGTTCATCGATGCGGCAAAGCCTTATGCCGGCATGGAAATCAAGGTTGTGTCGGAAACCATCGGCACCCATGAATACGAAGCCAAGGTGCTGGCTCCGGCGTTCGAAGCCATCACCGGCATCAAGGTCACGCATGACCTGATCGGCGAAGGCGATGTGGTCGAAAAGCTGCAAACGCAAATGCAGACCGGCGAAAACATCTATGACGCCTATATCAACGACAGTGACCTGATCGGCACCCACTGGCGCTATCAGCTGGCCCGCAACCTGACCGACTGGATGGCAGGCGAAGGCGCAGCAGTCACCAACCCGAACCTCGACCTCGCCGATTTCATCGGCGCGAAGTTCACCACCGGCCCTGACGGCAAACTGTACCAGCTGCCCGACCAGCAGTTCGCCAACCTCTACTGGTTCCGCTACGACTGGTTCAACGACCAGAAGACCAAGGACGATTTCAAGGCCAAGTATGGCTATGACCTTGGCGTTCCGGTCAACTGGTCGGCCTACGAAGACATCGCCGAGTTCTTCACCGGCCGCGACATGGCCTATGCGGGCGGCCCGGCAACCGGCGTCTATGGCAACATGGACTACGGCAAGAAGGACCCCTCGCTTGGCTGGCGCTACACCGACGCGTGGATGTCCATGGCTGGCATGGGCGACGTGGGTGAACCGAACGGCCTGCCGGTCGACGAATGGGGCGTTCGCGTGAACGAGGCGTCGCAGCCGGTTGGCTCTTGCGTCGCACGCGGCGGCTCGACCAACGACGCGGCGGCGGTCTATGCCGTGACCAAGGCGATCGAGTGGCTGCAGAAGTACTCGCCCCCCGAAGCCGCAGGCATGACCTTCGGCGAAGCGGGCCCGGTTCCTGCCCAGGGCGCAATTGCCCAGCAGATGTTCTGGTACACTGCCTTCACTGCGGCCTCGGTCGTCGAAGGTACCCCCGTGATGAACGCGGACGGCACGCCCAAGTGGCGCATGGCCCCCTCGCCGCACGGCGCCTACTGGCAAGAAGGCCAGAAGATCGGCTACCAAGACGCCGGTTCCTGGACCCTGATGAAGTCCACCCCGGTGGACCGCGCACAGGCGGCCTGGCTCTACGCCCAGTTCGTCACCTCGAAAACCGTGGACGTGAAGAAATCCCATGTGGGCCTGACCTTCATCCGCGAAAGCACGATCCAGCACGCGTCCTTCACCGAACGCGCGCCGAAACTGGGTGGCCTGATCGAGTTCTATCGCTCGCCCGCCCGGGTTCAGTGGTCGCCGACCGGCACCAACATCCCGGACTATCCGAAACTGGCACAACTGTGGTGGCAGAATATCGGCGACGCGATGTCGGGCGCCAAGACCCCGCAAGAGGCGCTTGATGCCCTCTGCGAGGAGCAGGAGAAAGTGCTGATCCGTCTGGAGAAGTCCGGCGTTCAGGGCGATCTTGGTCCGAAGATGAACGAAGAGCAGGACCCGCAGGTCTGGCTTGATGCCCCCGGCGCGCCGGTGGCCAAGCTGGAGAACGAAAAGCCGATGGGCGAGACGATCGCCTATGACGAGCTGATCAAGTCCTGGCAGAACTGATCTGAAGGCGGGCGGGGCACAAAGCGCCCCGCCCCCCATTCACCTGTCGCCAAATATCCCCGCCGGAGGCTTCCCCTGCTGGCCGAGGGAGCCTCCGGCGGGGATATTTGAAGACAGATGAAATCGGCGCAATTCTTAACGCTTCCTGAATCGGCGCCGCCAAGCCATTGAAAAGACTAGGGTCAGACTTCTGTCCACGCGTGGACATCGTCGCCGCCCCGGACCCTGAGGACCCCGACCAATGACCCATATCCTTGCCATCGACCAGGGCACCACCTCGTCGCGTTCCATTCTGTTCGACGCGGGGCTACGGGTCGTTTCCTCGGCTCAGGAAGAGTTTCCTCAGATCTACCCGCACCCCGGCTGGGTCGAACATGATCCCTCGGATCTCTGGGCCACCGTCGCCGGCACCGCCCGCGCCGCGATCGAGAAAGCCGGCATCGACGCCCGCGACATCGCCGCGATTGGCATCACCAACCA
>NZ_JANMET010000054.1:0-3067 GCF_031377265.1 Tabrizicola sp. | reverse complement strand
TTGCGCCACGGCGGGGTGAAGATTCTGCAACCCGCGCTGGGCCGGGTCGGCGGCATCTGGGAGGCCAAGAAAATCGCCGCCATGGCCGAGGTGTTCAACGCTGAAATGGCCCCGCACCTCTATGCCGGTCCGGTGGAATGGGCCGCGAACGTGCATTTCGCCGCTTCGATCCCCAACCTCCTGATCGCCGAGACGATCGAGACCGGCGGCGCCTTCCACCAGAAGCTGATCAAGAACAGCATCAAATGGGAAGACGGCTACATCCTGCCGCCCGACGCCCCCGGCCTTGGCATCGACTTCGACGAGGATGTCGCCCGCGCCCATCCGTTCACTGGCACGGGTCTGCATCTGCAGATGCAGGAAGCGCCCTGTGACTATCGCCACGGCAACCGCTTCGAAGGCGGTGCACCAGCCGCCAAGACCTGACGGAAAAGCAGTCCGTGGCAACGCCGTTCGACGGGGCTCGATGCCCCTGAGAACGGCTTTTCTTGCAGGAAAATGGCGACCCCGGAAGGAATCGAACCCTCAACCTCGGACTTAGAAGGTCCTTGCTCTATCCAGTTGAGCTACGGGGCCGCACCGCGCCCTTTTGCGGCAGTAGCCCCGCTCACGCAAGTTCCTTTGTCATGTAGACCGAGTTCACATCTGGGCCATAACCCTCGAACGGCGGGCACTCGGTGAAGCCAGCCGTCTCGTACAGCCGGCGCGCCGGCAGGAACATCGCCTGCGATCCGGTTTCAAGGCTTAGCCGGGTAAAGCCCGCGGCGTGTGCTTCGGCCAAAAGGTGGTCCAGCATCCGGCGCGACAGGCCGCGTCCGCGCACCTCGACCAGCACATGCATCGACTTGATCTCGGCATGCCCCGCGTCGATCCGCTTGAATGCGCCCATGGCCACGGGCTGCCCTGCATCGCGCATCACGAAAAATGCCACCTCCGGCACCGCCAGCGCGTTCGCGTCCATCATGTGAATGCTTTCGGGCGGCGTGTCGGCATGCATGTCTTCGGTATGCCGTTGCATCAGAAAGCCCAGGTCAGGCCCGACCGGGCTTTCGCGCTGAATGGTGATCATCCCCGCCACCCCTACACTGATCGGCCGCGTCAATGCGTCCACGCACCCTTGCGGTCGGTGGCGAAATTCTCGCCATAGCCGCGCGGGCGCAGAATGGGTTTGCGCAGCTTTGGCTCCATCACGTCAAACGCGATGTCCCGTTCGGTCGCATAGGCTTCCGCGGCCTCGCGGCTGTCAAACATCAGGCGCACCTGGGCCTGCGTGTCGTCTGACGATGTCCAGCCCATCAGCGGGTCAACCTCGCGTGCGGTGGCTGGCGCAAACTCCAGCACCCAGCCCTTGGCCTTGGCGGTGCCCGATTGCATCGCGGTTCTGGCTGGCTGGAAGATGCGTGCGCGCATGACAGACCCTCTCGAGGTTTGCAGCTTTATTCCGAAGGATGGAGGAAAGCGCAAGCGTCAGTTGCACGATGAAGCGCAGAAAGGACTGTCGGCTGACCCTGGGGAGAGTGGGTGGGGTGTGATTGGGTCAACCGACAGCTTTAGTTGCTGCTTGCCTGTTCAGTGTGACTCAGGTGCTTGGTTAACACAACCAAAAGATGTAAACGATGGCCGAAAAATCGCTAAAATTGTATTTCTGAGCTTAACACTCCGGCAAGATTTCAGGTCTTCCGCGCCAGTTTCACGATCAGATAGGTGTTGTAGGTCAAGAAAGCCTCGATGTTGCGCTCGGTTCCGGTCAGCCGCTGCATCAGGTTTCTGCGGCGCTTGCGCGACAGGAACAGGTTGATCACCCGCATCACCAACCAGTTCACCAGCGGTTTCTTGCGCTGCAGTTCCTCCGACGTTCGGCTCAGCCCGACGCCCAGCACATTGTAAAACCCCTGCTCAAGGTCGATCGAAGGGGCCACCTCCGCAGTGACGTCCTGTTCGGAAACCACGGTGAACGGGGTCGAGAGCAAGGCCGCGCGGAACGAAGACAACCGATGCCCGCCACCCGGCTGCGGCCCGCTGTCTTCCCGGCCCAGATACGCGTCAGAGCGAAAGCAATCGGCAATCAGCACATGGCCATCGGCGGCCAGCAGCGCGCTGCATTTCGGCAGGCTGTCCATCATCGGAATGTACTGGAAGCTTTCGGAAAACAGGCACAGATCGAACGGACCCTCGCCCGCAAAGTCTTCAAAGGTGCATTGGTGCAGCGTCGCCTCAGGCGCGTTCCTGCG
Organism: Tabrizicola sp.; assembly: GCF_031377265.1. GTDB lineage: Bacteria > Pseudomonadota > Alphaproteobacteria > Rhodobacterales > Rhodobacteraceae > JAUYQR01. Next base: position 836 of record NZ_JANMET010000054.1, on the reverse strand, counting down.
GCAGCATTCTGCCAGATATGCCGAAGGCACCACGATATCGACGGTATGACCCAGGGCGATCAGCTTCTTCGCCGTCTCCCCCGCGCCCCCCCCGATATCCAGAATCCGCAGCGGCCCCGGTGGCAATTCCGCAAACAGCCGCGTGGTATAAGCATCCTGCGCCGCGCGCAGATTGCCCGCCGTCACCTCAAGCCCGGTCCACAGCCCGTAATGCAGGTTTTCGGCCCCGGTCAGCCAGCGGATCAGCGCCAGCCCGGTATCCAATCCCACCGCCCGCGTGTCGATTTTCTGTGCCATTGCGTCTCCCTCTGCGCTGCCTTACCCGGTCATGCAGATATCGGCAACGGTTTCACCCCATTTGCGCGGTTGCCTGCTTGCAAAAGAACAAAAACGGACCAAATCTGACACACCTGTCACCCCGTCCATGCCAGCCCGATCGGAGGCGTCGATGCCCCACAACACCGCCAATTCGCTCGCCCCGCGCCCCGAGGTACTGACCCGGCCCAAACTGGAAGGCGGCCGCGCCTTCGTGCTGAGCACGCCGTTTCAGCCCGCTGGCGATCAACCCACCGCCATCGCCCAGCTGAAGGCCGGCATCCTTGCCGGTGACCGCGATCAGGTGCTGCTGGGGGCCACCGGCACCGGCAAGACCTTCACCATGGCCAAGCTGATCGAAGAAACCCAGCGCCCCGCAATCATCCTTGCGCCGAACAAGACCCTCGCGGCCCAACTATACAGCGAATTCAAGAACTTCTTTCCCGACAACGCCGTCGAATACTTCGTGTCCTACTACGACTATTACCAACCCGAGGCCTATGTCGCCCGCTCCGACACCT